>NZ_JBHWJZ010000030.1:0-105447 GCF_042731085.1 Streptomyces sp. NPDC059875
CCCCCCAAGGCTGGGGGCGGTGCCGCGCCCCGGCTCAGGCCTTCTTCACCACGCTGGACTTCAGCTGCATGGGGCCGAACCCGTCGACCTTGCAGTCGATGTCGTGGCCGTCCACGCCGTCCACGAGGCGGATGTTGCGCACCTTGGTGCCCGCCTTGATGCCCGACGGGCTGCCCTTCACCTTGAGGGTCTTGACCACCGTGACCGTGTCGCCGTCGGCGAGCACGTTGCCCACCGCGTCCTTGATCACCTTCTCCCCGCCCGTGGCGGTGCCGGCCGCAGCGGCGCCGGCCGCGGTGGGGGACCACTCGTGGCCGCACTCGGGGCAGATCAGGAGCGCGCCCATCTCATAGGTGTACGCACTGGAGCATTCGGGGCACGGGGGAAGGTTCTCGGTCACGGATCCATTCTATTTCAGTGAGCTCGTACACGCGCCCGAGAGCCCTCGGGGGCGAACCGCACCGCTGGGACCGACGGATGACCGACACATCGCCTTCCTTCCACCTCCTCCCCGGGGATCCCGAATCCCCTGTTCTCCTCCACGTGCCGCACTCCTCCCGCACGGTGCCTCCGGACGTGCGCGAGGGCATCGTGCTCGGCGACGAGGAACTCGCACGCGAACTGGACCACATCACCGACTCCCACACGGAGCGGATCGCCGACCTGGCCGCGAGCGCCGCCGGCGTCACTCCCTGGCGGTTCGTCAACCGGCTCTCGCGGCTGGTCGTCGACCCCGAACGCTTCCCCGACGAACGGGAGGAGATGATCGCCGTCGGGATGGGCGCGGTGTACACCCGGACCACCCACCGTGCCGAGCTGCGGCCGGCCGGCTTCGACCCGCGGCCGCTCCTGGAGCGGTACTTCGAGCCGTACGCGCGGGCCATGACCGCCGCCGTCGCCGATCGGCTGGCGACCGTGGGCAGCGCCGTGATCATCGACGTGCACTCGTACCCGACCGAGCCCCTGCCGTACGAGCTGCACGGCGAGGGTCCGCGCCCGCCGATCTGTCTGGGCACGGACCGCCGCCACACGCCGCCCGCGCTGCTCGCGGCGGCGCGGACGGCGTTCGCCGGCTTCGGCGGGGTCGGGACGGACAGCCCCTTCGCGGGCACGTACGTGCCGCTGGAGCACTACGGCCGGGACACGCGGGTCAGCGCGCTGATGGTGGAGATCCGCCGCGACGTCTACATGAAGGAGCCCGGCGGCCCCGCCGGGCCGGGCCTCGAAGCACTCGCCGCGGCCCTGGCGGAGCTGGTCGACGCGGCGGGGACCGGAGTCGGTCCCGGGTCTCGCCGCCCCGGCTGACCGCTGCGTTGGTGAGCACCGCGGAGGCGCCGACCACCGCGCCCGCCGGGCCGGCCTCGCAGACCGTCGTCGGCGCCCACCGCACCGAGTGAGGCCTCAGCCCGACGACTCGACGGCGTTGCGCCACACGGTCAGGTCCAGGGTCATGTAGTCGCTCGGGGAGTCCTCGGCCGAGAAGCCCCGGACCGTGACCAGGCCGATGTGTCCGGTGCCGGTCGTGACGCAGACCTGCCGCCCCTTCGACAGCTTTTCCAGATAGACGTTCTGGGTGTAGCGGGTGTCCGCTCGGCAGGTCGCGAGCGACCCCTGCTGCCCCGCGTCGAGCAGGACGAGGTTCCCGCCCGAGCTCTCCGCGTCGAGGTAGCCACCGGTGTCGTAGGAGAGCTCGTACATGCCGTCCTCGCCCTGCTGCGGTCGGACGGCGTCGTCCCCGAGCGTGAGGTGGTACCCGGCGGTGAGGTTGATGCCCTTGAACTCGGCGGGCTTCGGCTGCGGCGCGGTGCTCGGCTTCGCCCCGGCGTCCGTGCCGCCGCCGCCCTGCCCGCCCGGAGAGGAGCTGCCGCTCGGCGAGGAGCTGCCGCCCTGCGTCTGCTGATCCTTCTCCTTGAGGAGCATGTACGCCGTGCCACCCGCGGCGACACCGAAGACCAGCGCGGCGGCGAGCGCGACGAGCGGACCCCGCTTGCGCGGTGCCGCCGGCGGCCGCGGCGCAGGCGGCATCGGCATACCGGGGAACTGGTGCGCATGCGGGGCATGCGGTGCGGCGTGCGTCGGGGCGTAGGCGAGCCCGGCGGGCGGGGTCGGCCCCGGCGCGGCGGGCCCCGCGGGGGAGTGGGCGGGAGCAGGAGCGGAGTGGGCGGAGGGAAAGTACCCGGGAGGAGGCGTCGCCGCTGCCGTGGGGGTGTAGCCGGCCGGCGGGGTCGGCGCAGCCGTGGGGGTGTAGCCCGCCGGCGGGGTGGCCGGTGCCGTGGGGGCGTATCCCGGAGGCGGCGGAGTCCGGTCGGAGGCGGGGGCGGGCGCCGCAGCACGTACGGTGATGTCGGCGGCCACCGTGCTCGGCAGCCAGTCCTCGGCGCGCCGCAGCACGGTCTCGGCGTTCGCGGCCTGGCACAGGGCGATGATCTCGGCGACCGACGGCCTCGCGGCGGGGTCCTTCGCGAGCGAGCGGACGACCAGCTCCTGCAACCGCTCGGGGACCCGGCTCAGATCGGGCTCCTCGTGGATGATCCGGTACAGGACGCCGTGCGAGGTCCCCTCGCCGAACGCCGGCGTTCCCGTCGCCGCGAACGCCGCGACCTGCCCCAGCGCGAAGACGTCGGTGGCCGGGGTGACCCGGCCGCCGCCCTGGGCCTGCTCGGGGGCCATGAAGCTGGGGGTGCCGATGGTGACGCCGCTGCCCGTGAGGGAGGTCGCGTCGGCGGCGTAGGCGATGCCGAAGTCGATGACGCGGGGCCCGTCGGCGGCGAGCAGGACGTTGGACGGCTTGAGGTCGCGGTGCACGATGCCCGCGCCATGGATGACGTGCAGGGCCTCCGCCATGCCCGCCACGAGCAGCAGGACCGTCTCGACGGGCAGCGCCCCGTGGGCCAGGACGGCGTCGGCGAGCGAGGGCCCGGGCACGTACGCGGTCGCGAGCCAGGGCATGGGGCCGTCGGTGTCGGCGTCGATGACGGGCGCGGTGAACAGCCCCTGCACCCGCTGCGCCGACTGCACCTCCTGCGCGAACCGGCGCCGGAACTCGGCGTCGTCACCGAACTCGGGCCGGATCACCTTGATGGCGACGGGCCGCCCGCCGGGCGTGTACGACAGGTACACCTTGCCCATACCGCCCGCGCCGAGCCGCGCGGCCAGCCGGTAGCCGGCGACGGTGGTCGGATCGTCCCCGGCCAGCGGCTGGAAAATCTGAGAAGCGCCGCCACGGCCCGCCTGCTGACCACTCATCAACTCATGTCTCCCACACAGTTCCCCGTTGTCGACCGGCACCCTATCCAAACCGGGGCCACCGGCGTCCAACGGCGCCGTGAGCCGGGTGGAGGGGCCGGCGGGCTCAGCCCTTCTGCGGTTCATGGGCCTCGCGCAACGCCGTGCGGACCGACCAGATCACCGACACCAGCGGCACGGCCACCACCGCGCCCACGACGCCCGCCGCGATCGCGCCCGCGATCACCGAGATCGCCACCACCAGGGGATGCAGCCGCACGGCCCAGCTCATGACGAGGGGGTGCAGCAGATGTCCCTCGATCTGGCCGATGACCACGATCAGGGCGACCACGATCGCCGCCACCCAGGGACCCTGGGACGCCAGCGCGACGACGGCGGCGACCGCGAGTGCGACCGGCGAGCCGATCAGCGGGATGAACGCGGCCATGAACTCCAGCAGAGCCAGCGGGACCGCGAGGGGGACCCCCAGCAGCCAGAGCGCGAGCCCGACAAGGATCGCGTTCACCGCGGCCACCAGCACGATTCCGTGCGTGTAGCCGGTGAAGGTGCGCCACGCCGCGCGCCCGCCGATCGCCACCCGGCCGCGCACGGACGACGGCAACTGTTCCTGGAGCCAGCCCCACTGCCGGTCTCCGGAGTGGATGAAGAACACCGAGCAGAACAACGCCAGCGCCAGCGTCGTGAGGACCTCCACCAGACGGTGCGCGCCGCTCACCGCCTCGCTGAACAGCGTCGACCGGTGGCTCGACAGGAACCGCCCGATCCTGGACTGGACGTCGGACAGCGCCTCCGGGTTCAGCCGGAACGGGGGCCGTTCCAGCCAGTCCTCGATCCGGTCGACGCCGTCCCGGAACTCGCGTACCAGCGTGGTCCGATCACCCTCCACCGCCTCGCCGACCAGCGCGAGCACCCCGAGGACGAGCGCGATGCTGCCGAGGAGGGTGAGGGCGACCGCGAGCGGGCGGGGCAGCCCCCGGGCGACCACGTCGGCGACCGGGCGCAGCAGCGCGGTGGCCACCAGACCGAGGAAGACCGCCACCCCGATCTCGTGGAAGCGCCCGAGCAGCGCGAACAGGCTGTACACCACTGCTCCGACGACGAGCAGACGCCATGCGTACGCGGCGGCGGTGCGGAGGAAGGGGACCACCTGCGGTGGTGTGCCTGGCTGCATGGCCAACGACGTACCACCGGGGGCCCGGCGGACCACGTGCGCGCCGCCACATTCGCCCGAGATCGGTGCTCGGGGGGTCCGGACGGGCGAATACCGCGGGTGAACCCCAGGCCCCGGCCGGTGTCGTCGCGGCGGCCGTCATCCGGCGCGGTGAGTATCGGGGGATGGGCATCGTCCTGCCGGTCCTGTTCGCGGTGTTCGCCGCGTTCAGCAATGCGCTCGCCACGGTGCTTCAGCGCCGGGCCGCGCTCACCGTTCCCCAGTCCGACTCGTTCCGGCCCGGACTGATCCTCGATCTGCTGCGACGACCGCTGTGGCTGGCCGGCATCGTCGCGGTGATCGCCGCCGGAGTCGGGCAGGCGGCGGCCCTGGCGACCGGCGCGCTCTCGCTCGTACAGCCGCTGTTCGTGCTCGAGCTTCCGCTCGCGCTCCTGATCGCCTCGCTGATGACTCGGGAGCGGCTGCCCGCCGCGCTCTGGCCGGCGGTGGGAGGGGTGGTGCTCGGGCTCGGGATCGCGCTCATGGCGGCCTCGCCCACCGGAAACCGTACGCACGTGGAACTGGACCGCTGGATTCCGGCGCTCGCGGTGAGCGGCGCCGTGGCGGTGGCGCTCGCGGCGGCCGGGCTGCGAAGGCCGGCCGGGCGCGCCCGTGCCGGATGCCTGGGCGCGGCCACGGCGATCTGTTACGCGCTCACCGCGGCGCTGATGAAGGCCTCGATGCACATCCTCGACGAGGGCGGTCTGAGCGCCTTCCTGACGACCTGGCAGACGTACGCCTTCTGCGTCACCGGGATCGCCGCCCTCCTGCTGCTCGAACACGCCATGCAGGGCGGCCCGCTCGTCGCCTCGCAACCGGCCCTGACCCTGGGGGACGCCACGGTGAGCCTCATGCTGGGCGTCCTGCTGTACGAGGAGCACGTACGGACCGGATGGTGGCTCCTCCCGGAGGTGCTCGGCGTCGGCCTGATCGTCTTCGGCGTGTTCGCACTGGCACGTGGCGGGGTGAGCACGGCGTGACGCCCTCGCTTCACGGACGACACCTCGGCTACGGAGCGGCGGCAGCGGTCTTCGCCATCGGCATGGCCGGCACGACGCTGCCCACACCGCTGTACGGGCTGTACCGCGAGGAACTCGGCTTCTCCGAGCTGATGGTGACGGTGATCTTCGCCAGCTACGCCGTGGGTGTGATCGCCACCCTGCTGCTGGTCGGCAACTACTCGGACGAGGCGGGGCGGCGCCCCGTCCTGCTGGCCGCACTGGGCCTCGCCGCGGCGAGCGCGGCGTGCTTCCTCCTCGAGGGCGGTCTGCCGTTCCTCTTCGCCGGCCGGCTGCTGTCGGGCTTCTCCGCCGGACTGCTGAGCGGGGCGGGCACGGTCACGGTCCTGGAACTGGCGCGGCCGGAGCGGAAATCGCGCGCGGGCTTCGCCGCGACCGCCGCGAACATGGGCGGCCTCGGCTGCGGACCCCTGCTGGCCGGATTCCTTGCCGAGTACGCCCCGAGGCCCCTGTCCCTGCCGTTCCTGACCCACCTCGGGCTGGTCTGCGTGGCCTGCGTCATCGTCCTGCTCCTGCCGGAGACGGTCCCCCACGCCCGCCTCCGGACCCGGCCCAGGCCGCAGGGTCTGTACGTACCGCCCCAGGTGCGCGGCGTCTTCACCCCCTCGGCGCTCGCCGCCTTCGCCGGGTTCTCGCTCCTCGGCCTGTTCACCGCCGTGGCGCCGAGCTTCGTCTCCGAGACCCTCGGCATCACCAACCTGGCCGTCACCGGTCTCGTGGTCTTCTCGGTGTTCCTCGCCTCGACCGTGGGGCAGTCGCTGACGGGGAAGCTGTCGGTGCGGGCCGCCCTGCCGCTCGGCTGTCTCGTCCTCGTGCTCGGTCTCCTCCTCGTCGGTGCCTCGCTCTGGGCGCAGGCGCTGCCCCTCCTGGTGGCCGGCGCCGCCTGCGGCGGGCTCGGCCAGGGCCTCTCCTTCCGGGCCGGACTGACCGCCGTCGGCGACGCGGCCCCGCCCGCGCACCGGGCGGCGACGATCTCCTCGTTCTTCGTCGTCGCCTACACGGGCATCTCCCTGCCGGTCGTGGGTGTCGGCGCGTTGACGATGTGGATCGGTCTGGACGCCGCCGGGCTGACCTTCACCGGCTGCGTCACGCTGCTCGCGGCGACCACCGGCCTCTATCTGGCCCGCCGCCCGGCCGCCTAGGTTCACCCGGCGGCCCACCGGACGCCATCCCGGTGTCGCCTCCCGCGCGGCTCGTGATCGAAATGACCGGAGAAATCTTCCGGATACACGCTCCGCTCGGCGGCGTCGGCGGAAGAATCGATCAGGGGTCCTACGGGGGGACACGAGGGGACACGGGGGCGGGATGCAGGCGTACACCGACGGCACGGCGCTGGTGCTCGGGTTGGCCCGGATCGAGGCGCGGGCCGTGCGGAGTTCGCACGTCGGGCCGGAACATCTGCTGCTGGCCCTCACCAAACTGTGCCGTTCCGACCTCGGCCGCATTCTCGAAGCGAGCAGGATGTCCCCGTCGCAGCGCGCGGAGATCGGGGCGAACGCCCAGGAGATACGCCGTGGATTCGAGCGGGCCGCCATCGATCCGCACCTCTTCCGCCGCCGGTTGCGCGCCGTCCTCGAGACCGACGCGCCCGCCCTCGCCCCCGCGCCCCCGCCCGAAGCGGGCCCGCCCCGGAGCCCCGCCGCACGCGATGCCTTCGTCCGGGCCGGTGAGATCGCCGGGACCGAGGCGTTCGGCGCCGGCGACCTGCTCCGGGCCGTCCTCGAATCACCCATGCCCAGGGCGGCCGAACTCTTCGCGAAGCTCGGCCTCGACGATCCGCTCGCCGCGCTCTTTCCCGAGGGTGAGCGGGAGCCCGATCGCGCCCCCGAGGCCGATCAGCAAGCCGAGCCCGAGCCGGAGGCTGCTCCTGAGCCGGAACGGCGGGAGACGCCCGCCCTCGACACGTACGGCAGAGACCTCACCCGGCTCGCCCGCGCCGCCAAGCTGCCACAACTGATCGGCCGTCGCGAGGAGTTGCGCATCCTGGCTCGGGTCCTCGTGCGGCAGCGCAAGGCCAACGCCGTCCTCGTCGGGCACGCCGGGGTGGGCAAGACCAACATCGTGGAGGGCCTCGCCGCCCGTCTCGTCGCGCCCGGAGCGCCGGCGGGACTCGCCGGTGCCCGCGTGGTGGAGCTGTCCATGGCGGCGCTTGTCGCGGGCACGAAATACCGCGGCGAGTTCGAGGCGCGCGTGGAGGCCGTGCTGAACGAGGCCCGGGAGTCTCCGGAGCTGATCCTCTTCATCGACGAACTCCACACGGTGCTCGGTGCCGGCGGAAAGGGAGCGAGCAACGCCGCCGACATCCTCAAGCCCGCTTTGGCGCGGGGAGAGTTACGCTGCGTCGGCGCCACCACTCCGGGGGAGTACCGGCGGGACATCGAGGCGGATCCGGCGCTGGAACGCCGCTTCGAGGTGATCTGGGTCGACGAGCCGACCAGGTCGGAGGCCGTGGAGATCCTGGAGAAGGTGTGCGCGACGCTGGCCGCGCACCACGGGGTGGAGATCGACGAGGACGTCCCGGCGGCGGCCATCGATCTGACGATACGTCACCTCCCTGAGCTACGCCTCCCGGACAAGGCCATCGACATCGTCGACCAGGCCTGCTCCACCGCCCGCATCGAGACGCTGAGCCCCGTGCCCGCGCCGTCCCCCGCGTCGTCCCCCGCAGCGTCACCCGCCTCCGAGCCCGGGCAGCGCGACCGGGCCACCGTCGGGAGCCACGAGGTGGCGGCCGCGGTGGCGGCCCGCGCCCGGCTCCCGCTGGAGCGCGTCACCGAGGGCGAGGCGCGGCGCCTGCTCCGCATGGAGGAACACCTGCGCCGCCGGGTCATCGGCCAGGACGCGGCCGTCCGCGTCGTGGCCGACGCCGTCCGCACCGCCAGAACGGGCCTCGGCGACCCGCGCCGGCCCATCGGTGTGTTCCTCCTCGCCGGCCCGACCGGCACCGGCAAGACCGAACTGGCCAAAGCGGTGGCCGAGTTCCTCTTCGGCGACGAGCGTCGACTCGTCCGGATCGACATGTCGGAGTACAAGGAGCGGTACGCGCTGTCCCGGCTCCTCGGTGCCCCACCCGGCTACGTCGGACACGACCGCGAAGGGCAACTGAGCGGCCCGCTGCGCGACCATCCGCACAGCGTCGTGCTGTTCGACGAGGTGGAGAAGGCCCACCCGGAGATCCTGGACGTCTTCCTGCAGATCTTCGACGAGGGGCAGCTGACCGATTCCCGTGGGCGCCGAGTCTCCTTCACCGACACCGTCGTCATCCTCACCTCGAACCTGGGGTCCGGCCCGGTCGGCCCGGTCCCCGGACCCCGGTTGCTGGGCTTCGCCCCGTCGCCGCGACCGGGCGACGTCCTCGAAGTCCCCGAGGCCGACCGAGCCGCCGACCGGGTCCGGGCCGCACTCGCCGAGGCCCTGCGTCCCGAACTCCTCGGCCGGATCGGGCGGGTCGTCGTCTTCGAGCCCCTGTCCCGGCCCGCGCTGCGGCGCATCCTCGACAAGCTCGTCGACCGCGTCCGTGACCGCCTCGCCGCCAGGAGGATCACCCTCACGCTGACCGACGACGCCTGTGACCTGGTGCTGCGACAGACCGATGGCGTGCCGTCGGGCGCCCGTGCGCTGGAGCAGGCAGTCGAGCTCCTGCTGGTCCAGCCGCTCGGCACCTCGCTGTTGTCCGGACGCTTCCACGACGGCTCCGAGGTCGTCGTCGACGGCGGAGCCACGGACCTGGAATTCGTAGAAGGAGAAACGGCACGATGACGGCCGCCCCCACAGCCACGGTCACCCTGACGCTCGTCGAGGGCAGGCTCGACCCGGACACGTACGTCTTCGACGAGCGCACGACGTGCGTGGTCGGCCGCAGCAAGGACTGTTCGCCGCGGCTGCCGAGCGACGAGCACCACGACACGGTCTCCCGCCACCACTGCCTGCTCGACATCAACCCGCCCGACATCCGCATCCGGGACTTCGGCAGCCTCAACGGCACCTACGTCAACGGGAAGAAGATCGGCCAGCGCGAGAGCCACCAGACGCCGCAAGAGGGTGCGGCCATGACCTTCCCCGAGCACGACCTGGCCGACGGCGACGAGATCCGGCTCGGTGAGACCGTCTTCCGCGTCGACATCCACGCACCGCGCACGCTGCCCCTCGCCCGCTGCGCGAACTGCGGCGGCCCGGCCGACGGGGACGGCGGAACCAGGGCCGGTGACCACCTCTGCACGGACTGCCGGTCGGAGCCCTCCGCCGTGATCGAGCACCTGCTCGAACTCGCCGACACGGGGCGCCCCGACCTCGCCCCCATCGCCGGCCACACCCTGCTGCGCGAACTCGGCCGCGGTGGCATGGGCGCGGTGTACCTCGCCCGCCACGAGGCGACCGGCCGCGAGGTGGCGCTGAAGGTGATGCTGCCGAAGGTGGCGGCGAACCCCGACGCACGGGCCCGCTTCCTCCGGGAGGCGGAGATCACGCGGGCCCTGCGGCACCCGAACATCGCCACCCTGTACGACTCCGGCTTCGCCGACGGCACTTTCTACCTCACCACCGAGTACTGCACCGGCGGCAGCCTGGACCGCGTCCTACGACGGAGGCAGGGCCGGCTGCCCGTGGCCGAGGCCGTCCCGATCGCCCTCCAGGTGCTCGACGGACTCGACCACGCCCACCGCCAGGGCGTCGTCCATCGCGACCTCAGCCCCTCCAACATCCTGCTGCACGAGAACGCCGACGGCTCCACGACCGCGAAGGCCGGCGACTTCGGCATCGCCAAGGCCTTCGACCAGGCCGGCCTCAGCGGACTCACCCGCACCGGCACGACCGCGGGCAAGCCCCACTTCATGCCGCGCCAACAGGTCGTCAACTTCAAGAAGGCGCCGCCCGCCGTGGACGTGTGGGCCCTCGCCGCCTGCCTCTACCAGTCGCTGACCGGGTACACCCCGCGCGACTTCCCCCGCGACCAGGACCCGTGGCAGATCATCCTGCAGTCGCCCGCCGTACCGATCCGCCGACGGGATTCCGGCATCCCGCGCGCCCTCGCCGACGTCATCGACCATGCGCTTCGCGAGCAGCCGCGGATCGGGTTCGCGAGCGCGGCAGAATTCCGCGAGGCCCTCCGAGGGGCGGTACCGCGCTCGTGACGTCGGACCACCACGGGCCGGTGCCACCCCCGGCCGCCGTCTGGCGGGTCGGGGACGTGATCGAGGGCCGGTACGAAGTGCTGCGCGTGCACGAGCAGGGCGGCATGGGCCTGGTGTACCGGGTACGGCATCTGACCTGGGGCACCGACCTCGCGATGAAGCGCCCGCGCCCCGCCCACCTGCGCGGCCCGGAGGACCGTGAGCGGTTCGTCGCCGAGGCGGATCTGTGGATCTCGCTCGGCCTCCATCCGCACGTGTGCGGCTGCCACTTCGTGCGGGTCGTCGACGGGGTGCCCTGCGTCTTCGCCGAGTACGTGCCGGGCGGGAGCCTCGCGGACTGGATCCGCGACGGCCGGCTGTACGAGGGAGCAACGGACGACGTACTCGCGCGGATCCTTCGGGTCGCCGCGCAGATGGCGTGGGGCCTCGATCACGCGCACCGCCGGAGTCTGGTCCATCGCGACGTCAAGCCCGCGAACGTGCTCCTCGACCTCGACGGCACCGCGAAGGTGACCGACTTCGGACTCGCCGGGGCCCATGTCGGAGCGTCGGCGAGTCCGGATCCGGCCGGCGGAGCGGGCGCGTGGCACACGGCCGCGTACGCCTCGCCGGAGCAGGCCGGCGGCAGGACGGTCGGGTGGGTGCTGGGGCGGCGCAGCGACGTCTACAGCTTCGCCGTCTCGGTGCTCGAGATGTTCACCGGCGGGGTGACCTGGATGGCCGGACCGGCCGCGGGCGCCGCACTGGAGGAGCACCTGGCCGACCCGGGCACCACCATGGGCAGGACGCCGCCCATGCCGCACGAACTGGCCGAACTCCTCAGGCGCTGCCTTCAGCGCAACGCCACCCTCAGGCCACGGTCGATGGGCGAGATCGCCGACGAACTGACCGCCCTGCACGAGCGCTCGACCGGTCGCGCCGCTCCACCCCCGCCGCCGGTCACCGACAACGCCCGCGCCGACGAGCTCAACAACCGGGGCCTGTCCCTGCTCGAACTGGGCCGGGAAGAGGAGGCCGAGTCCCTCTTCACCGAGGCCCTGCAACGCGACCCTCAGCACCTCGCCGCCACGTACCACCGCGGCCTGATGCGCTGGCGGCGCGGCGACGCGGCGCCCGACGGACCGGCGACCCGCCACCACGAGGCCGCCGTCGTGCTCACCGACGAGGCCCTCATCACCGACCTCGACACCCTGCGGGCCCGCACCGACGACCCGTGGCAGGCCCGCCTTCTCCTCACGCAGGTCCATCTGGAACGCGGGGACCTCGACGCCGCCCGCGCGCACCTCGACGAGCTGGAAGGCGAGCGCCCGGGCGACCCCGACGTCCGCGCGGCACGACGGTCGCTCCTCGCCGGACAGGTGCCCGGTGGCCGCTGCCTCGGCACCAGGGAACTGCCCTGGCAGCGGGACGGCATCCTGCACGCGAGCCGCCTGGCGCAGAACGGCCGGTGGGCGATGTCGAGCGGCAGTGGCGACGGTACGACGCGGCTGTGGGATCTCACCAGCGGCGCGTGCCGGCTGACCGTCACCGCGCAGCCGAACACGGTCGACGCCGACGCGGACGGACGGATCGCGGTCTCGGCCGGCGCCGACGGCACCGTACGGTTCTGGGACCTGGCCGACGGCAGCTGCCTGCGGAGCCTCCCCCTCCGCGGAACCGACCCGGAGCGCAAGGCCGGACTCGTGCGGCTGAGCGGCGACGGGCAGCGGGTGACCGTGGTCGTGGACGACGAGGTGTGGGTGTGGGACGTCGGCACCGGAGAACCGATCCGGCGGCGCCGCCTCGACGGCTGGCAGGACACGCGGTGGGTCGAGGTCAGTGACGACGGGCGGTGGGCGCTGTCCACCCGCAAGCAGGGCGGCCCGGCCACGTTGTGGAACCTGGAGACGGGCCGCAGCAGGCTCGTCCTGCCCGACCACGGTTACGGAACCTCCATGACGGCCGTGTGCCTCGACGCCGACGCGAGCAGGGCGGTCACCGCCACCGGCGACCGGGTGCTGCGCGTCTGGGACCTGGCCACAGGACGCTGCGTACGCCGTTTCTCGACGAACCACAGAGTCACGACCCTCTCCCTGAGTGCCGACGGGCGATCCCTGCTCACCGGCGGGGCCGACGGCTCGGTCCGGCTCTGGGACCTGGACCGCGGCCGCTGCCTCCGGACCTTCCGCGGTCATCGCAGTGGGGTGCGCGGCGTACTGATCGGGGCGGCCGGGAGCTCGGGTCTGTCCGTCGCCTCCGACGACACGGCCCGCTGGTGGGAGTGGGAGCCGCTGGGAGAGCCGGTCGCCGCACCTCAGTTCAGCCGGGCACGGCGCCCGGCCGAGCTGGACCGGCTGAGCGGGGACGTCGACGCCCTCGTGGCGCAGGCCGAGCGGGCACGGGCGGAGCACCGCCACACCGCCGCGCGCGACCTGCTCGCCCGAGCCCGCGCCGTTCCCGGCCACGAACGATCCCCACGGCTGCTGGACGCGTGGAACGCGCTCGGCCAGGTCCTTCCGAAGGCCGGGCTGCGCGCGGCCTGGGCGGTGCGGACGTTCACCGCCGAGGGAATGTCCCACGTCGCGGCGGTCGCCCTCGGCGCCGACGGCCGGTGGGCGGTGTCCGCAGGCGGCTACGAACCCGTACGCGTCTGGGACGTCACGACCGGCACCTGTCGGCCACGTCACGGCGCGGGATACGTGAAGACGGTCGCGCTGAGCCCCGACGGGGAACGCCTCCTCACGGCGTGCATGGGCCGGGTCGACGTGTGGTCCGTCCACGACTTCGCCCGGCTGACGGGGCTCGACCAGGACCAGGTGGGCGGCGCCCAGCACGTGAGCTTCAGCGCCGACGGACGCTACGCGCTGGCGGCGAACCACCACTACCCCGGATGGCTGTGGGAGGTGCACACCGGGCGCCGCGTACAGACCCTGCGGGGCAGCGGCGGTGTCTCGGTGATCTGGCTCGGCGACGACGGCCGGACGTCCGTCTCCGGCGGCTTGGACGGACTTCTGCGGCTGTGGGACCTGGACAGCGGTGCATGCGTCCGCACCCTGAGAGGCCATCACCGACCGGTTGCGTCCGTGTGCCTGAGCGCGGACGGGACCCGGATCCTGTCCAGCGGGACGCGCGGCGACCCCACCATCCGGCTGTGGGACGCGGCCGGCGGCGCGTGTCTGCGCGTCTTCGACGAACAACCGGCCGAGGCCACCGTGGTGCGGCTCACCGCCGACGGACGGTTCGCGGTGTCCGGTGGAGGGGACGGCGCCGTACGGGTCTGGGACGCCGGCACCGGTCGTTGTCTGTCCGTCCTCACCGGACACGCGCGGCCGATCACCGATGTGGCACTGACCCCGGACGGGCGATTCGTGCTGTCCGGCGACCAGGACGGGGCGTTGCGGCTGTGGGAGCTCGACTGGGAGCTCGCGGCGCAGGAAGGGAAAGCGGGGGAACGATGGGTGTGACCGGGGGAGGGGCCGGGGGAACGGCCCGGGCGTCTGAACTGTGGCGGGTCGGGGAGGTCGTCGACGGCCGGTACGAGGTGTTGCGGGTCCACGAGCAGGGCGGGATGGGGCTCGTGTACCGCGTGCGCCACCTGGAGTGGGGGACGGATCTGGCGGTGAAGTCCCCACGCCCGGAGCTGCTGGCGACGGACGGCTTTCTGGACCGGTTCGTGGCCGAGGCGGAGACCTGGGTGTCGCTCGGGCTCCATCCGCACGTCTGCGGATGCCACTACGTCCGCAACCTCGACGGCACTCCGCGGGTGTTCGCGGAGTACGTCGCGGGCGGCAGCCTCGCGGAGTGGATCAGGGACGGCCGGCTGTACGCGGGCGGCGAGGCGACGGCTCGGGCGCGGATCCTCGACTTCGCGATCCAGATGGCGTGGGGGCTCGAGCACGCCCACAGCCGGGGTCTGGTGCACCAGGACGTCAAACCGGGGAACGCGCTCGTCGACGAGGACGGCACCGTGAAGGTGACCGACTTCGGACTCGCCCGGGCCGGCGCCGTCTCTCCCGGGGCTCCGGTGGGCACCGACCTGCCGGGCGGAACGGTCCTGGTCACGCGCGGAGGGCTGTCGCTGCCCTACGCCTCACCCGAGCAGGTGGCGGGCGGGCGGCTGGGACGGCGTACCGACCTCTACAGCTTCGCCGTGTCGGTCCTCGAGATGTTCACCGGCGGCGTGACGTGGATGGCCGGGCCCGTGGCGGGGGCCGCGCTGGAGTCGTACCTCGCGGAGGGCGGCATGGGCGGCGAGGCCGGGGACGGGCGGCGGCTGCCCGCCATGCCGGACGGACTCCCCGGTCTCCTCGCGCGGTGCCTGCGCCCGGACCCGGCGCGCAGGCCCGCCTCGGCGGCCGAGTTCGCGGAGGAACTGGCCGAACTGTACGGACAGATGACGGGCACGTCGTACGACCGGCCCGTGCCCGTGGCCGCCGATCTGCGCGCCGACGAGCTCAACAACCGGGCCCTGTCCCTGCTCGACCTCGGGAGGGCGCGGGAGGCGGAGCGGGCGTTCGACGCCGCCCTCGCCGCCGACCCCCGGCATCTCCGGGCCACGTACAACAAGGGATTGCACGAGTGGCGCGGCGGTGCCATCACGGACGACGAATGCGTCGCCGTCCTGGAGACCCTGCGCGGCGACACCGACACCGACCCCGGGCAGGCCCGGCAGATGCTGGCCCAGGTGCACCTCGAGCGCGGTGACCGTGACAGTGCCCGCTCTCTCCTGGAGGAGACGGACCGGGACCGGCCCGCGCCACGGGAGGTCGAAGCCATCCGGCAGGCCCTGCGATCCGGACGGGTGGCCGACGCCCGCCTCACCCTGACGCGTCCGCTTCCCTGGCGGGACGACGCGACCATGTTCGGTGCCCGCTCCCGGCTGTCCACGAACGGGACCGTTGCGGTGACCGGCGGCCGTGACGGGCGGATCCGGCTGTGGGACCTGCGGAGCGGGGAGTGCCGACTCACCCTGGAGGGCCATGACAAGGAGGTCGTCGCTCTCGACGTCGACGCCACCGGCCGCAACGCCGTCTCCGCCGACGAGGACGGCGTCCTCCGGTTCTGGGACCTCGCCGAGGGGCGGAGCCTGGGCCTGCGCGTCCCCAGGGTCAGCCCGAGGCTCGCCCGCGTCGACGACCTGCGGCTGAGCGGCGACGCCCGGATCGTGGTGGCCCTGGTGAACGGCACGCTGGGCGCCTGGGACTTTCCCACCGGCCCGTGGCACAAGGGTCTGGGCAGGCTGGGCACCGGCCGCGATGCGCCGTTCACCCACGTGGAGGTCAGTGCCGACGGCAGCCGCGTCCTGACCGAGTCCAGCAACGGCGAGGGCAAGGACAAGACCGGCACCATCGCCGTATGGGACCTGAAATCGGCGCGCTCTCTCTGGAGCGTGCCCGCCGATGCGTACGTGCAGGCCATGTCCCTGAGCGCCGACGGACGCTACGTCGCCCTGGCGTCCAACGTCGGCGTCAACCGCCATCGGATCCAGCGCTGGCACGTGGACAGCGGTCGGGAGGAAGGAGCGGTGACCGGGCCCCACTGGAGGGTGACGACGCTCGCGCTGAGCCCGGACGGTCGCCTCGCTCTGGCCGCGAACTGGGACGACGACGGCGTACGACTCTGGGACCTGGACCGGGGCCGCTGCCTGCGCACCTTCCGGGGGCACCCCGGCGGGGTGCAGCGCGTCCTGTTCGGTGCCGACGCCCGTTCCGCGGTGTCCGTCGACCGGGACGAAGCACGGTGGTGGAGCTGGGACTTCCCGGGGGCGTTCACCGCGGCACCCCTGCTCGGCGTCCCCCGCCGCCACGACGACCTCGACCGGCACGGTCGCCGGGCGGCGACGCTGCTGGCCGCGGCGAGGGAAGCGATGGCCGCGGGCCGCCACGCCGAGGCCCTCGAACTCCTGGAACGGGCCCGGGCGGTGCCCGGCCACGAGCGCACCCCGGACGTGCTGGACGCGTGGCGAGCCCTGGGGGCGGCGACGGTCCGGGTGGGGCTGCGCGCCGTCACACCGGTACGCACCTTCCCAGGAGCCGTGTCCGACATGTCGGTGGCGATCTCCGCGGACGGCCGGCGCATCGCATGCGGTGGAGAGCGGGTCGGGGTGTGGGACGCCACGAACGGCGAGCGGCTCAAGGAGTGGGAGGGCGAAGGGGGCGCCGCGGTCGCGCTCAGCGTCGACGGGCGGCGGGTGATGGCCAGCGGGGGCGGCAGGATCACCATGTGGACGGCGCCGCACGGTCATTGGCCGGTCCGCCTGGACACCCGCAAGCCCGACGGCCGGTGGGGGCCGCAAGGCATCGGGGCGAGTGGGGACCGCGGTGCGGTGTCCTTCGGCGCCGACGGACTGCTCGCCCTGGGCGTCTGCGGCGACAACGACCTGCGGATGTGGGACCTGACCAGCGGCCGCTGCGTGCGGACCCTGACGGGTCACGGCACCTGGTCCAACGCCGTGTGGCTGAGCCCTGACGCGCGGCGGGCGGTCTCCGGCGGATCCGACGGGGAGGTCAGGGTGTGGGACGTCGAGGCCGGTACGAGTCTGAGCATCCCGCACGAGGGCACCTGGATCGACTCGGTGTGCCTCGCCGCGGACGGCCGCCACGTGCTGTGCGCAGGGGACCACAAGGGCCACACGCTCTGGCTGCTCGACGCCGCCACCGGGCAGTTCGTCCGCGGCTTCGAGGTGGCCGACCCCTCGGGGGGCGACGGCGAGAAGGACATGGACAGGTCGGGTCAGGTCCTGATGGCCCGGCTGACCTCCGACGGCCGCTTCGCGGTCTCCGCCGAGCGGGCCGGAGCCCTCCGCATCTGGGACACCGCCACCGGACGCTGCCTTCGCACCCTCGACGCACACGCGGCTGACGTCCAGGGCATCGCGCTGACACCGGACGACCGCTTCCTGGTATCGGGAAGCGACGACGGAACCATGCGCCTCTGGGAACTGGACTGGCAACTCGGAGGCGCCTAGGGCCTGTCCGGCGGATCAGGGTGCCGGTTCAGCGCAGTTGGCGGCGGACCAGTTCGTGGAACAGGCCGTCCGTGTCGGCGAGGAGTTCGGCGGGCGGGCCCTGTTGGACGATCCGGCCGTCCGCCATCGCGATCACGCGGTCGGCGTCCATGATCGTGGACAGGCGGTGGGCGATCACGACACGGGTCGCGTTCAGGGCGCGGGTGGACTCGATCACCACGCGCTGGGCCTCGTTGTCCAGCGCGCTGGTGGCCTCGTCGAAGAAGAGGACCCGGGGCCTGCGGATGAGGGCCTGCGCGATCATCAGCCGCTGACGCTGACCGCCCGAGATGGTGCCCCCGCCGTCGGACAGCATCGTGTGCATGCCCATCGGCATCGCCTTGATGTCCTCGGCCAGGCCCGCCAGCGCGGCGGCCGCCCACGCGTCCTCGAGCGGGAACGTCTCGGTGCCGCAGATGCAGTCGAGGATGGAGCCCGAGAACGGCTGGGCGTTCTGCAGGACGACGCCGCACTGGCGGCGCACGGCCGCCTGGTCGAGGGCCGCCAGGTCCTGACCGTCGTACAGCACGCTGCCCGAGACGGGCTTGTCGAAGCCGATGAGCAGCCTCAGAAGCGTCGACTTGCCGCAGCCGCTCGCCCCCACGATCGCGACGAACTCGCCCTGCCGCACCTGGAAACTGACGTCGTCGAGGACCAGGGGACCGTCGTCGGTGTACCGGTACGAGAGGCTCCGGGCCTCGACGGCGCCGCTCAGCTCACCCGGCGGGGTGCTGGAGCCGCGTACCTCGAGGGTCTCCCGGAAGACCGGCTTGACCTGCTCGAACATCGGCTGCACGGCGGCCGCCGACAGGAGCGCGCCGGTCAGCTGCGTGACCGAGGACAGCATCATCGTCACGGCGGTGCTGAAGGTGAGGAACTCGCTCGCGGACATCGAGCCCCGAGCCGGCCCTGCGAGCAGCATGAACATCACGAGGCTGCACAGCGGCAGACAGACCGCGTTGAGCACGGCGACGACGTTCTTGAGCCGGCCGACCTTCTGTTGCAGTTCTCGGGTGCGGGCGAACTCGCCGGCCCATGCGGCGTAGGCGAAGCTCTCGGCCGCGGCGACGCGCAGCTTGGGCAGCCCGCGCAGGGTCTGGAACGCCTGGTTGTTGAGCTTGTTGCCGAGCTTGATCAGCTGCCGCTGGTACCGCAGCTGCCAGAGTCCCAGGGCCAGGAAGACCGCCGCGATGACGAGCAGCATGGCGAGCGCGGCCAACGCGAGCGGCACGCTGTAGACGAGCAGCAGCACCAGGTTCATCGTGCCGACGGTGCCCGCCTGGACGACGATCGGTCCGATGCCGGACAGCACCCGGCGGATGGAGCTGATGCCCATGGCCGCACTGGCCAGTTCGCCGGTGGAGCGGCCCGCGAAGAACCGGGTCGGCAGCCGGAGCAGCCGGTCCCACACCGCGGGCTGCAACGTGGCCTCGATCCGGCCTTCCATGCGCAGGATGGAGATGTTCTGCATCAGCATGAACGCGGCGGACACGACGCTGGTCGCGACGATCGCCAGCGCGGTCTGCACGATGAGGCCGTTCTCGGCCTCGGGCACGTACTCGCCGAGCACCTTGCCGGTGGCGATGGGCACCAGCGAACCCAGGCCGACCGCGACCAGACCGCCCAGCAGGAGACTCCGCAGTTCCGTGCGGGTGCCCCGCACGCTGAAGCGCACGAGCGCCGGCAGGCCCAGCGGCCGGTCGGGCAAGGGGCGGTAGAACATGACGGCGCGTGGTTCGAAGGAGGCCTCGTTGGTCCTGCCGACGCGCTCCCGCTCGCCGGTGGCCGGGTCGACGGCCTCGTACCGGCCGCGCCGCCAGAGCAGCGCGACCGGGGCCCCGTCGTCCTCGCGCCGACCGACGAGGGGCCCGCTGTACTCCCGCCACCACCGACCGCTGAGCTTGACGACACGGGTGCGGATCCGCGAGGCGAGCGCGATGCGTTCGACCGGGTCGAGTCGTGCGGAGGCGGCGCCCGCGTCGGTCGGTTCGGTCAGGGTGATGCGGGCCTCGTCGGCGACGAGACGGCACACGGCGTAGGTCGCGTCGTCGCTCGCGCGGCGGCGCGAGCCCTTGCCGGACGCGCCGGAGCGGCCGATGGAGTCGAGCAGCGCCTGGTCCGCCTGCGTGCGGGCGGCCTCGCCGGCCTCGATCCCGGCCGCCGTGCGGTCCTCGTGGGCGCGCTCGAGCTGCTCGATCCAGGTGTCCAGGGCGTAGAGCAGCCGGTACTGCTGGTCGACCATGCCGTGCCACATCGCCTGGTCGACGAGCAGGGTGCCGGCCGCATCCTCGCCGTATCCCTCGTACGCGGCGCCGTACTGCACGCTGCCGGGAGTGATCTGCATCCACAGGATGTCGTCGTCCGCGCCGGCCCCGTCAGTGGTGGCGCGGCCGTCCAGCGGCGCCTGGTACAGCACGCGCAGCCCACGTCCGATGCCGAGCGCGAAGGCGTGCTCCAGGGGGCTCAGCTGGGGCTCGGCGGCGCCGTACTGCCCCTGCTCGCCGTACCACTGAGGCGACGCCCACTGGTTCGTCTCCCACTGCTGCGTGTCCCACTGCTCGCCGTACTCCGGCCGGTACAGCTCCCGCAGCTCGACCCGGCGCAGCAGGCAGCCCTGCAGAGGACGCCCGATCAGCGTGTGCTCGGGTCCCTCGACCGGGCCGAGCAGCAGCGTGCCCGCGTCCAGCCGGCCCAGGAAGTGCCAGGGGCCGAGCTGGGCGCTGTCGACTGCGAACAGGTCCATGGCGCCGTCGACGACGAGCCACAGCACGTGCGGGCCTTCGAGGGAGATGCTGCGCATGCCGGTGCAGTCGACCGCGGACCCGAGCCCGCCCAGGGCCGCGACGACCGGGTCGTGGACCACGGCGCCGTACGGTGCGCCGGTGACGGCCGTCGCGCCGTGGCCGGTGGCCGCCGCGTCGTCGCCGTGGACCGTGGGGTGGTGAGGGAACGTCACCTCAGTGCTCCTTGACCAGTTCGGCGTACGGGCCCTGCGCCGCGACCAGATACTCGTGCCGCCCGCGCTCCACGACCGTGCCCCGGTCGAGCACGACGATCTCGTCGCTGTCGCGCACCGTGCTCAGCCGGTGCGCGATGACCACGCAGGCGCAGCCGCGGCGCCGCAGGTTGTCGATGATGACCTGCTCCGTCGCCGCGTCCAGGGCGCTGGTCACCTCGTCGAGGACCATGATGCTCGGCCGGCGCACGAGCGCCCTGGCGATCTCCAGACGCTGGCGCTGGCCGCCCGAGAAGTTCCGGCCGTCCTGCTCCACGCGGCTGTGGATGCCGCCCGGGCGCCGGGCGACCACGTCGTACACCGCGGCGTCCTCCAGGGCGGCGACCACGGCCTCGTCCGGGATGGAGGGGTCCCACAGCGCGATGTTGTCGCGGACGGTGCCCTCGAAGAGGAACACGTCCTGGTCGACGAAGGAGACGGAGGCGGCCAGCGCGCTGCGCGGGATGTCCTCGAGTCGCATCCCGTCGATGCGGATCGCGCCCTCCCAGGGGGCGTACAGGCCGGATATCAGCCGGGAGACGGTGGACTTGCCGCTGCCGGAGCCGCCGACCAGCGCGACCTGCTGCCCGGGGCCCACCGAGAGCGAGAAGCCCGTCAACAGCGGGGCGTCCAGGGGGCTGTAGCCGAAGGTGATGTCCTCCAGCTCCACATGGCCCTTGAGCCGGCGGGTGCGGGCGGCGGGTTCGCGCCGCGTGTAGAGCGGGTCGACGGGGAAGTTCTCCACGTCCTTGAGGCGCGCGACGTCGGCGGCGAAGTCCTGGATCCGTCCGGCCACACCGTTGAGACGCGTGATCGGCGCGGTGAAGCTGGTCACCAGGGCCTGGAAGGCGACGAGCAGACCGACCGAGAGGTGTCCCTCCACCGCCCGCAGACCGCCGATCATCAGGATCAGCGCGCTGTTGAGCGCGGCCAGGGTGGGCGCCACGACCGCCAGCCACGCGCTGGGCACACCGAGCCGCTGCTGGACGTCGAGGGTGGTCGCGTGCTGCCCGGCCCAGCGGCGGAAGAAGCCGTTCTCGCCGCCGGTGGCCTTCATCGTCTCGATGAGCTGGAGACCGCTGTACGAGGTGTTGGTGAGCCGGGCGCTCTCGGCGCGCAGCTTCTGGGTGTTGGTGGCCCGCAGATGGATCACGATCCGCATCGCCACCACGTTGAGCAGCGCGATCAGCACCCCGACGACCGTGAGCTGCGGGTCGTACGTCCACAGCAGCACCGCGTAGAGCAGGACGACCACGGCGTCCACGCCCGCGGCGGCCAGGTCGCGGGCGAGGGTCTCGGCGACCGCGTCGTTGGACTGCAGACGCTGGACCAGGTCGGCCGGGTTGCGCTGGGCGTAGAAGGTGATGGGAAGTCTGAGCAGGTGGCGCAGGAAGCGGGCGCTGCCCAGGGTGGAGGAGATGATCCGCCCGCGCAGCAGGTTGGCCTGTTGCACCGCGGTGAGCGTCGCGGTGAGGACGAGTGTGGTCGCCATCGCCGCGAAGAGGACGCCCAGCAGGGAGGTCTGGCTCCCGATGAGGAACATGTCGATGTACGTACGGCTCAGCGCGGGCACCCACGCGCCGACGGCCACCAGCAGGAGGCTGGAGATCACGGCGGCCGCCATGGTGCCCGACGTGCCGCGCAGACGCGCCGGCATGGCGCTGAGGACGCCCGGCTTGCGCCCGCCGCGGCGGAAGCCCGCGCCGGGCTCGAAGGTGAGCACGATGCCGGTGAAACTGGTGTCGAACTCGTCCATGGGGACGAACCGGCGCCCCTTGCCGGGGTCGTTGACGTACACGCCCCTGCGGCCGAACCGCCGGCCCATGCCGTCGTAGACGACGTAGTGGTTGAACTCCCAGAACAGGATGGCCGGGGCGCTGACCTCCGCCAGTGCGGCCAGGTCCATCTGCATGCCCTTGGCCTGGAGTCCGTAACTGCGCGCCGCCTTGAGGACGTTGCTCGCCCGGGACCCGTCGCGGGACACGCCGCAGGCGATGCGCAGCTCCTCCAGTGCCACGAAGCGGCCGAAGTGGCCGAGCACCATGGCCAGCGCGGCGGCGCCGCACTCCACGGCCTCCATCTGCAGCACGGTGGGGGTGCGGACGGTCCGGGGCTTCCTGCCCTTGGGGGCGGGGCGGTGGCGGCGCCCGGCGGGCGGGAGCCGACGGGCCGACGACCGCGAACGGGCGCGGGTACGGGCGGACTCCTGGGCCGCTTCCCTGCGCGCGCTCACGGCAGCAGCCAGTCGACGGGGCGCTGCGCGGTGAGGTGGACGGCGCCGGTGACCGGTGTACCGGAGTCGATGGCGTTCGGGGGGCCGTCCGTGGAGGACCAGGTGTAGCCGGACGTGGTGACGGAGGAGCGGTCCAAGGTCACGAGCACCGCGACGGGGTTGCCCTGCCGGGAGAACTGGGCCGCGAGTCCGCTGTCGCCGAGGAAGTTGCCGATCTGCGCCTGCGTCTGGGGCGCGCGGCCCACCGCCTTGACATGGCCGCGCAGCACGCCGAAGCGGTTGCGGGGGGCGGACTGGACGCTCAGGTCGACCGGGGCGCCGACCTGGATCGTCGACGCGCTGTCGCCGGGCAGGTAGAGCATGGCCACGAGCGGATCGTCGGGGCGCGTCACGCGCTCCACCGTCGCCACGTCGGCGCCGGTGGTGACGACCGAACCCATCCTGGCGAACAGCGTGGTCACCCGGCCGTCGGCGACCGCGCGCACGGGCTGGTCGCCCTGTGTCGTACGGACGGTGAGCAGGGGTGTCCCGGCGGACACCGCACGACCTTCTTCGACGAGGACGTCGGTCACCTGTCCGGCGACCGGACTCTGCAGCAGGTAACTGCCCTCGGCGCGGGTGAGGATGCCGGGCGCGCTCAGCTTGGACGACACCGTGCCGGTGAGCGCCCAGAATCCCGCGACGGCCATGACGACGACCGTGACGGCCAGGACGAGACGGCCCTGGGGACGCGCGAAACGTACCGGCACGTCGAGTTCTTCGGGCGATTGCAGCTTGGAAAGTGCCTTTTGGCGGAACTGCACGGACTATTCCTTCAACTGCATTCGTTTCGGTGTGCGCGGGGGGCCATGAACCCCGGAACCGGGACGGTTCCGGGGTTCATGGGAGGTATTCCGCTCAGAGACCGGCGAGACCGGTGACCGCGGAGGCGTTGACCGAGAGGCCGGTGACGCCCGAGGCCAGGCCGGGGACGCCGGCGGCGAGGCCCTCGACACCCTGAACGGTCTGGAGGGAGCCGACGGCGCCCAGGATGTTGGTGACGTCGCTGGTCGCGGCGCCGGCGAGGCCGCCGGAGATGCTGACGAGACCGCCGGAAACGGCGTCCAGGTCGGTGTCGGCGATCTCGCGGGTCTCAAGGTCGTGACGCATGATGCGCACCCTTCGTTTGTTGGGGGGATTCCATTCCTGCGGCGATTCAGCAGGCCAGAACTCGGCCGTGCTTTCACGACTGCCGCAGCGCGGATGATCCAAGCACGCGAACGGGCTACCCGGCTAATTCCGTTGACGCTTCCACGCGGGTGGTTGTGTACCTCCGCCAGCAGCCGTGCAGCTAATTTCACCGAACGGTGACAGCTTCTCCGCAGGAACGAGTAACAGATCCGGGCGACCCGTGACGCGCGGGGAACCAAACGGACAGAGCCGCCACAGACCGGACGGGATCCTTCCGGTCGTTCGAGGAGCAATGAAGGGGGCGCATCCCGGACACGCGCACGTTGTGCAGGTTTTCGGAAGGTGCGATGACCTGATGAAGAGGATGCGCCCACCACGGGGGGCGAGGCTGACGCGCCGGCCGCCGTCCGCCCACGCGGGTGGAGTCCGGACCACGAGGTACGGCGGGTCCGTGCCCTCCTGCCCGTCCCCTCGTACCGGGCCGGGGGGAGCACAGAGCTCCGTCACCTCCAACTGCCAGGTGATTCCGCTCGCCCGGCCGTAAGGTGACGCATCATGACTCCGCACGATGACGTCGACGATCCGTACCTGTGGCTGGAAGAGGTCGAGGGGGAGGCCGCGCTGGAGTGGGTGGCCGCGCGGAACGCCGAGACCGAGGCCGCGCTCGCCGCCGACACGGGCTTCGCCGTCCTGAAGGAGCGTCTGCGCGAGGTGTTGGACGCGTCGGACCGTATCCCCTACACCACGCGACGCGGAGCGTTCCTCTACAACTTCTGGCGGGATGCCGAGCAGGTCCGCGGCGTATGGCGGCGTACGACGCTGGAGCAGTACCGCAAGGACGCGCCCGAGTGGGAGGTCGTCCTCGACCTCGACGCGCTCGCCGCCGCGGAGGGCGAGAAGTGGCTGTGGGCCGGGGCGCGGGTGCGCCACCCCGACCACGACCTGGCGCTGGTGTGTCTGTCGCGCGACGGTGGTGACGCCGTCGTGGTGCGCGAATTCGACCTCGCCGCGCGGACCTTCGTCGAGGGCGGTTTCCACGTGGAGGAGGCGAAGACCCGGATCGGCTGGATCGACGCCGACACCGTCTTCGTCGGTACGGACCTCGGCCCGGGCTCCTTGACCGACGCCGGCTATCCGCGCACGGTCCGGCGGTGGCGGCGCGGCACGCCCCTGACGGAGGCCGAGCCGGTCTTCGAGGCGGAGACGGGTGATGTGTCGGCGGCGGGCTGGCGCGACACCACCCCCGGCTTCGAGCGGGACTTCGTCGCCCGTTCGCTGGACTTCCACCGCGGCGAGACGTACCTCCTGAACCCCGACGCCACGCTCGTACGGATCGAGGTCCCCGACGACGCCGACGCCTACGTCCACCGCCGCCATCTCGTCGTCACCCTGAAGTCCGACTGGCTCGGACACCCGTCAGGATCCCTGCTGGCCTTCGACTTCGAGGCCTTCCTGGCGGGCGACCGCACCGCGACGGTGCTGTTCACCCCGGACGACCGGACCGCTCTGGCCGGGCACTCGTGGACCCGCCACCATCTGATCCTGGAGACGATGCGCGACGTCAGCACCCGTGTCGAGGTCCTCACCCCGACCTCCGACGGTGCCTGGGCGCGCGCACCGCTCGCCGACGTTCCGGCCCTGTCCGCGGTCTCCGTGGTCGACACGGACCCGGACGTCTCCGACGAGTACTTCCTGGACGTGTCGGGGTTCCTGCAGCCCTCCACCCTGTACCGCGGACGGATCGGCGCCGACACGGAGATCCTGAAGCAGGCGCCCGCCCGCTTCGACACGACAGGTGTGGTGGTGGAGCAGTTCTTCGCGACCTCTGCGGACGGGACGCGGGTGCCGTACTTCGTCATCGGCCCCGACCGTGCCTCCACCGGGCCGGGCCCCGCCCTGCTCTACGGCTACGGCGGCTTCGAGGTCTCCCTCACCCCCTTCTACGGTGCGGTGACGGGCCGGGCGTGGCTGGAGCACGGCGGCACCCATGTGATCGCGAACATCCGGGGCGGCGGCGAGTACGGACCGGACTGGCACCAGGCGGCGCTCGGCGCACACCGGCCGCGCGCCTTCGAGGACTTCGCCGCCGTCGCCGCGGACCTCGTCGCACGGGGCATCACCACCCCCGCCATGCTCGGTGCGATGGGAGCCAGCAACGGCGGCCTGCTCATGGGCGCGATGCTCACCCGGTACCCGGAACTGTTCGGGGCGATCGTCGCCCAGGTGCCGTTGCTGGACATGTGCCGCTTCCACAAGCTCCTCGCCGGCGCTTCCTGGATTGCCGAGTACGGCAACCCGGACGACGAAGCCGATCGCCGCCATCTGCGTGCGCTCTCGCCCTACCACCAGCTCGCCGCGGGCCAGGGCTATCCGCCGGTGCTCCTGATGACCTCCACCCGTGACGACCGCGTCCACCCGGGCCACGCCCGCAAGACGGCCGCGCGGCTGCGCGAACTCGGCCACGACGTCCTGCTCCACGAGAACGTGGGCGGCGGCCACGCGGGCGCCGGCGACAACGAACAGGCCGCCCACAACAACGCCTTGGTGCATACCTTTCTCCGGCAGCATCTCGCGTGCAGGAACGGTGAAGAAGCCGCGCACGCGCCGTGAGGGGTTCGGGTCGTCTCGTATGTTTTCCGTCAGTGAATTCCTCAGCATCGCGCTCCGAACGGCTTGTTCTATCGCTCGAACTCATCGGTAACTCGTGACGATGTTCGAGTTCATGACCTCGTGCTGCGCTGACCAGCGGTTACCCGGGGCAACGGTGATGACCGAAGAACCGTTCGTGGATTCACGAGGTCGGGGTATGGTCGAGCCCGTTCGAACACCCGGGCGCCCCCGTGTGCGTCAAGTGCGGTCGAGACCATCGCATTTGAAGAGATGGGGGTCAATCGCCGGGAATTCCGAAAGGGAGAGGTAAATCGGGGCACACTCGGACCCCGCGTACGAAGACCGACCGCACGATGTTCGAGGCGAGGCAAACCGATGGATGCTCCGACCACCACGTCGGCCGGCGGTGACAGGTCCGGCGACAGCACCGGCGGCAGCCGTCGGGACGCGGGCTGGTTCGGCCGAAGCCCACAGCCTCACCAGGACGGACAGCGGGACGCGGGGGACCGCATACCCAGCCGGCCCGTCACGCCGATACGCCCGGTGGGCAGCGGTGCGGACAGGAGCCGCACGGCACCCGAGCCACCGACACCGACATCGGCAGACCCGGCGCCCAGGCCGGCACGTTTCCCGGCACCCGAGCCGCCGCCGGCCCCGGCCCCCGGACCGGCACCCGCGCCGGCCTTCGGACCGGCACCCGCCCCGGCGCCCGAACCGGCCGCCGCGCCGGCCTTCACCCCGGCGCCCGAGGACACGTCCGACGCCGGGCTCCTGCGCCGTACCATGGCCGAGATCGAGCCGATCGCCGACAAGGTCACCTCGCACTTCTACGCCCTGCTCTTCCTCCGGCACCCCGAGCTGCGCGCCCTCTTCCCCGCGGCGATGGACACCCAGCGCGACCGCCTCTTCAAGGCGCTGCTCACCGCCGCGACCCATGCGGACGACACTGTCACCCTGACCACGTACCTGTCCCACCTCGGCCGCGGGCACCGGAAGTACGGCACCCTTCCCGAGCACTATCCGGCCGTCGGCGAGTGCCTCATCGGCGCCCTCTCCCGCTACGCCCCGCAGAGCTGGGGCCCGAGGACCGAGGCCGCCTGGGTGGGCGCCTACACCGCGATCTCGCAGATCATGATCGACGCGGCGGCCGAGGACGAACTGCGCGCGCCCGCCTGGTGGCAGGCGGAGGTGGTCGCCCATGAGATGCGTACGCAGGACATCGCGGTCGTCACGGTCCGGCCCGACCAGCCCTACCCCTTCCTCGCCGGCCAGTACGCCGCCATGGAGACCCCCTGGTGGCCGCGGGTCTGGCGGCACTACTCCTTCGCCTCGGCGCCCCGCTCCGACGGGCTGCTCTCCTTCCACGTCAAGGCCGTGCCGGCGGGCTGGGTCTCCAACGCCCTCGTGCACCGAGCCCGCCCGGGGCACGTGATCCGTCTCGGAGCCCCTGGCGGCTCCATGACCGTGGACCACAGCACCGACAACGGGCTGCTGTGCGTGGGCGGCGGCACCGGCATCGCGCCCATCAAGGCCCTGGTCGAGGATGTCGCCCAGCACGGCCGCCGCCGCTCCGTCCAGGTGTTCTACGGAGCGCGCCGCGACCACGACCTGTACGACATCGAGACCATGCTCCGCCTCCAGCAGTCGCACCCCTGGCTGTCGGTCCGTCCGGTCGTCGACGACGGCCCCGGCGGCGACCTGGGCGGCCGGCTCCCCGAGGCCGTGTGCGAGTACGGCCCGTGGCACACCTACGACGCGTACCTGTCCGGCCCGCCCGGGATGATCCGCCGCGGCGTCGACACCCTGGTGGGCATCGGCATCCCCACCCACCGCATACGGCACGACTCCATCGAGGAACTGGTCGGGGCAAGGAATTGAGCACATTCGAACAGACCGGGCACCGGCAGGCCACGCCGGCACGCACCACCCGCCCGGGGAGCGACGGCGAACATCTGGTCCAGCAGCGCATGGGCACCACCGAGCGCGCCGACAGGTTCTACGCCGAGCAGGTTCTCGACCGGCTCAACACGCGGATGCGGGAGTTCGCGGCCCGCCAGGAGATGTTCTTCCTGGCCACCTCCGACAGACACGGCGAGTGCGACAACACCTTCCGCGCCGGCCCGCCCGGCTTCCTCCACGTCCTCGACGACCGGACCCTCGCCTACCCCGAGTACCGGGGCAACGGCGTCCAGGCCAGCCTCGGCAACATCGAGGAGAACCCCCACGTCGGCATCCTGATGATGGACTTCCTCCAGGACCGCATCGGGCTCCATGTCAACGGCAGGGCACGGGTGGTGGCCGACGACGAGATGCGCCGCACCCATTTCGGGCTCGCGCTCGACCCCGTGCCCGGCCGCCGCGCCCAGGTGTGGGTGGAGGTCGCGGTCGAGGAGGCGTACATCCATTGCGCCAAGCACATCCCGCATCTGCAGAAGGTGCCCCTGCACGGATCCGGCCGCGCCTGGGGAACGGAGACTTCAAGCGCAAGGGCGGCGACTTCTTCGCGGCCGCCGCCGAAGCGCCGGAGCGCGGCCCGTTCCTGCCGCCGCCCCGCGCGGACGCGGCGACCTGGCGGGCGGAGGCCGAGAAGGTCCTGCAGCGGGCCGAGCAGCACTCGGCCGAGGAGGAGGAAGCCTTCAGCGGCTGGTTCAGCAGAAGCGTCGATGCGTGAGCCGGTGGAGAGGCGTCACGGCATGAGGCGGTGAAGACGCCTCGCCGTGTGAGCCGGTGGAGAGGGGTCACCGTGTGAGCGTCACTGCGTGGGGCGGTCGAGCGGCAGCCGCGTGGGGCGGTCGAGCGGCAGCCGCGTGGGGCCGTGGAGCGCCTGGCTCCGATTCCGGTCGTGCGGTCCGGGAGTCTCGCCTCCCAGGGGGTAGCAATCGCTTTCTGTCCCAGGCATGCTGTCGGCCACAGCGCCGCCGCCGGGCGCTCTTCCCCCCCGCCAGGAGGTCCGCTCCGCCATGCACTCCTCCGTGCCCGCCTCCCTGCTGTCCCGACGCGGTCTGCTGCGCGCCGCCCTGGGCGCTGCCGCCGTCGCACCGCTCGCGACAGCGGTCGCCGCGACACCCGCCCACGCCGCCGACGCGTACGACACCGTGCGCCTGACGTGGCGGAACCTGCTCCTCGGCACGAACGTCGTGCCGACCGCCGAGCCCTTCGCCTCGAAGCTCGCCGCGCTCGGCGTCACCGCCCGCGACCTGCGCTCCGCCATGACCCCGGCGAGCGGGTCGCTCTGGCCGGACCTGCCCTACGCGGACCCCGAGCCGGACACGGACGCGGAGTCGTACACGTACTCCGGCAACCTCAACACCAGCTACAGCCGGCTGCGCACGCTCGCCGAGGCCTACTCCCAACCCGGCACGGGCCTCACCGGCGACGCGACCCTGCGGGCCGACATCCTCGCCGGACTCGACCACCTCCACGACCAGGCCTACAACGCGACCCAGGCCCGCTACGGCAACTGGTACAGCTGGCAGATCGGCATCCCGCAGGCGCTGCTCGACATCGACGTCCTCCTGTACGACTTCCTCGGCGCGGCCCGCATCGCCGAACACTGCGCCGCCGTGGACCACTTCGTCCCCGACAGCGCCGTCGCGAACTACACCGGCACCTCCACCGGCGCCAACCGGGTCGACCTGTGCCGGGTCCTCGCCCTGAGAGGGGTCGTCGGCAAGTCCTCCGCGAAACTCTCCCTCGCACGGGACGCGCTGTCGCCGGTGTTCCCGTACGTCACGGCGGGAGACGGGCTCTACGCCGACGGGAGCTTCATCCAGCACACCTACGTGCCCTACGCGGGCTCGTACGGAGCCGTCATGCTCGGCGGTCTCTCGATGCTGTTCGCCCTGCTCAAGGGGTCGACCTGGGAGGTCACCGACAGCGGCCGCCAGGTCGTCCTCGACTCCGTGGAGAAGGCGTACGCACCCTTCCTCTTCAACGGCCTGGCCATGGACTCCGTCTCGGGGCGGGCGATCAGCCGCGGGATACAGAAGTCGGACACCCGGGGCGTCCGCCAGGACGACCACCTGCGGGGCCACTCGATCATCGCGTGCGTCGCGCTGCTCGCGCAGAGCGCGTCGGCCGCGGAGAAGAGCCGCTGGGACGGCATGGTCAAGGGCTGGATCGCCCGCGACTACTACAGTCCGCTGCTCGCAAGCCCCGCGCTCGGCGTCTCCGCGCTCGCCCGCCTCAAGGCCGTCGACGACGGCACGACCGCTGCGAGCCCCGAGCCGTCCGGCCACCGCCTCTTCCCCGGGATGGACCGGTCCGTGCACCGGCGTGCCGGCTGGGCCGCCGCGCTCTCCATGGCGTCGAACCGGATCACGTACTACGAGAACGGCAACGGCGAGAACCTGCGTGCCTGGCACAGCGGTTCGGGAATGCTCTACTGGTGGGGAGACGACTTCGCCAACGGGCAGTACAGCGACCACTTCTGGCCGACGGTCGACCCCTACCGGCTGCCCGGCACCACGGCCTCCCGCAAGCCGCTCGCCGACGGAGAGGGCGGCACCTGGGGCGCGGCCCGGCCCGACGTCCGCTGGGTCGGCGGGACCACCGACGGCACGTACGCGGCCGTGGGCCAGTACCTCAAGGGGCTGTCCTCCACGCTGCTGGCCAAGAAGTCCTGGTTCTTCCTGGACGATGCGGTCGTCTGTCTGGGCTCCGGGATCCACGGCCGCGACGGCACCGGCGTCGAATCGGTCGTGGAGAACCGCAACCTCGGCGAGACCGGCGTCCACGCCTTCACCGTCGACGGCACGGCCCAGCCCACCACGCTCGGCTGGAATGCCACCCTCACCGGCGCCCGATGGGCGCACCTCGCCGGACACGCGGGTTACGTCTTCCCCGGCGGCGCCACGACCCTGAAGGCGCTGCGCCAGGCCCGTACGGGCGCCTGGTCGGACATCAACAAGGGCGCCGTCACCGATCCGGTGACGCGCCGGTACCTGACGCTCTGGTTCGACCACGGCACCGATCCGACCTGGGCCGCGTACTCCTACGTCCTGATGCCCGGTGCGAGCCAGGCGCAGACGGCTGCCCGCGCGGCCGACACGAACTGGCTCACCGTCCTCACCAACACCAACGAGCAGCAGGGTGTCCGGATCCCGACGCTTGGCTTCACCGGGATCAACTTCTGGCTCCCCGGCACGGTCGGCGAGGTCACGGCCGGCGCCCCCGCGTCCGTGCTGATCCGCGAGTCCGGCACGACGGCCACGGTCTGCGTCTCCGGCCCCCTGCGCGACGGGGCGACCATCGACCTCACGTGGAACCGCCCGGTCTCGGCCGTGATCTCCAAGGACGCGACGGTCCAGGTGGTGGGCACGGGCGCCACGCTCCAGCTGCGGATCACCCCGGGGACCCTGGCCGCCACGCACAAGGCGGTGGTCGGGCTCGCCTGAAGGCCACCGCCCGGAGCACCGGGAGGGTTCAACGTGGCCTCCAACGCGCCGTGGTCGGCGCCTGTGAGAACGCGTGCCGGGCCGGGGGCGGATAGGCTGGCGGCGTTCTTTGTCGCTTTTGTGACTGATCGTCTGCCGGGAGTCGCATGGTCACCACGCAGCCCGTCGTCGTGCCGCCCTCGAGAGTCGCCGTGTTCCTCGTGGCCACCCTGACCCCCGGCCGTGAGGCCGCGGTGCGGGAGGCGCTCGCCGATCTGGCCGGACTGACGCGCTCGGTGGCCTTCCGGTCGCCCGAGGACGCCCTCACCTGCGTCGCGGGCATCGGGTCGGAGGCCTGGGACCACCTCGTCGGCGGGCCCCGCCCGCGCGAGCTCCACCCCTTCCCACCGCTGCGCGGCCCCCGCCATCGGGCGCCGTCCACGCCCGGCGATCTCCTCTTCCATATGCGCGCCCGGCGCATGGACCTCTGCTTCGAGCTGGCCCGGCTCATCGTCGACACGCTGGGCCCCGCCGTGACCGTCGTCGACGAGGTGCACGGCTTCGCCTACTTCGACGAGCGCGACCTCCTCGGCTTCGTCGACGGCAGCGAGAACCCGGAGGGCCGCGCGGCGACCGACGCCGTGTTCGTCGCCGACGACGATCCGCACTTCCGCGGCGGCAGTTACGTCATCGTGCAGAAGTACCTCCACGACATGACGGCCTGGCAGGCGCTGACCGTCGAAGAACAGGAACGCGTCATCGGTCGCAGGAAGTCGGCGAACGTCGAGCTCTCCGACGACGTCAAGCCGGCCGACTCGCACGTCGCGCTCAACACGATCACCGACGACGACGGCAACGAACAGAAGATCGTCCGCGAGAACATGCCCTTCGGCGAGGTCGGCCGCGGCGAGTTCGGCACGTACTTCATCGGCTACGCCAGGTCGCCCGCGGTGACCGAACGGATGCTGCGCAACATGTTCCTCGGCGACCCGCCCGGCGTGACCGACCGCATCCTCGACTTCTCCACGGCCGTGACCGGCGGCCTCTTCTTCGTGCCCAGTGCCGAACTCCTCGGCGACCTCCCCGCCCCGGTCACCGGTACGGCCCCCCGCGAGGACTCCCTGGGCATCGGCAGTCTGAAAGGAGCCCGAGTGTCATGACGAACCCCGCCGCCCCCGACAATCTGCACCGCGAACTCGCCCCGATCACCCCCGCCGCCTGGGCCGAGATCGAGGAGGAGGCCCGCCGCACGTTCCGCCGCCATGTCGCGGGGCGCCGCGTCGTCGACGTCCCCGACCCGGCGGGCCCGGGGTTCGCCGCCGCCGGCACCGGACACCTCTCGGAGATCCCGTCGCCCGCCCCCGGCGTCGCCGCGCGGCTGCGCGAGGCGCGGCCACTGGTCGAACTCCGCGTCCCGTTCACCGTGAGCCGGGCTGCCGTCGACGACGTCGAACGCGGCTCGCACGACTCCGACTGGCAGCCCGTCAAGGACGCGGCACGGGCCATGGCCTTCGCGGAGGACAGGGCCGTCTTCGACGGGTACGCGGCGGCGGGCATCGAAGGGCTGCGGTCGCGATCGTCCAACCCGGAGCTCACCCTGCCCGTCGAGCCGCGCGACTACCCCGACGCGATCACCAGGGCCCTGACATCGCTGCGCCTGGCCGGCGTCGACGGGCCGTACGCGCTCCTGCTCGGCGCCGACGCGTACACGGCGGTCAGCGAGACCTCCGACCACGGCTACCCGATCGCCGCGCACCTGGGCCGCATCCTCGGCGGCGACCCGATCTGGGCGCCCGCGCTCGACGGCGCGTTCGTCCTGTCCACCCGAGGGGGCGACTTCGAGCTCCTCCTCGGCCAGGACCTGGCGATCGGCTACACCGCGCACGACGCGAAGGGCATCGAGCTGTACTTCCAGCAGACGCTGACCTTCCTGACGTACACGGACGAGGCCGTCGTCGTCCTGAAGGCCTGAGCCACGACCATGAAACGTCTGCTGCCGCAGTCCGCGGTTCCCCGACTCGCCTGTGCGCTGGCCGTCGGCGCCGCGATCGGCGTCGTCGTCGGCGTGCTGAACGACGTGCCGCTGGGAATTCTCGCCGGTATCGCCGTGACGGAGACGGTGTTCGTCGTGTCGGGCTGGCTCGTGCTGTGGCCGATGGACGCGGCCACTACCCGGCGCGACGCCCGCCGCGAGGACTTCCGGCCCGCCGTCGACGAGATCATCGTCGTCGCGGTCGCCCTGTGCGGGCTGGGCAGCATCGTCGTCCTGCTCCTGCGCAGCGCGTCCGACACCGGCCACGCCGCCGCCGTGACCGCGCTCAGCGGTGTGTTCATGGCCTGGGCGGCGCTGCACCTGATGTACGCCACCCGCTACGCGTACCTCTACTACCAAAGCTCCGCCGGCGGAATCGACTTCAATTCCGACCAGCCGCCCGCGTACCGCGACTTCCTCTACTTCGGATACAACCTCGGCATGACCTATCAGGTCTCCGACACCAATGTCTCGAGTTCGACGATCCGCGCGGTCGTACTACGGCACTCGGTGCTGTCCTATGTCTTCGGCACCAGCATCCTGGCCACCGCCATCAATCTCTTCGTCGGCCTCGTCACCGGCTGAGTCCGGTCCGGCGTCGGATTTCGGACGTGCCGTCGGACACGACCGACCGACGCCCCGTGAAACCCGCCGCTCCCGAAAGACGCCTGATCCACGCCTTACGGTGTGCTGATGCGACCCGTTCCCAGGTGGGCCCTTCTCACGTCGGGGTGTGCCCCTGTGCTGCTGGCCGGAGGCTGGACGATCGCGGCAGTCCTGGAGGGGCCCGCGTACGATCCCGTCACGCAGACGATCAGTGTCCTCGGGGCCTACGGGGCCCAGGGATTCTGGGTGATGTCGGCAGCGCTGCTCGCGCTGGGCGCCTGCCACCTGCTGACCGCCTGGGGGCTGCGCCCCGCCGCGCTCGCCGGGCGGGTGACGCTGGCCGCCGGTGGACTGGCGGCCTTCGCGGTGGTCCTGCTCCCGGCGCCGAGCAGCGGGGGATCCCTGCGCCACGGTTCGGTGGCCGCGGTCGGATTCATCCTCCTGGCGGTCTGGCCGGTCCTGGCCGCCGAGCGCGACGGAGCCGCACCCTGGGGCCTCCGTCCGCTGCCCTCACTCATGGCGACCGCTCTGATGGGCCTCGGCGCGGCGTGGTTCCTCATCGAGATCAACCGCCACGGCGCGCCCGGTGTCGCCGAACGCTTCGTGACCTGCATGCAGTCCCTATGGCCCTTCGTGGTCGTCGCCTCCTGCTTTCGCCCAACCCAGCGATGACCGCGACCGTCCGCTCACACCACCGTCACGCCGTGGGGTCCGGAGCCTCGTCCGCGGCCAGGATCGACGTCTCGAGCTTCCGGAGCAGGCGGGCGAGCTGCCGGCGCTCGGCGGGGGACATCCCGTCGAGCATCCGTCGCTCGTTGTCGAGGTGCTCGGCGAAGACCGTGTCCACGGTGGCCAGGCCCTTTTCCGTGAGGCGGGAGTAGACGACCCGTCGGTCGTCGGCGTCCCGTTCGCGCACGATCAGGCCGTCCTTCTCCAGCCGGTCGATCCGCAGGGTGACCCCTGCGGAAGAGACGAGGCCGGAGTCGGCGAGCTGCCCCGCCGTCAGTCGGTACGGCTCTCCCGAGCGCCGCAGCGCGGTCAGCACGTCGAAACCCGCCACGGACAGGCCGTGCTGCTCGATCGAAGCCGTGATCTGGGTGTTGTAGCGCAGGAAGGAACGGTGGAGCCGGGCGAGCACGTCCAGAGGGCTCGTGTCCAGCTCCGGACGTTCGCGTGCCCAGTCCTCGATCACCTTCGCCACGGCGTCCGGGCTCGCCGGCTTCGATGCAGCCATGTCCATCCCCTCGTACGGCTCCGGCCGGCACCCCTCCGGCATCTCACAGCGCTGAGAATCTTACCGCTGAGGTGTCGGGGGGCCCGGCGGCCGGACGTGCCGGTGGCAGGAGGGGGCTGAGGGGCCGTCTCAGGGGTTGAGTTCCTCCAGCGTCCTGCCCTTCGTCTCGACCGCGAACCAGGCGATCACGGCACCGACCGCCGCCATCACCGCGAGCTGCGCGAAGACCAGGGGCAGGCTGCCGCCCGCGCCGATGATCGCGCCGACGACGACGGGCCCGACGATGACGCCGAGGCGGTTCCACAGTCCGCCGAACGCCGCACCCTTGGCCCGGTTGGCCGTGGGGTACAGCTCGGGGGAGTAGAGGTAGAGCCCCGCGTTGATCGCGTACAGGAAGAAGGTCGTGCAGGAGGCGAAGACGGCGACCTGGCCGCCCGAGCTCGCACCCGCCAGGGCGAGCACACCCAGGGAGAGAGCGCCGCCGACGAGTGCGCCCATCAGGGCCGGCCGGCGGCCGATGCGGTCGATCAGCAGGGCGACGAGGAAGGTACCGAGCAGACCCGTGACATTGCTGAGCAGGGTGTAGACGAGGGCCGTGGTCAGATCCAGGCCGAACTGCTTGGTGTAGAGCGACGGCAGCCACGTGGAGATGCCGTGGTTGACGTAGTACGCGACGAACCACAGTCCGGAGAGCACCGCCGTGCGCCGCAGGTAGCGGCCCCGGAACAGGTCCCGCAGTCGGCCTTGCGCGGTGTCGTCGGGAGCTCCGGCGGCAGGCGACTGCGACTGCGACTGCGACTGCGACTGCGACTGCGACGGTGCCGGCGACGGCAGCGGTCCGGCGGTGGCGCGGGCGACCTCCGCCTCGATCCGGGCGATGGCCTCCTCGGCCTCCTGCGTACGCCCCCGGGCCAGCAGCCAGCGCGGCGACTCCTGGACGTGGCGGGGGAGCGCGGCGGCGATCAGCACGGGGAAGGTGCCGATGACGAACATGGCGCGCCAGCCGAGGTTCGGCACGACCCATACCGCGACCAGCGTCGCCGCGGCGAGGCCGGCAGGGAAGATCATCTCGTACAGCAGGACGAAGCGGCCGCGCTTGTCGGAGCGGGCGATCTCGTTGATGTAGGTCGCGGCGACGGGGACCACGCCGCCGATGCCGAGCCCCTGTACGAACCGGAAGAGCGCGAAGGTCTCGATGGAATCGGAGAAGGCGACGGCGAGGCTGGCGAGGCCGGTGACGGCGACACCGAGGGCGACCGTGCGCACCCGGCCGATCCGGTCGCCGAGCCATCCGGCGGCGAGGGCGCCGAGGAGCATGCCGATCGAGGCGGCGGTCACGGCGAAGGTGGCCTGCGCGGTGGTCAGGTCCCATTCCTTCATCAGGACGGGTAGTGCGGAGGCGGCCAACAGCTGATCGAACGCCTCGAAGAAGGTGACGGCGCCGATCAGGAATCGGACCTTGACGTGCCAGCGCGAGTGCGGCAGTCGTTCGAGTCGCGCGGCTATCGAGCCAAGGGCTGGCTTGCCGGCCACAGTCGTCATGGAGGGGGTCCTTCCGCGAGCAGAGGAGTTGCGGAGACAGTAGGTTCAGGTGTCTAAGTGGTCAATGGTTAAGGGCTTAGGAATCTAGAATCCGCAGACTCGGCCTCCATCCTTCACAGGGCCGCACTCCACGCTCAAGACCTGCCGGGCAACGATTTCGATCCGGGGGTCTTGCGTCGAGATAGTTAAGTGCTTAGATTTCAAGCGCTTCGAGAAGAACCCCGAAGCTCCCCACCCGCCCCGCCTCGCCCGGAGGTCCGCCCGTGCTGCACCACCCCACCGACATCCTGATCGCGGGCCAGTGGCGGCGTGGCGCCGGCGAACCGCTCGACACCGTCGACCCGGCGACCGGCCGCCTCCTCGCCACCGTGCACTCCGCCTCCGCCGAGGAGGTCGCCGAAGCGGCCGAGGCGGCGGCCGAGGCGGCCGCCGACCCCAGGTGGCGGGAGCTCCTCCCGCACGAGCGCGCCCGTCTCCTGCACCGGATCGCCGCGCTCACCGAGGAGGCGGCGGACGAGCTCTCGGCACTGCAGACCGCCGACACCGGCAAGACCCTCACCGAGACCCGGGCGCTCGCCCTCAGCGCCGCGGGCACCTTCCGCTACATCGCCGCCGTCCTGGAGACCGCCGAGGACGCCGTCACCCCCTCCCGCGGCGCGTACATGACGATGAGCGTGCACGAGCCCATCGGTGTCGTCGGCGCGATCAACCCCTGGAACTCGCCCATCGCCAGCGACGCGCAGAAGATCGCGCCCGCGCTCGCCGCCGGAAACGCGGTCCTTCTCAAGCCGGCCGCCTGGACACCGCTCGTCTCCCTCGCCTTCGGCCGGCTGATCACGAGGGCCCTCGAGGAGTTCGGTCTGCCGACCGCGCTGCTGTCCGTGCTCCCGGGCAGCGGCCGGGTGGTCGGCGACGCCCTCGTACGCCACCCCCTCGTCGCCCGTATCGGTTTCACCGGGGGCACCTCGACGGGCCGGTCGATCGCCGCCGTCGCGGCGCAGAAGCTGATCCCCGCCTCGCTGGAACTGGGCGGGAAGTCGCCGACCATCGTCCGGGCCGACGCCGACATCGAGCAGGCCCTGGCCGGTGTGCTGTTCGGGATCTTCTCGTCCAGCGGCCAGTCCTGCATCGCCGGATCGCGGCTCTTCGTGGCCCGCGAGATCCACGACTCCTTCGTCGGCGAGCTCGTCGAGCGCGTCAGGAAACTGCGCGTCGGACCCGGCACCGACCCGTCCACCCAGGTCGGCCCCCTCGTGCACCACCGTCACCGCGACTCCGTCGCCGCCTACGTCGACCTCGCCCGGTCCGAGGGCGCCCGGGTCCTGTGCGGCGGGGCCGAGCCCGAGGGTGAGCGCTACCGGGACGGCGCGTACTACCTGCCGACCGTCCTCGACGGCCTGCCGAACTCCTCCCGCACCTGCCAGGAGGAGATCTTCGGCCCGGTCCTCGTGGCGCTCCCCTTCGATGACGAGGACGACCTGGTCCGCCAGGCCAACGACTCCGTCTACGGGCTCGCCTGCGGCATCTGGACCCGGGACGCCCGGGCCGCGTGGCGGCTCGCCCGCCGGATCGACGCGGGCACCGTCTGGATCAACACGTACAAGCAGTTCAGCGCCTCCACCCCGTTCAGCGGCTGGAAGGAGAGCGGCCTCGGCACCGAGAAGGGCCGCGACGCGATCCGCGCCTACCAGCGCCAGAAGTCCCTGTACTGGGGCACCTCCGACGCTCCCCTTCCCTGGGCCAACTGAACCGGCATCCGCCCCTCTGGAGAGACTCATGCACCACGCACCGCCCGGCCCGATCGCCCGCCTCCGCTCACTGCGCTACGTCGAGCTGCACACGCCCGCCTTCACCGAGGCCGCCGACTTCTACGAGGAGGTCTGGGGGCTCGAGACCGTCGAGTCCGACAGCGGAGCCCGCTGGCTGCGCGGCACCGGCGACGAGCACCACGTCCTGCACCTGACGGAGCACGAGCGCGTGGGCCTCGGCCGGCTCGCGTTCTCCGTCGCCACCCCCGCCGAGGTCGACGAGGCCGCCCGGCGCCTCGAAGCACGGGGCATCGTCCCCGTCCTCGGCCCCGGACCTCTCGACCAGGCGGGCGGCGGATACGGCCTGCGGTTCACCGACCCCGAGCAGCGCCTCGTCGAGATCAGCGCCCAGGTCGAGGCCGTCGCCCCGCGCGGACGGGACGGCGCGGTACCCGTCGGCGTCACGCACGCCGTGCTCAACACCACCGACATCGACGCCGCCGTCGCCTTCTACACCGACGTCCTCGGGCTGCGCGTCTCGGACTGGTCCGAGCACCAGATGGCGTTCCTGCGCTGCAACGCCGACCACCACTGCATCGCCTTCAACCAGGCCGAGTGGACCTCGCTCAATCACGTCGCGTACGAGATGAGCTCGGTCGACCACTTCATGCGGGGCCTCGGACGCCTGCGCCACCACGGCATCACCCCCCAGTGGGGCCCCGGCCGGCACGGCCCCGGCAACAACACCTTCTCCTACTTCACCGATCCGTCCGGCCTCGTCTGCGAGTACACCTCCGAGGTCGCCCAGATCGTCGAGGACGCCTGGATCGCCCGCGTGTGGCGCCGCGTGCCGGAGCTCTCCGACCTGTGGGGCACGGCGGGACCGCCGTCGAAGGAGATCCGCCGCCACATGGCGGGCACGCCGGACCCCGGCCCGCTCGCCCCGTTCGACGCCCGGAAGGACATCGCATGAGCACCGTACGCAAGGTCGGAGTGGTCGGCTGGGGCGCGATCGGCCGGATCGTCGGCACCGCCCTCGTCGACGGCCGAGTGGACGGCGCCGAGCTGGTCTGCGTCGTCGACAACCGTCCGCTCGGTGATGCGGCGCCCGCCCCCCAGGTCCCCTTCGAGGAGGCGTTGGAGCTCTGCGACCTGATCGTGGAGGCCGCGGGCCAGGGTGTCGTACGGGAGTGGGGAGAGCGCGTGCTCGCCTCCGGCACCGATCTGCTCGTCGCCTCCAGCGGGGCGATGACCGACGACGAGCTCGCCAAGCGGCTGCTCGCGGCCGGACCGGGGCGGGTGTACTTCACGGGCGGCGCCGTCGGTGGTCTCGACCTGCTCCAGGCGGCCCGCTCGCTCGGTCCGCTCGACGAGGTCCGCCTGACCACCACCAAGCTGCCCTCGACCCTCGAACAGCCGTGGATGGACGAGGAGTTGCTGGCCCGCATGCGGACGGCGACCGGACCGGTCGAGGTCATGGCCGGCACCGCTCGCGAGGTTCCGGTGAAGTTCCCCAAGTCGACGAACGTGGCCGCGTCGGTCGCGCTGGCCGTCGGCGACCTGGACGCTGTGCGGGTCCGGGTCGTCGCCGATCCCGCGGCGCACCACACGCGACATGTGATCGAGGCGTCCGGCCCACACGGCGCGTACCGCTTCGAGGTGGCGCACGTGCCGGACGCCGACAACCCCGCGACCAGCCAGGTCGTGCCGTACGCGGTGCTCCGTTCCCTCGCGGCGCTCGCCGGACGGACGGGACAGATCCTGTGAGCACGCGCGCCGCCGTCCAGGCCGACGTCGAGGCCGAGGCGCGGGCCCACGACCGCGCCGGGCGAGCTGTCCCCGTCCAGGCCGGCGTCCCCGCCGAGCGGCGCGTCGACGTCCATGTGGAGGAAGCCGGCGACCGAGGTCCGCTGCTGCTGTGCCTCCACGGCATCGGGTCGTCCTCGGCCGCCTTCGCGCCGCAGCTCGCCGAGCTCTCCTCGTACGTACGGGTCGTCGCCTGGGACGCCCCCGGCTACGCCGCCTCCCCCGACCCCGAAGTCCCCCTCACTCTCGACGACTTCGCGGACGCGGCGGCCGCCGTCATCCGTGAGCGCGGCGCGAGCGCGCACGTCCTCGGCGTGTCCTGGGGCGGAGTGATCGCGCTGCGGCTCGCCACCCGCCACCCCGATCTCGTCGACTCCCTCGTCATCGCCGACTCCAGCCCGGGCTCGGGCACCGACGAGGCCAGGGCGACCGGCATGCGGGCGCGCGCCACCGAACTCGCCGAGCTGGGCCCACGGGCCTTCGCCGAGGCCCGCGGACCGCGCCTGGTGTCACCCGGCGCCCCGGAGGCGCTGGTCCGGCGGGTCGTCGACACCATGGCCGCCTCGGTGCGGCTGCCGGGATACGCGTACGCCGCCGAGTCCATGGCCTCCGCCGATCTCCGCGCCGAACTGCCCTCGATCGCCGCGCCCTCGCTCGTCCTCTGCGGCGACCAGGACACGGTCACCGGCATCGCGGCGAGCCAGGACATCGCCGGAGCCCTCCACAAGACCGCCTTCGTGATCGTCAAGGACGCCGGTCACCTGGCCAACCAGGAGCAGCCGGGCCGCTTCAACGCCTGGGTGCTCGCCCACCTCCGCATCACCGCATCCCTCCCCGAACAGGAGCTGTTCCCATGCCTCTGACCACCACCGCGTACGACGACGGCGGCGACCTCGCCGCGTACACCGACTCCCTCATCGCCACCAAGGAGTCCCGTGTGGCGGACTTCGACACCCTCTCCTTCCAGGAGAAGGCCGGCCCGCAGTACCGGCGCGGCCAGATCCGCTACGTCGGCTCGGGCGCCACCGGCAATCACGAGGGCGACAGCCGCATCATCCCGTCCGGCGGCTTCACCTTCTCCAACATGCTGCTGCCGCCCGGCGCCGAGGGCCCGGCCCACACCCACCACGACGTCGAGGAAGCCTTCTTCGTCCTGGAGGGCGAGGTCAAGGTCGGCATCCACCGCGGCCCCGAGGAGGCCGAGTACCGCACCCTCGGCTACCGCGACATGATCGTGGTCCCGGCCGGCGTGACCCGCTCCCTGAAGAACGAGGGCGACACCGACGCGCTGTTCTGTGTCGTCATCGGCACGCAGAAGCCGCAGGTGCCGACCTACCCCGAGTACTCGCCGATGCACGGCGTCACCCGTGGCTGACGAGCCCCTGGCCGACGAGCGCCCGGCCGGCGACGGCCGCACCGTCGTCGTCACCGGGGCGGGCCGCGGCCTGGGACTGGCCATGGCCCGCCGGGCCGGCGCCGACGGCTTCCGGGTCGTCGTCGCCGAACTGGACGAGGACCGGGGCGAGCACGCCGCCGCCGAGCTGCGCGGCGCGGGCGTCGACGCGCGCTTCGTACGCTGCGACGTCGCCGATCCCGCGTCGGTGGACGCGCTCGCGGCGGCCGTACGGGCCATGGGACCGCTGTACGGACTGGTCAACAACGCGGCCCTCGCCAACGGGGTGGGCGGCAAGGAGTTCCAGGACATCGACATCGAGGTGTGGGACCGGCTGATGACGGTCAACGCCCGTGGTCCCTGGCTGGTGGCGAAAGCGCTGTACCCGCTCTTCGCCACCCCCGGACGGATCGTCAACATCGCCTCGGACGCGGCCCTTTACGGCTCTCCCCGCCTGGCCCACTACATCGCCTCCAAGGGAGCGGTCATCGCGCTCACCCGGGCGATGGCCCGGGAGCTCGGCGACAAGGGGATCACCGTGAACGCGATCGCCCCCGGTCTGACCGAGGTGGAGGCGACGGAGACCGTGCCCGCCGAGCGGCACGCCCTCTACCGCGCGAACCGCGCCGTCTCCCGGCCGCAGCAGGCGGACGACATCACCGGGATCGTCTCCTTCCTGCTCGGCGAGGAGTCCCGCTATCTGACCGGACAGGTGATCGCCGTCAACGGCGGCTTCACCATGAACTGAGCTGTAGGAGAAACGAGTCATGGATCTGGGCCTCGCCGACCGCACCATCGTGGTCACCGGCGGCAGCTCGGGCGTCGGCCTGGCCACGGTCCGCGCCCTGCTCCACGAAGGCGCCCGCGTCGCCACCTGCGGCCGCGACGCCGACCGGCTGGACAAGGTGGCCGCAACGCTCGGTGCCGGACGCGACCGGCTGCTGACCGCGGTGTGCGACGTACGGGACGCCGACGCCGTCCACGGATTCGTCCGGCGTACCGTCGAGGAGTTCGGTGGTGTCGACGGACTCGTCAACAACGCCGGGCAGTCCCGGATGAAGGGGCTCGACGACTCGACGCGCGAGGACTGGCGCGACGAGCTGGAGCTCAAGTTCGCCGGGGTCCTGAACCCGCTGCACGCCGCACGCCCGTACCTCACCGCCTCCGACGCGGCGAGCATCGTCAACATCAACGCCGTACTCGCCAAGCAGCCCGAGACACGCCTGTTCACCACCAGCGCCGCACGCGCCGGCATCCTCAACCTCTCCAAGTCCCTGTCGATCGAGCTCGCCGCCGACGGCATCAGGGTCAACTCCGTCTGCCTGGGCCTCGTCGACACCGGCCAGTGGACCCGCCGGTACGCCGCCGCGGACTCCGGCACGAGCTACGAGGACTGGCAGGCGGAGATCGCCGCCGACCGCGGGATCGCGCTCGGCCGCCTCGGCCGCGCCGAGGAGGTCGCGTACGCCGTCGTCGCGCTGCTCTCGCCCCGCGCCTCGTACATCACCGGCACCGGCATCGACGTCTGTGGCGGCGTCGGCCGCTCCATCCTCTGAGGAGACACCATGCGTCACGACAACGGAGGCGACCTCCTGGTCGCCGTCCTGCGCGAACTCGGCATCGACACCGTCTTCGGCATCGTCAGCGTGCACAACCTGCCGCTGGTGAAGGCCGTCGACCGTGAACTGCGGTTCGTGCCCGTGCGGCACGAGGCGTCCGCCGTCAACGCCGCCGACGCGTACGGCCGGGCGCGCGGCTCGATCGGCTGCGCGCTGACGTCGACCGGCACCGGCGCGGGCAACGCCGCCGGATCGCTGATCGAGTCGCTGAGCGCGGGCAGCTCGGTGCTGCACGTCACCGGACAGGTGGAGAGCGAATTCCTCGGCAGCGGCAGGGGGTTCATCCACGAGACCAAGGACCAGCTGGGCATGCTGACCGCCGTGTCGGCGTACGCGGCGAGCATCCCCGACACGGAACAGGCGGGACGGATCCTGCGCGAGGCGGCGCACGCGGCGCTGGCCACACCGGGCGGCCCGGCGAGCGTCGAGTGGCCGATCGACCTCCAGTACGCGGCCCAGACCGACCTCCCGTCCCCACTCCCGGCCCCTGTCCTTCCGGTGCCGACCGACGGTGAACTGGAGTCGGCCGGCGCCCTGTTGGCCTCCGCCCGCCGACCGGTGATCTGGGCCGGTGGCGGAGCGGTCCGGGCCCGCCGAGAGCTCGCCCGACTCCTCGAGGCGACCGGCGCGGCCCTCGTCACCTCCAACTCCGGGCGCGGTGCGATCCCCGAGGACCACGAGCAGGTCGTCGGCAACTTCGCCACCACGCCCGCCGTCCGGGCCCTCCTCGCGGACGCCGACCTGCTCCTCACGATCGGCACGCACTTCCGCTCCAACGAGACCGCCGACTACACGCTCCCGCTGCCCGCCGCCCACATCCAGATAGACGCCGACGCGGCCGCCCTCGGCCGGGTCCACCCCGTCACCCATCCCCTGCACGGTGAGGCCGCCGGCGTCCTCGACGGCCTGCTGCCGTACGCCCGGCCGGCCGAGGACGGTTGGACCGAGCGCGTCGCCTCCGTACGCACGGAGGTACGGGCCGCGCTGCACGACGCCATCGGCCCCCAGGCCGCGATCTGCGACGCCATCCGGGCCACCCTGCCCCGCGAGGCGGTCGTCGCCCGTGACGTCACGATCCCGTCGAGCAGCTGGGGCAACCGTCTCCTCGACATCCACGACCCGCGGGACAACGTGTTCCCGCGCGGCGGCGGCATCGGGCAGGGGCTCGGCATGGGCATCGGCGCGGCGCTCGGCCGCCCCGACACGCCCACCGTCGTCATCGCCGGTGACGGCGGTCTCGCCGTCCACCTCGGCGAACTGCTCACGCTCGCCCAGGAGCGCCCGCGGCTCACCCTGATCGTTTTCAACGACGGCGGCTACGGCGTCCTGCGCAACATGCAGGACCGGTACAGCGAGCGCCGCTCCGGCGTCGACCTCACCACCCCCGACTTCGAGGCACTGGCCCGCGCCTGTCGTCTGCCGTATCTGCGCATCGCGGCCGAGGAGCACGCGGGGCCGGTCGTCGCGGAGGCCGTGGCCTCCGACGGGCCGGTGCTCGTCGAGGTCGACCTCGCGGCGCTCGGCCCCATGAAGAACCCGTTCACCCCGCCCGTGCGGATACCCGGCCAGTAGGCCCTTCCCCAAGACAGTCAGGAGGCAGCAGACCATGAGCGAGAAGTCGCTGCGGCTGGTCGTCCACCGCATGACGTGGGAGGCGGAAGGCGTCCTCTCCGTCGACCTGGTCCACCCGGACGGAAAGCCGCTCCCGGCATGGACGCCCGGAGCCCACGTCGACGTGCACGTGGGCGCGCACATTCGGCAGTACAGCCTGTGCGGCGACCCGCGGTCGGTCGGCGTCTACCGGATCGGTGTGCTCGACGAGCCCGCCTCTCGCGGCGGTTCACGCCATGTGCACACCGTGCTCCGCCCCGGACAGCAGGTCACCGTGTCCGAGCCGCGCAACCACTTCGCCCTGGAGGACGCCGGCGGCTATGTGTTCGTGGCCGGCGGCATCGGCATCACGCCGCTGCTCGCCATGGCGAGAGAGACGGACCGGCGCGGCGCCGGGTGGCGGCTGGTGTACGGCGGCCGCAGCCGCGACTCGATGGCGTTCACCGAGGAGCTGGCAGCGCTGGGCGGCGCCCTCACCCTCGTACCCCAGGACGAGGAAGGGCACATCGACCTGGACGCGGCCCTGGCCGACCTGCCCGAGGACACCCTCGTCTACGCGTGCGGCCCCGGGCCGCTGCTGACCGCCGTCGAGCAGCGCTGCCCCGCGGAGCGGCTGCGGCTGGAGCGCTTCTCCGCGCCCGTCGTCGAACGTGGGGGAGAGGACGACGGGTTCGAGGTCGAGTGCCGTGCCTCCGGACTGACACTCGCCGTCGGCGCGGACACCTCGATCCTCGACGCCGCGGAGGCCGCGGGTCTGGACGTGCGGAGCTCGTGCCGGGACGGCATCTGCGGCTCCTGCGAGACCCGCGTGCTCGACGGCGTCCCCGACCACCGCGACTTCCTGCTGAGCGAGGCGGAGCACGCCGCGAACGCCACGATGATGATCTGCGTCTCGCGGTGCGCCTCCGGCCGGCTCGTCCTCGACCTCTGACCCCCTTCGCCTCGCCCTCCCCCTTGGAGACACCGTGACCGACACCTGGCCGTACCTGGAGATCCACCAGAGCCGTACGCGCGAGCCGAGCCCGTACGAGTACAAGCTCGCCGCCACGCTCGAGGAGGTCTTCACGCACGAAGGCCACGAACTGTCCGACGTCGTGCGCGGGCTCAACGCCCGTACGGTCCACGCCCCCGACGGACAGCCGTGGACCGAGACGTCCTTCCGCGCCGAGATGCACCGACTGGGAGCCTGACCATGACGCTGTCCACGACCGCATCCGCGGACCACATCCACGCCCACGGCCTGCGCAACCAGTGGCATGCCGTCGTCCCCTCGCACTTCGTCGCCCCCGGCGCGATGCGCAAGGTCACCGCCCTCGGCGAGCAGTGGCTCCTGTTCCGCCGCTCCGACGGCACCCTCGCCATGCTGGCCGACCGCTGTCCGCACCGCGGCGCGCCACTGTCCCTCGGCAAGCACCTGGGCGACCGGGTGGCCTGCTGGTACCACGGCGTCGAGGTGGAGACGGACGGCACCGTGTCGTCCGTGCCGGGGCTGCCGGGCTGCAATCTCGAGGGCAAGAAGCTGGTCACCTCGCTGCCGGTGCGCGAGGTGGCGGGTGCGGTGCTCGCGTACTTCGGCGACGAGGAGCATCCCGAGCCGGTGCCTCTGGAACTTCCCGAACCGCTCGTCGACCCGCAGACGGAGGCGTTCCTCTGCTACGCCGAGTGGAACGTGCCGTGGCGGTACGCGGTGGAGAACCTCCTCGACCCGATGCACGGCGCCTTCCTGCACCACGAGTCGCACACGATGTTCGACGGCGACACCACCGCCAAGTTCCGCATCCGCGAGACCGACCGCGGCTACTTCTTCGAGAAGACCGACCAGCGGGGCGTCAACTTCGACTGGGTGGAGCTGTGCCGCACCGGGGTGGACTGGGTCGACCTGTCGATACCGTACCCGCCGTCCGCGGGCCCCGGCGGCCCGTTCGGCATCGTGGGCATGGTCTGCCCGGTGGACGCCGCCCGCACCGGAGTCTTCTTCTGGCGCTACCGCAGGGTCCAGGACTGGCAGCGCGACTCCTGGCGCTTCCTGTACCGGACGCTGATCGAGAGGCGGCACTGGGAGGTTCTCGAGCAGGACCGCGTCATGCTGGAGGCCATGCCCGCGGACGCCGACCAGCGGGAGAACCTGTACCAGCACGACCTCGGTGTGGTGCGCCTGCGGCGGCTGTACCGGGCCGAGGCCGAGGCCCAGTCGTCGGGCGGGGCCTGACCCCGGGAATCCGGCCCTCAGTGGTGGTGGGCGCCGGCGGATGCCGAGTCGGTCGGCTTCTCCGGCGTCTTCGCCGGATGGTGCGGTTCGTGACCCGGTACGGTCCCGTCCGGCTTGGCCACCAGGAAGAGACCGGCCATGCCCATGTCGGAGTGGCTCTGGACATGGCAGTGGTACATCCATGCACCGGCCCCCACGTGCTCGCCCGCGATGATCTGGAATCCGAACGAGTCCGCGGGCCCGGTGATCTTGTTGTCGACGACCCGGCTGACGTCCTCCGGGCCCGCCAGCAGGCCCGTGCGGTTGTCGGCCCAGCGGTGCCCGTGCATGTGGAACGTGTGGTAGTACTCGCCGTGCGTGATCATGATGATCTCGACCCGATCACCCACCGTGGCAAGGAAGTCGGGGGAATCGTCGGCCGGGCGGTTGTTGATCGTCATGTCGTTGAAGACGATCGTGAACTGCTTGTCCGGGAGGATGTCGCCCTTGCGGCGCACCACCAAGGGGCCGTACAGACCCTTGCGGATGCCGCCGGTGCCGTGATCCGTGCCCACGACGTGGTCGTGGTAGTGCCAGTAACCGGCGCTGCCCGGGCGCCAGGTGCCGTCGGAGCGGCGGCCGGGGGTGTGGGTGCGCCAGGTGTAGGTGCGGATGGCGCCCGGTTCGACGTGGCTTCCGCTCATCCTCGTGCCGTCGTTGTCGATGTCGTAGTCCACCCCGTGCGCGTGGAGGCTCACCGGCACGTCCATCAGGTTCTCGAACTCGATGTGAAGGGTGTCGCCCTCGTTGAGTTCGATCAGGGGTCCCGGGACGGTGGCCTTGCCCTTCTCCAGGCCGTATCCCATGGTTCCGTCGGCCAACTTCTCCGCGTACAGCCTGAGATGGCGTACCACCCCGCCCGCGGGGGCAGTTCTGAGAGCGGTGGCCGCGCCGGGTGCGGCATTGGAGGCGGAGGTGAGCGACAACGATGTCACGCCGGCCGCGGCGACGGCTCCGCCCGCGAGCAGGCGACGGTTGAAGCTGCGTCTGTCCATGTCGAACTCTCCGGTCTGCGGTGGAGATTGACGGGGCGTGGGGCCCCTGGGGACGCCCACACCGTAGCGGGGTGCCCGTGGTTTATCCACGGTCAGGACAAAGTTCGTCCTTCTGTGGTCATAGCTCTTGGCGAACCGCGAAAAGACGTCTAGCTTCAACGGCTGTCGTTGTGACCTCAGAGGGATGGGTGACCACATGAAGCGCACACCACATCACCGGTCGAGATCGAGAACAGGCTTTGTGACGGCGGTACTTGGCGCGGGCGCGCTGACCGCCTCCCTGCTCGGCGGCGCCCCCGCCTCCGCCAGGCCGTACCCGGACCCGCCGTCCAGCGGTGCGGCGACAACGTTGTCCTTACCTTCTCCGCCAGGCGGCGCGAACGTGCGCGTCCTCGTCTTCCACGGCTCGGCGACCCCGGAATCGCCCACGGTCGACGCCGGGATCGCGGCCGTCGAAAGCGTCGGGCTCTCCGGTCCGACCGCTGGGCGCTTCCGCACCGAGGCCACCGACGACCCGGCCGTCTTCACCGACGCCACCCGCCTCGGCCGCTTCAACGCGATCGTGTTCCTGACCGGCGGCGGCGATGTGCTCGACCCGGAGCAGGAGGCCGGCCTGGAGGCGTACATGGAGGCCGGTGGCGGGTTCGTCGGCGTCCACGAGGCCGCGCGGACCGAGCCGTACTCGGCCTGGTTCACCGGCCTGATCGGCGCACGGCCGACCGGAGCCCCGAGCGGTACGCAGCGTGCCGTGGTGGAGGTGGGCGACCGGCAGCACCCGGCCACCAAGTCCCTTCCCCTGGAGTGGAAGCGACCCGACAAGTGGTTCAACTGGGACCGCAACCCCTCCGGCACGGTGCACACCGTGGCGCGGGTCCGGGAAGCCTCGTACACACCCGCGGCCAAGCCGAACGGCTGGGACCACCCGGTGTCCTGGTGTCGTGACTACGACGGCGGCCGGTCCTTCTACACCGCCATGGGCGGCACCGTCGACAGCTTCGCAGAGGCGGACTTCCGCGACCATCTGCGCGGCGCGATCGCCTGGACCTCCCGCATCTCCCGGGCGGACTGCACGGCGGCTATCGACGCCAACTACACCGCCGAGCGCGTCACCAAGCCCAACCAGCCCGGCCGGAACGACCAGATCGGCGAGCCGCACGGTCTGGTCGCCGCCCCCGACGGGCGCATCCTCTACATCGGCCGCGGCGGCGCCGACGCCAGCGTGCCGGTCGTCACCGACTGGAACAACCCCGACATCGGCAAGGGCAACGGCGAGATCCACGTCTACGACCCGAAGACCAAGCAGGTCACCAAGGCCGGGGCGCTGACCGTCTTCGGCAACAAAGGAGGCGGCGACGAGCTGGTCAAGAACGAGGAAGGGCTGCTCGGCATCGAGCTCGACCCCGACTTCATGACCAACGGTTGGGTCTATCTGCACTACACGCCGCACTCCCGGATCGACCGCGAGGCGCACATGGGCGAGCGCCGGGTCTCCCGCTTCACCCTCGACCTCGCGAAGAACACGCTCGACCTCGCGAGCGAGAAGGTGCTGCTGAGCTGGCCGGTGCAGATCCACAGCTGCTGCCACGCGGGCGGCGGGATGGCCTGGGACTCCAAGGGCAACCTCTACATCGCCACCGGTGACACCAACTCCTCCGGATTCAGCGGTGGTTACTCGGGCAACAACCCGGCGCCGAACTTCAAGGGCGTCTCCTTCGCGGACGCGCGGCGCACCGCGGGCAACACCAACAATCTCAACGGCAAGATCCTGCGGATCCACCCCGAGGACGACGGCACGTACACCCTCCCCGAGGGCAACCTCTTCACGGGCGAGGAGACGGCCGAGGGCGGCGGCAGGACCCGAGGCGAGATCTACGTGATGGGCGTGCGCAACCCGGCGCGCATCTCCGTCGACAAGCAGACCGACATCCTCTACGCCGGCTGGGTCGGCCCCGACGCGGGCGCGCCGTCGACGACCTGGGGCCCGGCCAAGTACGACACCTTCGCCGCGATCACCAAGGCGGGCAACCACGGCTGGCCGTACTGCATGGGCAACAAGCAGCCCTACCGGGACCGCAATCTGCCCGACCCGAACACGCCGCTCGGCTGGTACGACTGCGACGCCCCGAAGAACGAGTCGCCGAACAACGACGGTCTGGTGAACCTGCCGCCGGTGACGGGGAACACGATCTGGTACTCGCCGCAGGGCGGCGGCGTGGACTACCCGAGGGATGCCGACGGCGTTCCGAGCTACAAGCAGGAGGAGCAGAAGCTGCTGCTCCCGTGGCTCAAGGGTGGCGGCCAGGCGACCATGAACGGGCCGGTGTACCGCTACGACCCCGCGAGCGACTCGACCGTCAAGTGGCCGTCGTACTGGGACGGCAAGTGGTTCGTCGGCGACTTCTACGACGGGGAGCAGCCGCGGCACGCCGTGCTGACCGACCCGAGGACCGTCGGCAAGGGCGGCCTGCCGGTGCACGCCGAGTCCCTGAAGAGGATCATCCCGGTCGGGCAGGGCGGCATCCGCAACCTGATGGACTGGAAGTTCGCCCCCGACGGCTCGCTGTACGTCCTCGACTACGGTCGCGGCTTCTTCACCTCCCACCCCGACTCCGCGCTGTGGCGCGTGACCTACAAGGGCGGCGGGCCCACCCCGGCCGCGGACCAGCTCGCGAGGAAGGCGGCACGGTGACCCCGAGACACAGAGGCGCGAGCCTGTGGACGGCCCTGCTGGCCGCCGTGGCGATGGTCGTGGGGCTGACCTCGGCCGCCGCGTACGGCAGGACCGACGACACCCCCCGGACCGCCGCCCAGGTGCTGACCTGGAAGGCCGGCGACCCCATCGACCGCTACCTGGAGTTCCCCACCACGGCCGTGGCGGGCCCGACCACCATCGTCTTCGAGAACAGCACGGCCACCGGCAACACGACCGGCATGCCGCACACGCTGACGTTCGACGTCTCCGACCCCGAGTACAACAACGACGTCCCGCTCAACATCCTCGCCAACCCGAGCGATGCGAACGGCGGCCGGCACACGGCCGAGGTGACGCTGACCCCGGGCCGGTACCTGTTCAAGTGCACGATCCCCGGCCACGGCCAGATGCAGGGCATCCTCACGGTCACCGAAGGCGGCGGCGAGGACACCACCGCGCCGGAGACGACCGCGAAGGTCGAGGGGGACCGCAACGCCGACGGCGCGTACATCGGCCAGGCCACGGTCACGCTCGCCGCGACGGACGCAGGATCCGGCGTCGACAGGGTCGAGTACGCGGTGGGCGCCGACGGCCCCTGGCAGCCGTACACCGCGCCCGTGATCGTCGACCAGGTCGGCGCGCACACGATCCGCTACCGGGCGAGCGACAAGGCCGGCAACACGGAGACCGCGAAGACCGCCGCCTTCACGGTCGTCGCCGCGCCGACCGACGACACCACGGCGCCGGAGACCTCGGCCACCGTGACCGGCGAACAGGACGACCAGGGCCGCTACCTGGACATGGCAACGGTGACCGTGACCGCGTCCGACACCGGCTCGGGCGTCAACACCATCGAGTACGCGATCGGCGACGGCGCCTGGCAGCCGTACACCGCCCCCGTGATGGTGCACGAGGCGGGCACCCACACCGTCCGCTACAAGGCCACCGACAAGGCGGGCAACGCCGCCGCCGTGAAGTCGGTCGACTTCACGGTCGTGACGCAGCCCGATCCGGACACCACCGCCCCCGAGGCAACCGCCTCGGTCACGGGCGTACGCAACTCCGACGGCGCGTACATCACCAGCGCCACGGTGACGCTGTCGGCGACCGACGCGGACTCGGGCGTCGAGCGGATCGAGTACTCGCTCGACGGCGGCCCGTACCTCGCGTACACCACCCCCGTGATCGTCGACCGCGTCGGCCACCACACGGTGCTGTACCGGGCGACCGACAAGGCGGGCAACACCTCCACGGCGAAGTCCGTCGCCTTCTCCGTCGCCGAGGGCGGCGGGGTGCCCGCACCGAACTGCCCCGAGTTCGACGAGCGGTCGACGGTGATCGTCGGCACCGTGGACACCGGCGTCCCGAACCGGATGACGAACAGCCGCTGCACCATCAACGAACTCATCGAGGACGAGAAGGACTGGTCGTCGCACGCGCTGTTCCTCAAGCACGTCGACACGGTGGTCGACCGGCTGCTCGCCGACGGCGTCATCGACACGCGCGAACACCGGAAGATCTACCGCGCCGCCAAGCAGTCGGGCATCGGCAAGCCGGGCCAGACCGAGGGCTACCGCGATCTGTTCGACGGCACCGAGGCCACCTTCTCGAAGTGGCAGCACGTCGGCGGCGGGAAGTTCGCGCTGAGCGCGGACGGGGCCATGACCAGCAGCACCACGGTGCCGGGCATGGGCATGCTGTGGTTCCCGCAGCGGCAGTACGGCGACTTCTCCCTCAAGCTCCAGTGGCGCGACGACGCACCCGGCGCCGGCAACGCCAACGGCGGTGTCTTCGTGCGCTTCCCGTACGTCCACGACAACCCCGAGGAGCCCCGACCGGAGTGGGTCGCCATCAAGTACGGCCATGAGATCCAGGTCCTCGACCGGCCCGACGGAGACATGTACAAGACCGGCTCGGTCTACGGCTTCGACCGGGTGGGCCTCGCCGGCGCCGCGGTGACCCCCAAGGGCACCTGGAACGACTACGAGATCCGGGTGGAGGGCCAGCACTACTCGGTCTTCCGCAACGGCAAGCTGATCAACGAGTTCGACAACACCGGCGGACAGGTCTTCGAGCCGCCGCGCTCCGACGACCCGGGCACCGACGGCCGCCGCTACGCCTCCGGCTACATCGGCCTCCAGGTGCACGGCACGACCGATGTCTTCTCCTACCGCAACATCCGGGTGAAGGAGCTGTAGGCGCGAGCCCGCGGCGTCGCCGGACGACGAGCGGCCCCTCTCCCGAACCGGAAGGAGGGGCCGCTTCTCGTCGCGTGGGCTCAGCGGCGGGCTCGTACCGACACCCGGACGTTCTCGTCCTGGTCGCGGACGACGAACAGGCCCGCTCCGCCCAGGTCCGTGTGGAGAGGAATCTCGACTCCGGCGCCGAGCACCTCGGCCTCGCCGGTGTCGGTGGTGAGGTCGAGCCGCGCGACCTTCGCGACCTTCGCCCCGGAGGCGTCGTCGTCGATCTCGCCGTAGGCGACGCCGTCGTCGGCGATCGCACTCACCGTGATCGTCTTGCGGTTGCCGTCGCCCTGCAGACAGATGCCCTGCTTGCGCTCCATGTCGAAGGCGACGGGTCCGGCGGCCAGGAAGCGGCCCGAGGGAGAGGAAACGACCGGGAAATCACGGAAGTTGCCCTGCGAGGTGACCGTAGGGAGCGCGTCGTAATCGCACTCCGTACGGGCGAGCAGCTTGCCCGACGCGACCTCGTGCACCGACCACGCGGACGGCTCGCTCGAGCCGTCCTTGTCGGAGCGGTGCCACTGGGCGAGGAACCGTCCACCCTCCACGCCGTACACGTCGCCGTTCCAGCTGCCGAAGCCGTACGTCGCGTCCGCGCCCTCGGGCCGGACGGCGTCACTGAACCAGGCCCCCGGAACACCGAAACCGCGGCCCAGTCCGACCAGCGGGCCCGTGGAGCCCGCCGCCACCACGCGGGCCCAGCCGCACTCGAGGCTCTTCCCGGCGCACTGCGGCAGCAGCTCGCCGGCGTTCTTGTACGGGGTCACCTTGCCGGTGACCACGTCCACGGCGGCCGACCGCTGCGGGTACGGTCCCGGCTCGCCGTAGGCCACCAGCAGACGGCTTCCCTCGGCGCTCACCCGCACGTCACCCGCGTCCGCGGACACCGGCACGTCGATCTCCCGCAGCGGCTTGAGCCCGGTGCCCTCGCCCTCGGCGGCGTACACCGCGAGACGCACCACCTCAGTGCCCTCGTGGAGGTCGTCCTTGCCGGCCATCCCGTGCGCGGACACGACGACAAAGGCCTGGCCGTCCTGCTCGACACCGGTCACCTCGGGGATCTCGCCCGCCTCCTTCGCGCCGTCCATCTGCAGCGGCGGACTCCACGTCGCGGAGACCCAGCGGACCTTCCCGCTGTCGGCGGCCTTGGACTGCACGGCGAACCCGTTCGAGGCCAACGTCAGCACGGCCACGGCCTTGGCGCCCGGCACCACGGCCACCGGCACCGCGTCCGCCGACCCGGGCACCCAGGGAAGGGTCTCGTCCCAGCCCTTGGCGCCGTCGTACGCCGGAGGCACGCTCATCGCGGCGAGCGGCTTCGCCTCGGTGCCCGCCGGGGCGTCGCGGTCGTTCTTGCCGTCCGTACTCTGAGCGTTGCTGCAGCCGGCCAGCACAGCGGCCGTCAGCACGGCCAGGACCGTGGCCTTCGCTGCTCGCATGTTCGCTTCCCTTGCTTTGAAGATCAACTCGCCGCGAGGTTAGCAATGTGACGGGCAGTGAGTCGGCGCGGGGTCGTGACAGGGTCACGCCACCGCCTGACTGCGCGGTCTCGCCGGTGCCGGCCACCGTCACCGGCGGATCCTCTGCCCGACGGGGGGCCTCCGCTCGTCAGTCGGACGCTCCCCGGATGCGACGCGCGCCGGGGGTGGTGAGACTGGTGCCATGGCGCACAAGGCATTTCTGGAGGGCGGTCCGGGCGACCTCCCCGAGCGGATCGTCCCGATCGAGACTCCCGGCGAGGACCTGAAGATCCCGTATCTCGGCGGATACGAGCACTTCAGGGAGACCTCGCGCCGGCAGGACACCGAGGAGGGGACGCTTCGGGTGTACGAGTGGTGGGAGCGTACGGAGATCGCCGGGTAGGGGGGCCGAGGGCTCCGACGCCCGGCGCCCCGTACCCCTGGCTCGGGTCAGGGCTGGGCGGCGAGCACCGCGCCCCCCGAGGGGAAGTACTCCTGCGCCGACATCTCCTGACCCGTTTCGGTGCGTAAGCGGCTCAGGACGAGGCCGCGTCCGCCGCCCGTGGGCCCGTCCGTTCCCGTGACGATCACCAAGCCCTCGTTCTCCTGATGGAGCACGAGACCGGGGGCGCCGGCGTAGCTGCCCTCGGAGACCGTCGCCGCCAGCAGTTCGAGGCGGCGGCCGTCGTGGTGGGTGTAGGCCGTCGGGTACCTGAGGCGCCGGGATTCGACGAGGTGGGCGATCTCCTCGGCGGGTCGTGTCCAGTCGATCCGCCCGTCCTCGACCGAGTCTCCCGGGGCAGCCGTCTCCGCCTCCCGGGCGGGCACGTGGACCACGCCGGCCGGGGTGGGGTCGAGGTGGCGGTGGACGCGGCGCAGGAGCGAGGCGAGCAGATCGCGTTCCTGTTCGCTCAGCGGGGCAAGCACCTCGTCGTCGGTCGATGCGATGTCCGCGCTGAGCCGGGCGAGGAAGGACCGGCCCGCCGGCGTCAGCCGTACGACGACGCGGCGCCGGTCCGCCGGATCCCGGCCGCAGTCGACATGGCCGGTCCTGACGAGATCGTTGACGATCTTCACCAGGTCGCTGGCGTTCATGTCCAGCCGCGACGCGAGGACGGTCTTCATCTGGGGGCCGAGATCGGCGACCATCGCCATCACGGTCAGATGCCACAGGCGCAGTCCGTGGGCGGTCAGCTTCTCGCTGAGCCTGCGGCGTGCGGCCTTGCCGATCGCGTACATGAGGTAGGCGTTGAGGTCCAGCACACTGGGCGGTGTCATGCGCAGGGACCGCGGGCCGGACGGACGCTCCTCGTCCTGGGCCGGGTCGGCGCTCTCCGCGCCGCCTCCGCGTCCCGCGTCGGACGGGGCGGCCAGGGCGGACAGGGCGCCGGGAAGCGCGCCCGTGCCGCTGTCGATCGTCAGATCGGCGTTCGCGAGCGAGCTGAAGACCTGTGACCAGTCCGTCGGCATGTTCGATATGCCGACGATGGTGAACCTCGCGCCGTTCGCGTCCTGCGCCGTACCCGAGGTGACCCGCTGCTTCATCGATTGACCTCTGTTCACATGCAGGTTAGGTGAACCTAACCCAACTAGTCGGAAATAATGCCGGCGCCCCCCAGGACCGTCTGGGGGGCGCCGGAGTTCAGGGGTTCGTCAGGGGCGGCTGGTGAGGTAGCCGCCCATGGAGGTGAAGTACTCGGTCGCGGGCAGCTCCTGGCCGTCCTCGGTCCGTACGCGAGTGATGGCCAGGCCGTGGTTGCGGCCCGTGCGGGCGTCGGCGCCGGCGACGATCACCACGCCGTCGCCCTCGCGGTAGAAGATGCGGCCGGGGGTGCCGCCGTAGCGACCCTCGGACACGACCGCGGTCAGGACCTCCACGCGCTTGCCCTTGTGGAAGGTGAAGGCGCTCGGGTACGGCGCGGACTGGGCGCGGACCAGGCGCTCCAGGACGTCGGCGGGCCAGTCCCAGTTGATGCGGATGTCCTCCTCGGCCCGCTTGTGGAAGAAGCTGGCCCGGGAGCGGTCCTGCTTGGTGAACTCGGTCCGCCCGGAGGCGATCAGGTCCAGGGCGCCGACCGTGACCGGGGCGATGAGGTCGACCGTCTTGTGGAACAGGTCGGTTGCGGTGTCCGTGGGCTCCACCGGCACCGCGCGCTGGTCCACGATGTCGCCCGCGTCGAGCACCTCGTCCATCATGTGGGCCGTGACGCCGACTTCCTTCTCGCCGTTGATGAGGGCCCAGATCAGCGGCGAGAAGCCGGCGTACTTGGGCAGCAGCGAGTCGTGGATGTTCAGCGTGCCGTGGCGGGGGAGGTCGTAGATCCGCGGCGGGATCCACGTGCGCCAGTTGTTGGCCACGATGATGTCCGGGTCTGCCTCCTTGAGTCGCTGGAACAGCTCCTCGTCGTCAGGCCTGTTGCGGATGACGACCGGGACGCCGTGCTCCTCGGCCAGGTCGGCGACCGAATCGCTCCAGATCTTCTCGTAGGCGTGCTCGCTCTTGGGATGCGTCACGACCATCACGACGTCGTGTTCGGAGTCCAGGAGTGCTTGCAGGGTGCGATGCCCCCAGGTCTGGTAACCGAACATGACGACCCGCATGGGGTTCCTCCTCAGCTGAGCGAATGACCGCGCCAAGTAAAGCAAGGCTTACCTAAGGATGCAACGGGCCACGTTTTCAGGCCTGTTCAGGGCCATGGCCTGACGCTTGTCCGATTCGTCCGGTCGACAGCTCGGTTCAAGTCAGGTTAGCTTTACCTAAGTTCGGCTGGCCTGCGTGAACCGCGGGCTCGGCGTCTCGTTCTTTTCATCCGCGCCTGACAAGCGACTGTCCCGCACGATGGGAGTGACATGTCACAGGTTCTTCCTGGCGACGCACCTCTGATCCACGACCTCATAGGCATCGGCTTCGGGCCGTCCAATGTGGCCATGGCGATCGCGCTCAGCGAGCACAACGCGCGCGTCGGAAGGCAGGAGGCGGTCACTGCTCACTTCTTCGAGCGCCAGGCGAGCTTCGGCTGGCACCGCGGCATGCTGATCGACGACGCCACGATGCAAGTGTCCTTCCTCAAGGACCTGGTGACGCTCCGTAACCCGTCCAGCGAGTACACCTTCCTGCGCTACCTGCAGAGCAAGGGTCGGCTGATCGACTTCGTCAACCACAAGAACCTCTTCCCGCTCCGCGTCGAGTTCCACGACTACTTCGAGTGGGCCGCGGCGAAGGTCGACGACATGGTCTCCTACGGCCACGAGGTCGTCTCCGTCGAGCCCGTCGTACGCGACGGAGTGGTGGAGTACCTCGACGTGACGGCCCGTTCGGGGTCGGAGACCGTGGTCCACCGTGCCCGCAACCTCGTCATCGGCACCGGGCTGCGACCCGTCATGCCGGAGGGCGTCGAGCGGACCGACCGCGTCTGGCACAACTCCGACCTGCTCGCCAAGGTGGACGGCCTGGAGGGCACCGACCCCAGCCGCTTCATCGTGGTCGGTGCCGGCCAGAGCGCCGCCGAGAACGTGGCGTACCTGCACCGCCGGTTCCCCGAGGCCGAGATCTGCGCCGTCTTCTCCCGCTACGGCTACAGCCCGGCGGACGACAGCAGCTTCGCCAACCGCATCTTCGACCCCGAGGCGGTCGACGAGTACTTCACCGCTCCCGACGACATCAAGCGCCGGCTGATGGACTATCACGGGAACACCAACTACTCCGTGGTCGACATCGACCTGATCGACGACCTGTACCGCCAGGCGTACCAGGAGAAGGTGCTCGGCACCGAGCGGCTGCGCTTCCTCAACATCTCGCGGCTCACGGGCGTGGAGGAGACGCAGGACGCCGTCCGCGCCACCGTCACCTCCCTGGTCACCGGTGAGGAGAACGTGCTCGACGCCGACGTCGTGGTCCTCGCCACCGGCTACAGCCAGGCGGACCCCATCGGCCTCCTCGGCACGGTCGCGGACAGCTGCCACCTGGACGAGCAGGGCCGTGTCCGGGTCGAGCGGGACTACCGCATCACGACCGACCCCGAACTGCGCTGCGGCATCTACCTCCAGGGCGGTACCGAGCACACCCACGGCATCACGTCGTCGCTGCTCTCCAACACCGCGATCAGGGTCGGCGAGATCCTGGACTCGATCGTCGACCGCGCTCCGGAGCCCGTCCAGGGCGAGTCCCGGCCGGTCGCCGACGGCATCGGCTCGGTCCGCTAGAGCCTCCCCGTCCCCAGGGTCTCCCTGGCAACGCCCCCCCCACACTCGCCCCGCCCGCCCCGTAGCGCCGTCGTACGCGGTGGGCGTGGCACGCACCGTGAAACCCCCGTGAAAGGAACATCCGTGTCCACTGGTACGCGCCCCGCTCTGACGCGGCTCGTCAGATACGTCCCCCGGGTGGCCGTCGCCACCGTCGCCGCACTCGCTCTGTCCGCCTGTGGGAGCGGGAGCGAGAAGACGGAGTCCAAGCCCTCGGGCGAGGCGTCGGCCTCCACGTCCGCGGCCTTCCCCGTGACGGTGGAGCACAAGTACGGCAGCACGACGATCGACGCGGAGCCGAAGAAGGTCGTCACCCTCGGCCTGTCGGACCAGGACGCGGTGCTGGCGCTCGGCGTCAAGCCGGTCGGATCGGTGGACTGGTTCAAGGAGCAGCCGTACGGCAAGTGGCCGTGGACGAAGGACAAGTGGGGGTCCACCAAGCCGGAGATCGTCGGTGAGCGCGACGAGTACAACATCGAGAAGATCGCGGCGCTGAAGCCGGACCTCGTCATCGCCCAGTACTCGGGCATGAAGAAGGAGCAGTACGACACGCTCTCGAAGTTCACCAAGGTCGTCGCACAGCCCAAGGGCCTGCCCGACTACGGGGCGTCCTGGCAGGTGATGACCCGGCAGATCGGCAAGTCCCTCGGCAAGGACGCCGAGACCGAGAAGCTGATCACGGACATCGACGCCCGCTTCAAGGCCGTCCGTGACAAGCACCCCGAGTTCGCCACGAAGACCCTCGCCGTCGCCGACAGCTTCGAGGCCGGCAAGTACTCGGCCTTCACCAAGACCGACCCGAAGGCGATCTTCTTCTCCGAGCTCGGCTTCAAGCTGAAGCCCGAGATCGACACCCTGGCGAAGCCGGGCTGGAACGTCGCCGAGCTGAGCGCCGAGAAGCTGAACGTGCTCGACGTCGACCGTCTGGTCTGGGTCACCTCCAGCACCGAGGCCAACGACCGCATCAAGGCCGAGGCGCTCTACAAGAAGCTGAAGGTCCACCAGGAGAAGCGCGACCTGTTCGTGCCCTACCAGGACCCGGACATCGGCGCGGCGTTCTCCTTCAACACCGTCCTGTCGATCCCGTACGCCATCGACGAGGTCGAGCCGCTGATCGCGGCCATCAAGTAAGCGCCGCTCGCCGGCAACCCGCCCGTCCGCCGGCCGTGCCGCGGACGGGCGGGCCTCACTGACGCACCACCAGGGAAAGGCCCATTCGAACGATGTTTGACGTCGCGTCGGACCGGACGTCCGCTTCCGGCACACCCGTCACGGGCGGGCAGACCGGCATCTGGCTCGCCCAGCAGATCGACCCCGACAGCTCCGCCTACAACATCGTGTTCGCCCTGGACCTGCGAGGTGACGTCGACCTCGAACGCCTCACCGCCTCCGTACGGCAGGCCGTCGAGGAAGCCGAGAGCCTGCACGTCCGTGTCGGCGCGGACGGCACGGCGGACGGCGCACCCCGGCAGACCCCCGTCGCCGTCGCGTTCGACGTCCCCGTCGTGGACCTGCGCGGCGCCGCCGACCCCGAGCGGGCAGCCGCCGAGTGGATGGACGCCGAACGGGACCGCCCGGCCGATCTCGCCCGTGGGCCCCTCTTCGCCCATGCGTTGCTGCGCCTGGCCGACGACCACGTGGCCTGGTACCAGCGCTACCACCACATCGTCACCGACGGCATGGGCGTCGCGCTCATCACCCGACGGGCCGGTGAGCTCTACACCGGCGGCGACGAGGCCCCGGCCCCGCGCGACTGGGCGCTGTCCCGCCTGGTGGACGCCGATCTGGCCTACCGAGCCTCCGAGCGGCACCAGGAGGACCGCGCCTACTGGCTGACCCGCATGGCCGACCGGCCCGAGCCCGTACGCCTCGTCGAGCGCGCCCCCGTGCCCATGACGCGGCGGCTGCGCCGCACGTCGGAACTGACCGCCGCCCGGACCCAGCGGCTGAACGAGGCCGCCGAGCGCGCCGGCACCCGGGCGTCCCGGCTGCTGATCGCGGCCGTGGCCGCCTACCTCCACCGGGTCAGCGGTGAGCAGGACCTCGTCCTCGGCCTGCCGATACCCGCCCGTCAGGACGCCGTGGCGGGCGACATCCCCGGCATGGTGTCCAATATCGTGCCGCTGCGGCTGTCCGTCCGCCCCGGCACCACCGGCACCGCACTCCTGGCCGACGTACGGACGGCGATCGGCGCGGCGGTCGCCCACGGGCGCTACCGCGCCGAGGACCTGGCCAGGGAGCTGGGCCTCGCCGACGGCGTGAACGAACTCGTCGGCCCCACGGTCAACGTCCTGCCCCGCCCCGAGGACCTGCGGTTCGCCGACCACGAGACCGAACTCGAACCGGTCTGGCTCGGCCCGGTCAGCGACCTGGCCGTGAGCTTCTCGGAGTGCCGCGGGGGGAGCGGCATCCGCGTCCACCTCGACGCCGACGCCGAGGTCTGCGACGAGGCGACGCTGCGCGACCACGAGCGCCGTTTCCTCGCCGTCCTCGACGCCTTCGCCGAGGACCTCGACCGCCCGGTCGGGCACATCGAGCTGACCTCCCCCGCCGAACGGTCCCGGCTCCTCGACGAGTTCGGCGTGGCCCCGCGCGAGACGGCGGAGCTCTCCTGGCCCGCCGCCTTCGAGCACCAGGTACGCCGCACCCCGGACGCCGTCGCCCTCGTCTGCGAGGACCGGGAGATGACGTACGCCGAACTGAACGCGGCCGCCAACCGGTTGGCCCGTCTGCTCGCGGCGCGCGGAGTCGGCGCCGAGGACGTCGTCGCCGTGGCCGTGCCGCGCTCTCCCGAACTCGTCGTGTCGCTGCTCGCGGTGATGAAGGCCGGAGCCGCGTACCTGCCGCTGGACGCCGACCACCCGCAGGACCGTATCGCCTACATGCTCGCCGACGCCGGCGCGCGCACCGTCCTCACCACCCACGAGCTGTCCGACGCGCTGCCGGACACCCCCGGCGTCACTCACCTGCTGCTCGACGAACCGTCCCTGACGGCCGAGTGCGCCGCCCTCGACGCCTCGGACCCGAACCTGCCCATCGCCCTGGGGCAGGCCGCGTACGTCATCTACACCTCGGGCTCCACCGGCCGGCCCAAGGGCGTCGTCGTCTCGCACGACGGCGTCGGCAGCCTGATCGCCACGGCCACCGACCGCATCGGCATCACCGCCGACAGCCGGGTGGTCCAGTTCGCGTCCGTCGGCTTCGACGTCACGGTCTGGGACCTGATCATGTCGCTGTGCGTGGGCGGCCGGATCATCGTCGTCCCCACCGAGCGACGCGTCGCCGGGCCCGCGCTCACGGAGTACATCGCACGCCACCGCGCCACCCACATGATCCTGCCGCCGTCCCTCGTCTCGGCCCTGCCGCAGGAGTGCGACCTGCCCGACGGCGCCGTGCTCGTCGTCGGCACCGAGGCGGTACCCGGCGAACTGATCGCCCGCTGGGCCGGACGGCTCCAGGTCGTCGTCGCCTACGGCCTCACCGAGGCGACCGTCAACTCCACCCTGTGGGTCGCCACCCCCGACCGGCCCGGCCCCGCGCCCATCGGCGAGCCCGACCCCAACACCCGCGCCTATGTGCTCGACGCGGCGCTCCGCCCCGTGCCGGTCGGCGCCGAGGGCGAGCTGTACGTCGCCGGACGCGGCCTCGCCCGCGGCTATCTGGGCAGGCCCGGGCTCACCTCCGAGCGCTTCGTCGCCGACCCGTACGCCGCCGAGCCGGGCGCCCGGATGTACCGCACGGGCGACCGCGTCCGCTGGGCCGCCGACGGCAACCTGGAGTTCCTGGGCCGCGCCGACGGCCAGATCAAGATCCGCGGCCACCGCATCGAGCCCGGCGAGATCGAGAGCGCCTTCATGGCCTGCCCGGGCATCGCCCAGGCCGCCGTCCTCGTCCGCGAGGACCACCGCAGCGCCAAACGGCTCGTCGCCTACCTCGTGGCCGAGGCCGGTACGGACACCGAGGCCGCCGTCGCCGAGGCGCGCGCCCGGATCGCCGCGGCGCTGCCCGACCACATGGTCCCCTCCGCCGTCGTACGCCTCGACGGGCCCCTGCCGCTGACACCCAACGGAAAGCTCGACGCCCGCGCCCTGCCCGAGCCCCGGTGGACCGCGACGGCCGGCTCGGACGCGCCCACCACCCCCGCCGAGACCGCGCTCGCCGCGCTCTTCGCCGAGGTGCTCCGACTGCCCGCGGTCGGCGTCCACGACAGCTTCTTCGAGCTCGGCGGCGACAGCATCGTCGCCATCCAGCTCGTCAACCGCGCCCGCGAGGCCGGGCTCGTGATCACCCCGCGTGACGTGTTCCGGCAGCGGACCGTCGCGGCGCTCGCCCGGACGGCCGGTCAGGCCGCGGTCGACACCACCCCGCCGGCGACCCGGACCGTCGAGCTCGACGAGAACGCCCTGCCCGTCTCCCCGCTCCAGGAAGGTTTCTTCTTCCACGCGGAGTTCGACCAGGACGCCGGCGACCTGTACGTGGTCCAGGAACTCCTCGACCTCGCGGGCACCGTCGACCCGGACCGGCTGCGTGAGTCGCTCCACCTGCTCCTCGACCGGCACCCGCTGCTGCGCGCCGCGTTCCGCCAGCTGCCCGGCGGCGAGGTCGTCCAGCGCATCGCCGACGACACGACCCTTCCGTGGCGCGAGGCCGACACCACCGTCACTCCGCTGGAGGACGTACTGCGGCAGGACCGCGCCGAGCGCTTCGACCTCGCGCGGCCACCGCTGATGCGGGCCACCCTGATCCGGGACGGCGAGCGCCACCGGCTGCTGCTCACCCTGCACCACATCATCGCCGACGGCTGGTCGGTCTCCGTCCTGCTGCGCGAACTGACCGCCGCCCACCGGGGCGAGACCCTGCCCGAACCGCCCGCCCCCCAGCCGTACCTGGCCTGGCTCGCGGGCCGGGACCTCGACGCGGCCCGCGAGGCGTGGCAGCACGCCCTGGCCGGTCTGGACGGCCCGACCCGACTGCCCGCCCTCGCCACGGGCGATCAGCAGGACGCGCCCGTCGCCAGTCCCGAGCACGTGGACGTCCGGCTCCCCGAGTCGCTCACCGCCGACCTCACCGCCCGCGCCCGCAGCAACGGCCTGACCCTCTCGACCGTCGTCAACGGCGCCTGGGCGCTGCTCCTCGGCGGTCTCACCGGCAGCCAGGACGTCGTGTTCGGCACCACCGTCTCCGGCCGCACCACCGAGGTCGAGGGCCTGGACTCGGCCGTCGGCCTGTTCATCAACACCGTGCCGGCCCGGGTCACCCTGCACGGCGACGAGTCGCTCGCCGAGCTGCTCCAGCGTGTCCAGGACGAGCACGCGGCCCTCCTGGACCACCAGCACCTCGGCCTCGCCGAGATCCAGCGGATCGCGGGCGGCGGTGAACTCTTCGACACCCTCGTCGTGTTCGAGAACTACCCGTCCGGCGACCTGGCCACCGACGCGGACCAGGAGGCGCTGCGCCTCACCGGCGCCGAGGTCTTCGACGCCGTGCACTACCCGCTCGCGCTCATCGTCGAGCAGGGCAGCGGCGGGCTCGCGCTGCGCTTCAAGTACGACGCGGCCCGGCTCGACCAGCTCGCCGTGGCCGTGATCGCCCACCGCTTCGAGGCGCTGCTGCGGACCCTCGTGGCCGACCCTTCCCGGCCGGTCGCCCGCGTCGGGCTGCTCTCCGAACGGGAGGCCGAGCGCCTCACCGCGCTGAACGCCACCACCCACCCGCTGCCGGACGCGGACGCCACCCTCGCCTCCCTCTTCGCCGCGCAGGTGGCCCGGACCCCCGACGCCCCCGCCGTCGTCTGCGAGGGCACCACCCTGTCCTACGCCGAACTCGACCGGCGCGCCGAGGCCCTGGCCCGCCGGCTGCGGGCGCGCGGCGCGGGCCCGGAGCGATTCGTCGCCGTCGCCGTGCCCCGCTCGGCGGAGCTGATGGTCGCGCTGCTCGGCGTGCACAAGGCGGGCGCCGCCTACCTGCCCGTCGACCTCGACTACCCCGCCGACCGGGTGGCGTTCATGCTCGCCGACTCCGGGGCCCGTACGGTCGTGACCACCGCCGACGCGGCCGGCCGGCTGCCCGATGTACCGGACCTCGAACACCTCCTGGTCGACCGGGACGAGGAGACCCCCGACACCGAGGCCGTCCAGGCCAGGCCCGACCACCCCGCGTACCTGATCTACACCTCCGGCTCGACCGGGCGCCCCAAGGGCGTCGCCGTCACCCACCGGGCGATCGTCAACCGACTCGCCTGGATGCAGGGGGAGTACGGACTCGACGCCGACGACCGGGTGCTCCAGAAGACGCCGTCCAGCTTCGACGTGTCCGTCTGGGAGTTCTTCTGGGCCCTCGTCGAGGGCGCCACCGTCGTCCTCGCCCGGCCCGACGGCCACCGCGACCCGGCGTATCTGGCCGAGCTGATCCGTACCGAGCGCATCACGACCACGCACTTCGTGCCCTCGATGCTGGCCGCGTTCGTCCAGGTCATGGAGGCCGGTGAGGGCGGTGCCCCCGGCGCTCCGGAGTGGGCGGCGAGCCTGCGCCGGGTGTTCTGCAGCGGCGAGGCACTGACCGGCCCGGACGCCCGCCGCTGGTGGGAGCTGACGTCCCGTCACGGCAACGGCCCCGTCCCGCTGCACAATCTGTACGGCCCCACCGAGGCCGCCGTGGACGTGACCTACTTCCCGTACGAGGGCGGCACCGAGCTGGCCGTCCCGATCGGCCGGCCCGTCTGGAACACCCGCCTCTACGTGCTCGACGCCTTCCTGCGGCCCGTCCCGGACGGCGTGCCGGGCGAGCTGTACCTCGCCGGCGTCCAGCTGGCCCGCGGCTACCACGACCGGCACGGCCTGACCGCCGAGCGGTTCGTCGCCGACCCGTTCGGCGAGCCCGGTACCCGCATGTACCGCACCGGCGACCTCGTCGCCCGGCGCGCCGACGGCGCCGTCGAGTACCTCGGCCGCACCGACCGTCAGGTCAAGGTGCGCGGCAACCGGATCGAACTGGGCGAGATCGAGGCCGCGTTGGCCGCGCTCCCCGGTGTCGCCCGCGCCGCCGTCATCGTCCGCGACGGCGCGCTCCTCGGCTATGCGGTGCCGGCGCCCGGTGCCGCACCGGACGCCGAGGCGCTCCTGGCGGCGCTCACCGAGGCGCTGCCCGCCGCGATGGTGCCGACGGCCGTCACGGTCCTCGACGAGCTGCCGCTGTCGCCCAGCGGCAAGCTCGACCAGAACGCCCTGCCCTCGCCGTCCGTCGCGCCCCGCGCCGGTGGACGCGCGCCCCGCGACGAGCGGGAACGCGCCCTGTGCGCGATCTTCACCGACGTCCTGGGCCTGCCTGGGGTCGGTGCCGACGACGACTTCTTCATGCTCGGCGGCGACAGCCTCAGCTCCATCTCCGTCGCCACCCGGGCCCGTGAAAGGGGACTGACCATCAGCCCGCGCGATGTGTTCGAGCACCGCACGCCCGCCGCGCTCGCCGCGACGGCTGCGAGCGTGCCGGACGAGCCGGCCGCCGAAGCCGCTCCTGAAGCGCCCGCCGCCGGTGTGACCGTGTCCGCCGCCGACGCCGGGCAGGCCGCCGCCGCCCTCCAGGCGATGATCGCCGCGCAGCAGCTGTCCGGCGGGGCGGTCGACCCGGCCCTGAAGGCGCTGCTCGACCAGCTGACCGCCGGCGCCCCGGCGGAGCCCCCGGCCCCCGCACCGCTGGGCGGACTCGAGCTGTCCCCGGAGGAGACCGCCCGCGTCGAGGCCGTCGCCGGGCTCCCGGTCGCCGACATCTGGCCGCTCTCCCCGCTCCAGGAGGGCATGTACTTCCACGCCACCTACGACGTGGGGGACGCCCTCGACGTCTACCTGTCGCAGGAGACCCTGGACTTCGACCACCGCCTCGACGCCGACCGGCTGCGCGCCGCGTGCCGGGCGCTCCTGGAGCGCAACGCGAGCCTGCGCGCCGGGTTCATCAGCGACGGCCTGTCCCGGCCCGTCCAGTTCATCGCCGACGGCGCCGAGATCCCGCTGACGGAGATCGACCTCTCCGGGCTGCCCGCCGAGGAACGGAGCGTCCGCCTGGACGAGCTCCTTGCCGCCGACCGCCGGCAGCGCTTCGACCTCTCCTCACCGCCGCTCTGCCGCCTCCAGCTGATCCGGCTCGGCGACGGCCGCGACCGGCTCGTCGTCACCCACCACCTCATCCTGTGGGACGGCTGGTCCGCGTGGCTGTTCCTGGAGGAGCTGTTCACGCTGTACGAGCGGGCCGGCGACACCACCGGACTGCCCGCCCCCGGCTCGTACCGCGACTACCTGGCCTGGCTGGACGAGCAGGACACGACCCGGGCCGTCGACGCCTGGCGCGAGGCGCTCGCCGGTTTCGCCGAGCCGACGCTCGTCGCCCCGACGGGCCGCGACGAGGGCCCGGTCATCCCGGTCGACCACCACGCCGTACTGGACCGGGAGACCAGCGACCGGCTGCGCGCCCTCGCGCGCCGGCACGGCCTCACCCTCAACACGGTGCTCAACGCCGCCTGGGGCCTGGTTCTCTCCGCGATGACCGGCCGCGGCGACGTCGCCTTCGGCACGGCGGTCGCCGGACGGCCCGCCGAGGTGCGAGAAGTCGCCGGCATCATCGGCATGTTCCTCAACACCATCCCCGCCCGGGTCGCGTTCGCCCCGGACGAGCCGCTGCTCGACCTGCTGCGTCGGATGCAGTCCGAGCGCGCCGCCGTCATGCCGTACGAGTACGTCGGCCTCGGCACCCTCCAGCAGGAGACCGGCCACCGCCGCCTGTTCGACACCCTCTTCGTGCTCCGCTCCGCGGACGGCGAGGACCGCGCCGCCGCCCTCCGGCAGCGGCACGGCATCACCGACGTGTCGAACGTCGACGGCACGCACTTCCCGCTCACCCTGATCGTCACCCCCGAGACCCACCTGCGGGTCACCCTGGCGGCCCGGCCCGACCTCTTCGACGTGGAGGCGGCCGCCACCATCCTCAGCCGGTTCACGACCGTCCTGGAGCGGCTCGGGGAGCTCCTCGCCGCCCCGGACGCCGTCACCGCCCGGACCGTCGGCGTGGACCTGCTGCTGCCGACGGAGCGCGCCGCGCTGACCACCGAGTGGTCCGGCAGCCGGGAGCCCGTGCCGAACGAGACCATCGCCGACATGCTGACGGCCCAGGTCGCCCATACCCCGCACGCGGTGGCGCTGGTCTTCGGCGAGCGCTCCCTCACGTACGCCGAACTCGACGCGCACATCAACCGGATCGCCCGGCTGCTCCTCGCCCGGGGCGCGGGACCGGAGAAGGTCGTGGCGCTCGCGCTGCCCCGGTCCATCGACATGGTCGCCGCCCTGTTCGCCGTCCTGCGGACCGGCGCCGCGTACCTGCCGCTCGACCTGGACCACCCGGCCGACCGGCTGCGGCTGATGGTCGAGGACACCGGGCCGCTGTGCCTCATGTCCACCACCGCCGTCGCCCCGACCCTGCGCGGACCCGAGGGCCCCGTCGCCCCCGAACTCCTCCTGGACGACGCGGCCGTGGCCGCCGAGCTGGCCGCCCTGCCCGGCGACGAGATCACCGACGCCGAGCGGCCCGCCTTCGCCCACGACGTCACGGACCGGCTCGAGTACCCGGCGTACGTCATCTACACCTCCGGCTCGACCGGCCGCCCCAAGGGCGTCGTCACCCCCTACCGGGGTCTGACGAACATGCAGCTCAACCACCAGAAGGAGATCTTCGACCCGGCCATCGCCTCGGCCGGCGGACGGCGGCTGCGCATCGCGCACACCGTGTCCTTCGCCTTCGACATGTCCTGGGAGGAGCTGCTCTGGCTCGTCGAGGGCCACGAGGTCCACGTCTGCGACGAGGAGCTGCGCCGCGACGCCGAGGCGCTGGTCGCCTACTGCGACCGGCACCGCGTCGACGTGGTCAACGTGACCCCCACGTACGCCCAACTGCTCATCGAGGAAGGGCTCCTCGAGGACGACGAGTGGGTGGCCGGGAAGCACCGCCCCGCGCTGGTGCTGCTCGGTGGCGAGGCCGTGTCCGACACGGTGTGGACGAAGCTGCGCCGCACGCCGGGCACCTACGGCTACAACCTGTACGGGCCGACCGAATACACCATCAACACCCTCGGCGGCTCGACGACCGACAGCGCGACCCCCACGGTCGGCATGCCCATCCGCAACACCCGCGCCTACGTCCTGGACGCGATGCTGCGCCCGGTCCCACCGGGCTGCCCCGGCGAGCTGTACATCGCCGGCACCGGCCTCGCCCGCGGCTACCACGACCGACCCGGCCTCACCGCCGAACGCTTCGTCGCGGACCCCTTCGGGGAGCCCGGGGAGCGCATGTACCGCACCGGCGACCTCGTACGGCAGCGGCGCGACGGCCTGCTCGACTTCCTGGGCCGTACCGACGACCAGGTGAAGATCCGGGGCTACCGGATCGAACTCGGCGAGATCTCCACCGCCCTGTCCTCGCACCCCGAGGTCGCCCACGCGGCCGTCGTCGTCAACGAGAGCACCGGGACCAAGCGGCTCGTCGGCTACTTCGCGCCCGAGGACGGCACGGAGCCGGCGGAGGAGCTGCTCCAGCGGCTGCGCGACCACCTGAAGGCCGGACTGCCCGACTACATGGTCCCGTCCGCGCTCGTCCCCGTGGACACCCTGCCGCTCACCGTCAACGGCAAGCTGGACGTACGGGCCCTGCCCGCCCCGGACTTCGCCGGCTCCGGCACCAGCCGCGCGCCCCGCACCCCGCGCGAGGAGACGCTCTGCGCCCTCTTCGCCGAGGTCCTCGGCCTGCCGGAGGGCAGCATCGGCATCGACAGCGACTTCTTCGAGCTGGGCGGCCACTCGCTGCTCGCCACCCGCCTCGTCAGCCGCGCCCGCACCGCCCTCGACACCGAACTCGCCATCCGTGACCTGTTCGAGGCGCCCACCGTCGCCGAGCTGATCGAGCGGGCGGACCGCGCCGACGGCGCCGCCCGGCCGGCCCTGACCGCCGGGGAACGGCCCGACGAACTGCCGCTCTCGCACGCCCAGCAGCGGCTGTGGGTCATCCAGCAGATCGAGTGCACCTCCGCCGCGTACAACTTCCCGCTGGTCATGCGGTTGCGCGGGGCCCTGGACGTCGACGCGTGGGCCAGGGCGCTCGCCGATGTGACCGCCCGGCACGAAGCCCTGCGCACGGTCTTCGTGGAGCGCGACGGCCAGGCCCTCCAGCGGGTGCTGCCCGCCGATGAGGCACGGCCCGTGGTGGGGCGGGTGAACGCCACCGAGGACGAGGTGCCCGACCTCGTGGAGGCCCTGGTCAACCGGCCGTTCGACCTCGCCGCCGAACTGCCCCTGCGCGCCACCGTCGTGGAGCTGGCACCGGAGGACCACGTCGTCGTCCTGCTGCTGCACCACATCACCACCGACGAATGGTCGGACCGCCCGTTCCTCCGCGACCTGGCCACCGCCTACGCGGCCCGCACCACGGGCACGGCACCGAGCTGGGAGCCGCTGCCCGTCCAGTACGCCGACTACGCGCTGTGGCAACAGCGCCTCCTCGGCGACCCGGCGGACGCCGACAGCCTGGCCGCCCGGCAGCTCGACTACTGGCACACCACCTTGGACGGGGCCCCCGAGGAGCTGGAACTGCCCACGGACCGGCCCCGGCCCGCCCGCCCGGCGTTCTCCGGCGCCGAACTGGACATCGCCTTCGACGCCGATGTCCACGAGGGGCTGAAGCGGCTCGCCCGCGAGACCGGCGCGAGCATGTTCATGGTCGTCCACGCGGCCGTGGCCGCCCTGCTGCACCGCATGGGCGCCGGTACTGACATCCCGCTCGGCTCGCCCATCGCGGGGCGCGGCGACGAAGCCCTCGACGACCTGGTCGGCTTCTTCGTCAACACGCTGGTGCTGCGCACCGATCTGAGCGGCGACCCCACCTTCACCGAACTGCTCGCCCGGGTCCGGGAGACCGACCTGGCCGCGTTCTCGCACGCGGACGTGCCGTTCGAGTCGGTCGTGGAGAAGCTGAACCCGACCCGCTCGCTGTCCCGGAACCCGCTGTTCCAGGTGATGGTCGGCTACCACGCCCGCACGGGCGACGGCCTCGAACTGTCCGGCCTCAGCGCCGACTACGTGCCGTTCCGGATCCGCTCGGCCAAGTTCGACCTCGTCTTCAGCTTCACCGAGCACACTCCGGCCGACGGCGGCGCGGGCTCTCTCGGCTGCCGGCTGGAGTTCGCCACGGAGCTGTTCGACCACGAGACCGCCGTACGCGTCGGCGACCGCCTCCGGGCGCTCGTCGCGGCCCTCGTCGCCGCGCCCGAACAGCCCGTCTCCCAGGCGGAGATCCTGGCCGACGACGAACGGCACCTGGTCCTGGAGGGCTTCAACGCCACCTCCCGCGAGGTCGACGAGGAGACCTTCCCGGCCCTGTTCGGGGCGCGGCTCGCCGAGCACCCCGACGCGGTGGCCGTCGTCGACCGCGCCCGGTCCGTCACGTACGCGGAGCTCGACGCCCGTGCCAACCGCCTCGCGCAGCTCCTCGCCGCGCGCGGAGTCGGTGCCGAGAGCGTGGTCGGCGTGGCCGTACCCCGCTCGGTGGACATGGTCGCCACGGTCCTCGCCGCGCTGAAGCTGGGCGCCGCGTTCCTGCCGCTGGACCTGGTCCACCCGGCCGACCGCCTCACGTACATGATCGAGGACTCGCGGGCGGCGCTCGTGGTCGGCACCGAGCCGGTCGCGGGGAAGATCCCGGAAGTGGCGGGCGTACCGGTGGTGCTGCTCGACGAGCCGTCGGTCGCCGCCGAGCTGGAGACCCTGCCGAAGACTCCGGTCGAGGCCGCGCCGGTCCACCAGGACCAGGCCGCGTACGTCATCTACACCTCCGGTTCGACCGGCCGCCCCAAGGGCGTCGTCGTCCCGCACGAGGGCATCTCGAGCCTGGTCGCCACCGCCGTCGACCGGATGGGTCTTGAACACGACAGCCACGTCCTGCAGTTCGCGTCGATCGGCTTCGACGTCTTCGCGTTCGAGCTGGCGATGGCGCTCTGCCACGGCGGCCGGCTCGTGCTCATCACGGACGAGGCGCGAGTCGCGGGCCCGGCGCTCACCGACTTCCTCGCGGAGCAGCGGATCACCCACATGATCCTGCCGCCGTCCCTCGTCTCCGCACTGCCGCCCGGCTGCGAACTTCCCGAGGGGTCGACCGTCCTCGTCGGTACGGAGACGGTGCCGCCGGACGTGTTCGAGCGGTTCGGCGCCACGGCCCACCTGATCTGCGCCTACGGGCTCACCGAGGCCACGGTCAACTCCACACTGTGGCCCTCGCGCGAGCACGGTGGCCGCCCGTCCGGCCGGGTGCCCATCGGCCGGCCCGACCCCAACACCCGCTGCTACGTCCTGGACGACCACCTGCGGCCCGTCCCGCCCGGTGTCGTCGGCGAGCTGTACGTGGCCGGCCGCGGCCTCGCGCGCGGCTACCTCGGCAAGGCGCCGCTGACCTCCGAGCGGTTCGTCGCCGACCCGTACGGCCCGCCCGGCAGCCGCATGTACCGCACCGGTGACCGCGCCCGCTGGCGCGCCGACGGCAACCTCGACTTCCTCGGGCGCGTCGACACCCAGGTGAAGGTCCGCGGCTTCCGCATCGAACTGGGCGAGATCGAGGCCGCCCTCGCCGGACACCCGTCGGTCGCCCAGGCCGCCGTGGTGCCCGACCGCGACGGCGACATCGTCCGCCTGGTCGGCTACGCCGTACCGGAGGCGGGGGAGTCGCTGGACATTGACCCGCAGGAGCTGCGCGCCCATGTGGCGGGGCTGCTGCCCGAGTACATGGTCCCCGCGCTCGTCGTGCCGCTCGACGGGCCGCTGCCGCTGACGCCCAACGGCAAGCTGGACCGCAAGGCGCTGCCCGCTCCGGACTGGGCGGCGATGACCGGCGACGCGCGGCCCGCCAACGCGACGCAGGCCCATCTCGCGGAGCTGTTCTGCGAGATCCTCAAGCTGGAGAAGGTCGGCGTCCACGACAACTTCTTCGCGCTCGGCGGCCACTCCATGGCGTCGATGCGGCTCCTGGGCCGGATCCGCGCCGAGTTCGGCGTCGAGCTGAGCATCCGGGACGTCTTCGACGCGCTGACCGTCGCCGGTATCGAGGGCAAGCTGAAGGGCGCGGCGACGGCCCGCCCGGCCCTGCGGCCGGCGCCGTACAGCCCCGAGCCCATCGAAGCGGCGCCGGTGCAGCGCTGGCAGTGGGACGCCCACCGCCGCCGGGCGGCCTTCGACCACGCGCTCGTGCTGCGCTCGCCCGGCGGTCTGGACGCCGCCGCGCTGTCCGCCGCGCTCGCCGACGTGGCCGACCGCCACCAGCCGCTGCGCACGCGGTTCGTCGTCCAGGACGGCACGCTGTACCAACGGCACGCCAAGCCCGCGGTCCTGAGGACCGAGACGTGCGACGACCTGGAGGCCCGCCTCGCCGAACTGGCGGCCGGGGCGCCGCACCCCGATCAGGAGGCGCCGCTCCGGGCCCACTTGCTGACGGCGGACACGGGGGAGCAGGCGCTGCTGCTGACCATGCACTATCTGGCGGTCGACGAATGGTCGGTCGTGCCGCTCTTCCGTGACCTCACGGCGGCCTACCAGGCCCGTACGGAGGGCCGGGAGCCGCGGTGGCTGCCGCTGCCGGTCTCGTACCCGGACTACGCCCGTTGGGCCCGTGAGGTCCTCGGCGACCTGCGCGACCCGGACAGCCTGGGCGGCCGCCAACTCGCCTACTGGGGACAGGTGTTGCAGGGCCTGCCGCGCAGGCTCGCGCTCCCGGCGGACGGCCCGCGCTCGTCCTCGCCCGGCGCGGACCACGTCGGTTTCGTCCTCGACGAGGAGCTGCACGCGGCCGTGGACGACCTGGCCCGGGCGACCGGCACCAGCATGTTCATGGTGCTGCACTCCGCCCTGGCCGCACTCCTCACCGCCCACGGCGCGGGCACGGACCTCCCCATCGGCACGATGGTCGCCGGGCGGACGGACGACCAACTCGCCGACCTGGTGGGCTGCTTCTTCAACACGGTCGTGCTGCGCACCGACACGGCGGGGGACCCGACCTTCGCGGAGCTGCTGTCCCGCGTACGGGAGACCACCCTCAGCGCCCTCGACCGGCAGGACGTCCCGTTCGAGGAGGTCGTCCGGGCGACCGGACTGCCCCCGGAGGGCCCGCAGGTCATGGTGATCCACCACGAACAGGCGGACCTGGAGCAGCTGGAGGGCGGCATCGGCTCCCTCGACGCCGTACCGACCGGATCGACCCGGGCGCAGCTGACCCTCAGCTTCTACGAGCCGCAGGGCGACGGACCCGTCCACTGCGGTCTCATCCACGCCACCGACCTGTTCGGCGCCGCCAAGGCACGGCGGCTCGCCGACGAACTCCAGAGGCTGCTGCGCACCGTGGCAGCCGACCCGGAACAGCCGCTCTCGGAGCTGTTCACCGCCATGACCGAACCGTCGACAAGGAAGTGACACCTATGAGCACCAACCCGTTCGAGGACCCGCAGGGCAGCTTCCTGGTCCTGCTCAACGACGAGAACCAGCATTCGCTGTGGCCGTCCTTCGCCGAGGTCCCCGCCGGCTGGCAGACCGCCTTCGGCGCGGACACGCGCGAGGCGTGCCTCGCGTACGTCGAGGAGCACTGGACGGACCTGCGCCCCGCGAGCCTCGTCGCCCAGCAGGCCTGACACCCCGGTCCGAGACGCCGCCGCCCGTGGAGGGAACCCTCCACGGGCGGCGGCGTCGGTGTGGCGGGGCGGATCCCTCAGTCGTCGAGCAGCCGCCATGCGGTGAGGGCGAGCCTGGCCCGGGTCAGTCCGGTGGGTTCGGTGAGCTCGATGTCCAGGGCCTTCGCGATCTGTTCGAGTCGGCGGGCGATGCTGCTGTGGTGCAGATGGAGGAGGTCGGCCGCCCGGCGCAGGGAGCCGGTGGCGCAGTAGGCGTCCAGGGTCTCCAGATCGTCGGGGTTGCCGGCGATGCGGGCGACGGCGGCCACGTCGGGGTTGGCGCGTGCGGCGTCCTGAGGGATCTCGGCCAGGAGTGCGAGTGCGCCCAGGTCGGTGAAGCGGACGACGGGTTCGCGCCGGGTGGTGAAGCGGAGGGCGGTGCGGGCCTGCCGCCAGGAGAGCTCGGGGCCTCCGGCAGCGCCGATGCCCGCGCGTACGCCTGCCGGGAACAGGGCCGGGTCCATGGTGGTGGCCAGGATGACGCCCATGTCGGCGAGCGGTGCCGCCTTCACCGGGCGGGCCGGGCAGACCAGGCCGCCGATCCGGTCGAGCGGGAGCCGCGAGCGGACGGCGGCGACGTGGACCGGAAGGTCGGCGGCGAACCCCAGGAGCCGTAACGCCCGTGCTCTGGCCGCCTCGTCGCTGTCGGCGCTGATCGCCAGTTCGACGAGAGCGGGATCGGCCATGGTGGTGCGGGCCGGACCGTACCGCTCGACGGTCGCCGCGGTGGCCAGGGCGAGCCGTTCGAGGAGGACGTCGTCGAGCGGAATCGGCGGGCCCTGCCGCTCCAGCCACACCGTGCCGATCTCCTCGTCGTCGAGGGTGATCGGCACCGTGGTGGACGCGGGGGACGGCGGCGTGGGCCCCGGCCCGCCGTCGGGCGCGACGCGGGTCGCCCGACCCGTGCCGTGGAGCCGGATCCCGGCCACGCACTCGGCCAGGCCCGCCGACGCCCGGGCGAGCGCCGGGAGATCCACCCGCCGGCGCATCAACGTGTCGTAGAACGCCACGATGCGGATCGCGCCGTCCACGTACGGATCCAGTCCCGACAGCCGTAACGCCAGTGCCTGCATGGCAGAAGGATAGAAGGACCGGGGCGCGCCGATGGGTGCGTGATCGGGGCGGGATGCGCGACGGATGGCGGCTGACCCCTCGGGCGACGACCGTGAGGATGGTCGTCATGGATCCCGAACTCGAAGCATTCATCCCGTTCCTCCCGTCCCTCGACCTGAACGACCCGGTCACCGCGCGCAAGATGATCGCCGAGCGCGCCGCCGCGGTGCCGACACCGGACACCTCGGCCATGGAGGTCGAGGACCGCACGGTGCCCGCCGATCCGGACGTGCCGGTGCGGATCTACCGCCCGCACCAGGCACAGGGCGCCATCGTCTGGATGCACGGTGGCGCGGGCGTCTTCGGTGACCTGGACACCGAACACCCGTGGGCCACCCGGATCGCGGACCTCTCCGGGGCGGTGGTGATCTCGGTGGGCTACCGCCTGGCGCCCGAGCACCCGTTCCCGGCCGCGTTCGACGACGCCTACGCCGTACTGGAGTGGACGGCCGAGCACGCGGCCGAACTCGGCGTCGACCCGGACCGGATCGCGGTCGGCGGCCACAGCGCCGGCGCGGGGATCGCGGCCGCGACGGCGCTGCGGGCGCGTGACCAGCAGGGGCCGCCGATCTGCTTCCAGCTGCTCAACGAGCCCGGGCTCGACGACCGGCAGGAGACGTGGTCGGCACGGAACTTCACCGACACGCCCTGGATGACCCGCGACACGATCGCCGCATCGTGGCGGCACTACCTGGGTTCCCGGCCCGCCACTGCGTACGCCGCCCCGGCCCGGGCCACCGATCTGTCCGGTCTGCCTCCCGCCTACATCGCCACCGCCGAGTTCTGCCCGAACCGCGACGAGGACATCACCTACGCGCTGCGGCTGCTCCAGGCGGGCGTGTCCGTCGAGCTGCACCAGTGGGCCGGCACCTTCCACGGATCGCAGGCGATCCTCTCCGCCGACGTCTCGCAGCGGCAGATCGCCGGCCTCACCACCGCCCTGCGCCGCGCCCTGAGCGACTGAACTCATGGATCACGAAAGGACGAACGCGTTGAAGTTCCGACTGATGGTGTGTGGAAGCGTGGCCGCGCTGAGTGTCGGTGCGGGCACGGTGGCGGCGGTTCCCGTGCCCGACGGGGCAAGGGCCGTGGTGCCGGCCGCCGGCACCAGCCCGGCTGCCGGATTCGATCCCGCGGACTTGAAGTCCGCCCTGGACGGTGTCCACCGCGCGGGGATACCGGGGGTGTACGCCGAGGTGCGCGATGCCGGCCGGACCTGGCGCGGCGCTTCCGGGGTCGCCGACGTCACGACCGGCCGCCCCGTCACGCCCGACATGCGGCACCGCGTCGGCAGCATCACCAAGACCTTCACCGCCGCCGCGATCATGCAGCAGGTCGAGCAGGGCCGGATCCGGCTCGACGCGCCGATAGGCGACTATCTGCCGCGAACGGTGCCCGGAGAGCGCGGCAGGAAGATCACGGTCCGGATGCTGCTCAACCACACCAGCGGCATCCCCGATTACATCCGCTACGCGTTCCCTTCCCTGCCGGACTCGCCCAAGAGCCTGGACGACAACCGGTTCAGGCAGTTCCGCCCGGCCGAGCTGATCGAGCTGGGCCTCGCGGCACCGCCCGCCGCCGAGCCCGGAGCCGTACCGGGGGTGTACTCCAACACCAACACCCTCCTCCTCGGCCAACTCCTGGAGCACGTGACCGGGACCACGGCCGAGCGGTACATCACCCGGAACGTCATCGAGCGCGCCGGACTTCGGCACACCGGGTTCCCGGACGGGCCGTACATCAAGGGACCGCACGCGCGGATGTACGAGGCGCTGCACGGTGTGATCGACCCGCCGCGCGACTACAGCGTCTACAACATGTCCTGGGTGGGGCCGGGGGCCGCTCTCGTGTCGACCATGGAGGACCTCAACCGCTTCTACGGCAAGCTGCTCGCCGGCGAGATCGTCGACGGGTCGTCGCTGGCGCAGATGCAGCGCACGGTCCCGGTCCGCGCCCTGGACGGATCGACGATCGAGTACGGCCTCGGTCTGCACAGGGTCGACATGGAGGGTTGCGGCACCTTCTGGGGCCACGACGGATCGGCCTGGGGAGCCGGAACGATGTCCCTGACCCGGGCCGACGGCCGGCGCCGGATGTCGGTCGCGGTCAACCTCCAGAGGTGGAACAGGCCGGACTCCGCGGGGAATCCGCAGCACCACCCCATCGACGACGCGCTGACGACGCTGTACCGGCGAGCGATGTGCGGCAGTTGAGCGTCGAACGGGCCCCCGCCAGATGGTCGGGGGCCCGGTCGACCTGCTCTTCGTAGCCGGTGTTACGCCGGCACGGACGGTTCCCGGCGGCTGTCGGACCACGCCGACCAGAGTGCGGCGTAGCGGCCGCCCGCCGCGACGAGTTCGTCGTGGGTGCCCGTCTCGACGACGCGGCCCCGGTCTAGGACGACGATGCGGTCCGCGGTCGCCGCCTGGGGGAGGCGGTGGGCGACCATCAGGCCCGTACGACCCTCCAGGGCGCGCAGGGCGGCCGTCTCCAGCACGCGCGCGCCCGCGCTGCCGGCGTCGGCGGTGGCCTCGTCGAGGATCGCGATCGGCGGGTCGGTGAGGACGAGCCGGGCGAGGGCCAGGTGCTGGGCCTGGGTCACCGTGAGGCGATGGCCGCCCTCGCCCACGACCGTGGCCAGGCCGTCGGGCAGCGCGTCGACCCAGGCCAGGGCGTCGACATGGGCCAGCGCCGCGCGCAGCTCCTCGTCGGTCGCCTCGGGGCGGGCCAGTCGCAGGTCCTCGGACAGCGGGCCGGCGAAGACGTGGACCTCCTGGCTGATGAGGGTGACCGCCTGCCGGACTCCCGCCGGGCCCAGCTCTCGGGAGTCCACACCGCCCAGGGAGATCGCCCCGGTCGTCGCCTCGTGGACGCCCGCGATGAGCTTCGCCAGGGTGGTCTTGCCCGCGCCGCTGGCGCCGACCAGGGCGACCCGTTCGCCGTCCCGCACCTCCAGGTCCACCGCGGAGAGCACCGGGTGGCCGTCCACGTACGCGTGGCCGAGGTCCGACACCTTGACGGAGCCGTCCACCGGTGCGACGGCCCGCCCGTCGGACTCCCGTTCGGCCGGGAGGCTCGACACGCCGACGAGACGGGCGAGGCTCGCCCCGGCGGACTGGGCGTCGTCGATGAGGAAGAGCGCGGCGTTGATCGGGTTGAACAGGCCGTGGAAGTAGAGCGCGGCCGCGGTCGCCGTACCGATGCTCACCGAACCGTTGTCGACCAGCAGGAATCCGGTGAGGAGGATCGACGTCATGCCGATGAACTCGGCGATGTTCAGGCGGGAGAAGAAGCCCGAGATGAGGCGCATGCCACGCGCCGCCAGGTCCGCGGCCGTCTGCGACCGCTGCTCGACCAGCTCCGTGTGCCGGCCGCCCAGACGGAACGCCCGGACCGTACGGACGCCGCCGACGCTGTCGAGCAGCTGGTGCTGCAGGGCGCCGGTCGCCACGCGGTGTTCGGCGTAGATGCTCGCCGCTCGCGGGATGTACCAGCGGACCGTGAGGACGTGGACCGGGACGGCCACCAGCACGGCGGGCAGGAAGCGCCAGTCGAGGACGGTGAGACCCGCCAGCGTCAGCACGATGGTGAGGAAGGCGCCGGCGAACTCGGGAAGGGCCTGCCGTACCGCCTTCGCGATCAGGGTGACGTCACCCGTCACCCGCGAGGTCAGGTCGCCCGAACCGGCCTGCTCGACGCGTTCGAGCGGCAGCCGCAGCGCCCGCGCGATGAACCGCTCCCTCAGGTCCGCGAGGACCGTCTCGCCGAGCCGGGCCACGAGGGACTTGCCTATGGCGGTCGCGACGCCCCGGGCGACGGCCACCGCCAGGAGGAGCAGCATGGGCACGGTCAGCGCGCCGGCGCCGGCCCTGTCCACGACCAGGTCCACGATGCGGCCGAGCAGTGGCGCGGTCAGCAGCCCGATGGCCGTACCGACGACCAGAACGGTCACCGCGGCCACCGCGAGCAGCCGGTGACGGCGCAGCAGCCCTCGGACGACGGTGAGGGTCTGGGCGCCCGTGGCGGTGGGCAGGAGCTCGCGTTCGGGCGCGGCGGGTGCGCTCATCGTCCGTCCTTCGTCCTTCGCGTCTCGGTCCTGCGGGGTCGGGCCCTGCGCGTCCGGGCCCTGCGGGTCTCTGTCCTGACCGCTCGTCATGCCAGCACCGCCGAGCGGTACGCCTCGTGGGCGGCGGCCAGCTCCGGGTGGCTGCCCTCGGCGGTCACACGGCCGTCGTCGAGCATGACCACGACGTCGGTCCCGGCGAGCAGGGCGGGGCTGGTGGTGACCAGGACCGTAGTGCGGCCCCGGCGAAGGTCGCGCAGCCGGGCGGCGATGCGGGCCTCGGTGACCGTGTCGACGGCCGTGGTCGGGTCGTGCACGACGAGGACCGGCGGATCGGCGGCCAGGGCCCGGGCGAGGGCCACGCGCTGGCGCTGGCCGCCGGAGAGCGACCGGCCCCGTTCGGTGAGGACGGTGTCCACCCCCTCCGGCAGGGCCTGGGCGACATCGTCCGCGGCCGAGGCGGCCAGCGCCGGAGCCACGTCCGCCCCGTCGGCGTCCGCGCCTGCCCGTACGTTGGCGAGGAGGCTGTCCTCGAACAGGTCGGCGTCGTGGTGGGCGACCAGGATCGCGCGGCGGGAGTCGCCGGGGGCGAGCTCGGTGAGCGGTACGCCGTCGAGCTCGACGGTGCCTTCGGCGGGGTCGAGTTCGCGGCCCAGGCACAGCAGCAGGTCGTTCGCGGCGCCCACGTCGCGGGCGACGACACCGACGAGGCTGCCGGGGGCGATGTCGAGATCGACACCGCGCAGCGCGCCCTGGGTGACGCCCCGGAGCCGCAGCCGCCCGACGACCGGGTCGGGAAGCGTCGCCGTGCCGGCCGCGACGGCGGGAGGCGAGGCGAGGACCTCGGCGATCCGGTCGGCCGAGGCACGCCCCTGGGCGAACTCGCCGTTGACGTAGGTGAGGAGCTGGAACGGGCCGAGGAGGTACTGGGCGAGGCCGACCGCCGCGACCAGCTCACCCGCGCTGATGCTGCCGCGCATCGCCAGGTGGGCGCCCACGAGCCCGATGGCCGCGATGAAGATGCCCGTCAGGGCGAGGATCGCGCCGTCGTGCCAGGCCCGGCTGGCCGCGGCCCGCAGGGCGGAGGCCAGCGAGCTCCGGCTCGTCTCACGGTACCGGGAGACCGCCGCCGCCTCGGCGCCGATGCCCTTCAGCACCCGCAGGCCCGCGACGAGGTCGGCGGCGACTCCGGACGCGTGTGCGGCGTGCTCCTGCTCGGCCTCGCTGCGCCGTTCGAGCGGGCGGCTGATGACATGGCCGAGCCACAGCAGGGGCGGGACGCCGAGGAGGACGAGCAGGCCGAGCGGTACGGAGATCCGGAGCAGGGCGACCGCGCTGATCGCCAGGCCGGCGACCGCGGAGAGCGCGTACGGCAGTGCGGAGGCGACCGATCCGACGCGTCGGGCGTCGCCGGTCGCGACGGCGGTCAGCGCGCCGGGCAGCCGTCCCGCGTCGGCGCCGCCGCGCGGGTCGAGCACCCGGGCGGCGAGGTCCTGCCGGATCCGGTGCGCGGCGCTTTCGGCGGCCCCCTCGGTGAGCCGTGCGGAGTTCCGGTAGCACGTGGACAGCACGAGGAAGAGGCCCGCGAGCACCAGCAGCCACCGCAACAGGGCGCCGGAGGAACCGGTCGCCACCGCCTCGTCGATGACCAGTCCGATGACGACCGGGACGAGAGCCTCGCACGCCTGGTGCGCCATGCCGAGGACGGAAGCCACGGTGATACGGCGGCGTTGATCGGCGAGCGCTCTCCGGAGGACAAGGCCCCCCGTTGGTCCTCCAGCGGGCATGCGGCGCCTCCACAAGAACAGGGCTGGATAGTTAGGTAAGGCTACCTTAAACACAGTTGGCGCCAAGGGTGTGCGCGGTCCCTCCCTCCCTTCCGGCTCGGGGGTGTCGACGTGTGCCGCGCACCCGCGTTGACCTCTGCTCGGCGCTGCGGTTAGGCTCACCTAAGTTTCAACGTGTGTGCGTCAAGTCGCTCGCTGTACACCCGTGTTCCACGCCTCGCGCTCCTCGCGGGGCGCTCGAACCGCCGCCAGGGGGAGTGGTCGTTGTCCGTCGAAACCCAGGCGGCGTCCGGAAGCGAGACCAGTGGCCCCGCCGAGCCCGTCGTGCCCGCGGCACGTCCGGCCGCGGTGGCGCTGCGTGGCCTCGGACTTCTCGTGACGCTGTGCGCGCTGGTCCTCGTCTCGCTGGTCAGCGTCTGGGTGGGCACCAGAGGAATCCCGTTCGCCTCGACATGGCACCTCCTGTGGGCACCTGACGGCTCGGAAGCCTCGATCATCGTCCACGACTACCGCATCCCCCGTACCCTCCTCGGCCTGCTCGTCGGGATGGCCCTCGGACTGTCCGGCGCCCTGATGCAGGCCCTCACCCGCAATCCGCTCGCCGACCCCGGACTGCTCGGCGTGAACCTGGGGGCATCGGCGGGCGTCGTCGTCGCCATCGCCTTCCTGGGCGTGGCAGCCCCGCTCGGCTATGTGTGGTTCGCCCTCGCCGGGGCCGCCGCCGCGTCGGTGGGCGTCTATCTCCTCGGCTCCTCCGGGCGGAAACTGGCCACCCCCGACCGGCTCGTCGTCGCGGGAGCGGCCGTGACCGCCGTGCTGTACGCCTTCAACTGGGGTGTGCTGCTGTTCGATCCGGAGGCGTTCGACCAGTTCCGCTACTGGACCGTGGGCTCGCTCGCGGGCCGGTACTACGACATCGTGCTCCTCGTCCTGCCGTTCGTCGTCGTCGGTCTGATCGTGGCGTTCCTGCTGGCCCCCTCGCTCAACGCCCTGGCCATGGGCGACCAGATGGGGCGCTCCCTCGGCGTCAACGTCGGCCGGACCCGCGTCCTGGCGGCCCTCGCCGTGATGCTGCTGTGCGGAGCGGCCACCGCCGCCGCCGGTCCGATCAGCTTCGTCGGCCTGGCCGTTCCGCACGTCGCCCGGTTCGTCTCCGGAGCGGACCAGCGCTGGGTGTTCGCGTACTCGATGCTGCTCGCACCGGTCCTGCTCATCGGCTCGGACGTCCTGGGCCGTGTGCTCGGCGCTCCGGGCGAGGTGCAGGTCGGCATCGTCACCGCCGTCATCGGCGCGCCCTTGTTCATCGCGCTGTGCCGCCGTCGAAAGCTGGTCATGCTGTGAGCGCCGTACGGGAGGACAAGACCTCCGTGCCCGGTTCCACGCCCCACCGCGACCCTCGGGTCGTCAGCGGCCGGGTCGTCCGCGCCGGAAAGGGCGGTGTCTCGCTGCGCGTGCAGGGCCGCACCGTCGCCGTGACCGCCCTGCTGCTCGTCTCGCTCGTCGTCGTCATGGGCATCACCCTGACCACCGGGGACTTCCCGCTCACCGTCGGCGAGGTCCTCTCGGCCCTGACCGGAAACGACTCCGGTGCCGCCGACTTCGTCGTCAACACCCTGCGCATGCCGCGCATCCTGACCGCGGTGTTCGTCGGCGCGGCTCTCGCCGTGAGCGGGGCGATCCTGCAGAGCCTCACCCGCAACTCCCTCGGCAGCCCCGACGTCATCGGCTTCACCAACGGCTCGGCCGTGGGCGCGCTCTTCGTCATCATCGTGCTGCACGGCAGCATGACCCGGATCGCGCTCGGCGCGCTGATCGGCGGCCTCGCCACGGCCCTCGTCATCCACCTCCTCATGATCGGCCGGGGGTTGCAGGGCTTCCGGCTGGTCGTCATCGGCATCGGCGTCAGCTCCCTGCTGCTGGCCGCCAACTCGTACCTGATCACCCGGGCGACCTTCCAGGAGGCCCAGGAGGCCCAGGCGTGGCTGATCGGCAGTCTCGGGAACCGGCTGTGGATGCACGCCAACGCCATCGGTCTCGCCGTCGCCGTCCTGCTGCCGCCGGCGTTGCTCCTCTCCCGGCGGCTCGCCATGGTGGAGATGGGCGACATCACCGCCATGGCGCTCGGCGTCGACGTCACGCGCACCCGCACCGTGCTCCTCGTCATCAGCGTCGCCCTGGCCGCGTTCGCCACCGCCGTCACCGGCCCCATCTGGTTCATCGCCCTGGCCGCCCCTCAGGTGGTCCGCAGACTCACCGGGTCCTCCGGGCCCGCGCTCCTGCCGTCCGCCCTCATGGGCGCCCTCCTGCTCGCCCTCAGCGACCTCGTCGTGCAGCGGGTCTTCGCACCCGCGCTCCTCCCGGTGGGCACGGCGACCGGCGCCATCGGCGGGCTGTACCTCATCTGGCTGCTGATCACCGAGTCGCGAAAGAGCCGCGCATGACTGGAACGAACGCCCCTCAGCCCCGGCTGCGCGCCGAGGACCTCACCCTGGCCTACGACCAGCGGACGGTGGCCACGTCCCTGAGCGTCGACATCCCCGACCACTCCTTCACGGTGATCATCGGGCCGAACGCCTGCGGCAAGTCGACCCTGCTCACGGCGCTCGCCCGGATGCTCAGGCCCAAGGCCGGGCAGGTCTACCTCGACGGCGCGGCCATCGCCTCGTACCGCTCCCGTGAGGTCGCCCGCCGGCTGGGCCTGCTCCCGCAGTCCTCCAGCGCGCCCGGCGGCATCACGGTCGGCGACCTCGTGGCGCGCGGCCGGTACCCGCACCAGCGGTTGCTCAAGCAGTGGTCCGCCGAGGACGAGACCGCCGTCGTCGAGGCGATGCGGCAGACCGGCGTACTGGAACTCGCCGACAGGCCCGTGGACGACCTCTCCGGCGGCCAGCGGCAGCGCGTCTGGCTCTCCATGGTGCTGGCCCAGCAGACCTCCATCCTGCTGCTCGACGAGCCGACCACCTTCCTCGACATCGCCCACCAGGTCGAGGTGCTCGACCTGTGCGCCGAGCTGCACGCCCGCAAGGGCCACACCGTGGTGGCGGTCCTGCACGACCTCAACCAGGCCTGCCGCTACGCCAGCCACCTCATCGTGATGCGGCCCGGCGGAGTCATCGCCGCCCAGGGCGACCCGGCCACCGTCATGACCGCCGAACTCGTCGAGGACGTGTTCGGCCTGCCCTGCCGGATCATCGACGACCCCGAGACCGGCACCCCGCTGATGGTTCCGGCCGCGCCGAGGCGGTTCGAGCCGGACGCGGCCCACCCGACGGACGCGACGGCCTGTGTGGGCGAGACCGACGACGCCGTGCTGGCCGAAACCTCCTGAAACCCCCTAGGACGGACTGCCCATGATGCTGTGCACGAGGCTGACGAACGCGCGCATCCTCACCATGGATCCGGACCACCCCGTCGCCCACGACCTGGGCATCTGGCGGGGGAGGATCGTGGGCCTGGACGAGGCAGTGACCTCGCTGCCCGCCCGCGAGGTCATCGACCTCCAGGGCGCCACCGTCCTGCCCGGGTTCATCGACAGCCACGTCCACCTGGCGTGGACCGGGCTCAAGGCGAGCTCCCCGAGCATCGCCGGACTCGATCGTGTCGAGGACGTCCTCGCCACCGTGGAGGCGGCCGCCTCCCGCAGGAGCGCCCCCGGCGCCTGGGTGAGCATCGGCGGCTACGACCAGCGGGCCCTCGGCCGGCACCTGACCGCCACCGAACTCGACCGGGTCAGCAACGGCCGCCGGGTGTTCGTGATGCACCAGTCCGGCCACGCCTGCGTGGTCAACAGCGCTGTGCTCGAGCTGCTGCCGGCCGACGTCCCGCACGAGGACGGCGTCCTCGTGGAGAGCGCGATGGGAGCCGTACGGCGCCTGCGCCTGCCGTACGCGCAGGAGGAGCTCGCCGACGCCATCGAGTACGCGGCACGTGAGTGCCTCGCGGAAGGCGTCACGGCCTGCGCGGAGGCCGGCATCGGCGGAGGCCTGCTGGGCCACAGCCCGGTCGAGCTCGGCGCCTACCAACTCCTGCGCGACCAGGGCCGCCTGCCCCTGCGGATCCAGCTCATGCCGGGCGGCGACACCCTGCGGCCGATCGGCGCGCACGAGCACGACGGCATCCCGCGCGCGCTCGACCTCGGCCTGCGCACGGGGTTCGGTGACGACTGGCTGTCCGTCGGCGCGCTCAAGATCTACACCGACGGCGGCATGATGGCCCGTACGGCCGCCCTCACGGCCCCGTACGAGGGCATGGACCACACGGGCCAGCTCCAGGACGACCCCGAGCGGCTCACCTCCCTCATCGTCGACGGCCACCTGGCCGGCTGGCAGCTCGCCGTCCACGCGATCGGCGACCGGGCCGCGGACCTCGCCCTCGACGCCCTGGAGAAGGCCCACAGGCTGCGGCCCCGCACCGACGCGCGCCACCGCATCGAACACGCCGGGCTGATCCGGCCCGACCAGCTGCCCCGCCTCGCCCGGCTCGGCCTGAGCGCCGTGATCCAGCCCAACTTCCTCCGCTACTTCGGTGACGACTACGCGACGATCATGGGAACGGAGCGCGCGCCCTGGATGTACCGAGGCCGGGCCTTCCTCGACCACGGCGTCACGCTCGTCGGCAGCTCCGACCGGCCCGTCGCCGACGGATCGCCGCTGCGGGCCGTCCAGTTCATGGTCGAACGGGCCTCCCTCTCGGGGCAGCTCATCGGGCCCGACGAGGCGATCACCGTCGACGAGGCGCTGCGCGCCTACACGGTCGCCGGGGCGTACGCGTGCCGCTGGGACGGCAGCGCGGGTAGCCTGACCCCGGGCAAGCGCGCCGACTTCGTCGTCCTGGGCGACGACCCGCGTCGCGTGGATCCGTCCACGATCGGCGACATCGAGGTCGTCGCGACCTTCGTGGACGGACGTGAGGCGACGGAGGGACGGAAGCTGTGAGTGGGCCGACGGACCCCCTGGACCATCTCTCCGCCCTGTGGCAGGCTCCCGCGGTTCCGCCGCGCTGGGTCGTCTGGCGCGCGAGCGAGGGCGAGGTCGTCGTGTTCGACCGGGAGTTCAACATCCCCGTCGACGTGGGCGGCGCGGCCCTGGAGGAGGTCGTCCGCCGCATGCGGGAGGCGGGGGCGCCCGAGAGCGACGACTACCCCGGCCGGCCGTGCTGACGGGGTCGACCCCGGCCCGCCTGGGTGGGGACCCGCTGCCGGGGCCCTGGCGGGGCGGCCACGCACCCCGCCTGTGGGTCGTGCGCGTGAGCGAGTACGTGCCCCGGGCCGAAGAGCTGCACGCGGTGCTCGACGACGGTGAACGGGCCCGCCTCGGCGGCTTCGTCCAGGCCGTCGACCGCGACCGCTACCGGGTCGCCCATGTCGCGCTCCGGCAACTGCTCGGCGCGTATCTGGAACAGGACCCGGCGGACGTGCGTCTGGTCCGCGAGCCGTGCCCCGGGTGCGGCGGCCCGCACGGCCGCCCTGCCGTGGCCGCGAGCGGGCCCGTGCCGCTCCATTTCTCCCTCTCGCACTCCGGCGACGCCGTCCTCTTCGGCTTCGCGGACAGCGAGGTGGGCGTCGACATCGAGGAGTGGCCCACCCCGGAGGCGGCCGCCGAAGTGGGTGACGTGCTCCACCGGGACGAGCGCGCCGAGCTGGCGGCCCTGCCGCCGTCGGCCCGCCCCGCTGCCACGGGACGCTGCTGGGCCCGCAAGGAGGCGTACCTCAAGGGCCTGGGGATCGGACTCGGTGAGGACCCGTCCGTCACCTACGTGGGGACGGGGACCACTCCGGCAGCCGTTCCCGGTTGGTCGGTGATCGACGTGCCGGTCCTTCCGGGTTACACGGCGGCTTGTGCCACTCGTACGGTCGGCCGATGAGTCGACTTGGTCATCAACTAAGCGAAGGCTAACCTTAGTTGGACCGTTCCACCGGGTCACGCGGCGATCCGACCGCCCCTTCGCGCACGCCGGTGGAACCGAGGAAGGAAAGCCTTGACCACGGCCCCGCCGCGCCAGGCCCCGCTGTCGCCTCGCGTACTCGACTCTCCCGGCCACCCCGCGCTTCCCGCGCTCCCGGCCCACCCCGCGCTTCCCGCGCTCCCGGCCCTCCCCGCGCTTCCGGCGCTCCCGGCCCTCCCCGCGCTCTCCGTGCGGCCCGCGCGCCCGGGGGACGCCGCCGCGCTCGCCGCCCTCTCCCGGCCGTTCGTGCGCTCGGGAGCGCTCCGCGAGCGCCCGCTCTCTCTTTACATCGCCCAAGCCGCGGACTTCCTCGTCGCGGAGGCCCCCGAGGGGACGCTCGAAGGCTGCCTCGGGCTGCGCGCCCACCCCGCGGACCCGACGGCCGGCCGACCCGCGGCGGGCGTCCTCTACAACTTCTGCGTGGCCGGGCGCCGGCAGGGGTGCGGCATGGGGGCCCGGCTGCTGCAGGCCGCGCTGGCGAAGGCACGGAAGGGATCCCTGCGCACGCTGTTCACGGCGACGACCGGCAGCGGTCACCTCTTCCTCCGGAACGGCTTCGCACCGGCCTGCGCGAGCCTGGCCCCGGCGGCCTGGGCGCAGTCCCTGGACCCCGGACGCAACGCACGGATCCTGGCACGGAGTTTGTAGGTCGAGGAACGCGAAGGGCGGGCCCGGTGCCGGTTACGGCTCCGGGCCCGCCCTCGTTCGGGAGGCCGAGCGGTGCTTCGGGCGACGTCAGTCGGCTTCAAGCGTCCGCGGTCGTCCTCAGGCGTCGAGAAGTTCCGGGAGGACCTTCACCAGTTCGTCGACCTCCTGCTCCGTCACCGTCAGGGCGGGAGCCAGTCGCACGGTTCCCGGCCCCGCCGCGTTGACCAGGAACCCGGCGTCCTGCGCGGCCCGTTGGACGGCAGCGGCGATCGGTTCGGTGAGGACGACGCCCAGAAGAAGGCCCGCTCCCCGCACCTCGGCGACCCGTGGATGCGCCCGCCCCTCGATGCCGTGGCGCAGCCGCCGACCCACCCGTACGACCCGGGCGAGCAGCCCCTCGGCCTCGATGGTGTCCAGCACGGCGAGACCGGCCGCGCACGCGACCGGGTTGCCGCCGAAGGTGGAGCCATGCTCCCCCGGGCCCAGCAGCTCTGCCGCCGGACCGAAGGCCACCGTCGCGCCGATCGGCAGTCCGCCGCCCAGGCCCTTGGCGAGCGTGATCACATCGGGCTCCACGCCGTCGGCCGCCTGATGCGCGAACCAGTGACCCGTGCGGCCGATCCCGGTCTGCACCTCGTCGAGGACGAGCAGGCTTCCCGTGGCCCGCGTGATCTCGCGGGCGGCTCGCAGATACCCGTCGGGTGCCGGGACGACGCCGGCCTCGCCCTGGACCGGTTCGAGGACGACCGCCGCGGTGTCCTCCGTCACGGCCTCGCGCAGCGCCGCGGCGTCCCCGAAGGGAACGTGCGTCACCTCTCCGGGCAGCGGCAGGAAGGGCGTACGCTTCGCCGGCTGACCGGTGAGCGCCAGTGCCCCCATCGTGCGCCCGTGGAACCCGCCCTCCGTGGCGACCAGGTGCGGCCGCCCCGTCCGGCGGGCGATCTTGAACGCGGCCTCGACCGCCTCCGTACCCGAGTTCGCGAAGAACACCCGGCCCGGCCGCCCGCCCAGCAGGCCGAGCAGGCGCTCGGCCAGCGCGACGGGCGGCTCGGAGACGAACAGATTGGAGACGTGCGCCAGTCGGCCGATCTGGTCCCGCACCGCCGAGACGACGGCGGGGTGGGCGTGCCCGAGCGTGTTGACCGCGATCCCGCCGGTGAAGTCCGTGTACGAGCGGCCCGATTCGTCCCACACCGTGCTGCCCTCACCCCGGACCAGCGCCAGCGGGGGAGTGCCGTACGTGTCCATCATGACCGCGCTCCAGCGGCGCGCGAGGGGAGTGGCACCGGCGTCGGCGGTCACCTGCGGTCCTCCTTGGTCTCGGGTTCCTCGTCCGGGACGACCGTCGTACCCGGGCCCTCCTCGGCGAAGACGCCGTGCAGCAGGGCGTGCGGCACCCGGCCGTCCAGTACATGCGCCCTGCGGACACCCGCGCGTACCGCGCGCAGACAGCCCTCCATCTTCGGGAGCATGCCGCTCGCGAGCCCCGGCAGCAGCGCGGCCAGCTCACCGGCCGTGAGGCGGCCGATCACCTCGGTGCTGTGCGGCCAGTCCGCGTACAGCCCTTCCACATCGGTCAGCATCACCAGCCGTTCCGCGCCGAGGGCGCCGGCGATCGCCGACGCCGCGAGATCGGCGTTGACGTTGTAGATCTCCCCGTCGACCCCCCGCGCGACGGGGGAGACCACGGGGATGCGGCCCTGGTCGAGCAGTGCCTTCAACGTGCCGGGTTCCACGGCCACGACCTCGCCGACGAGACCGATGTCCACCGGCCGTCCGTCCACCCACGCCGGGCGTCGTTCGGCCGTCATGGTGTGCGCGTCCTCGCCCGACATGCCCACGGCGAAGGGCCCGTGGGCGTTGAGCGCGCCGACGAGATCCCGCTGGACCCGGCCGGTCAGCACCATGCGGACCACGTCCATCGCCTCGGGCGTGGTCACCCGCAGCCCCGCCTCGAAACGGACCTCCAGATCGAGGCGGTCGAGCATCGCGCTGATCTGCGGTCCGCCGCCGTGCACGACGACCGGGCGCAGCCCCGCGTGCCACAGCTCCACGACGTCCTGGGCGAACGTCCGGTACAGCGCGGGGTCCACCATGGCGTTGCCGCCGAACTTGACGACCACCGTGCGGCCCTGGAGCTCCTCCAGCCAGGGCAGATCGGTCGCAGTCAGGCCGGCGGGCGGACCGGCCGGCGGGCGGGTCGTGGCGTCGAGTCCGTCGGGGGAGAGCGATGTCATCGGTGTCGTCCCCTGTCCGCTCATGAGCTGTACGCGCTGTTCTCGTGGACGTACTCGGCGGTGAGGTCGTTGGTCCAGATCACCGCCGAGGAGTCGCCGGAGCACAGATCCACCGTGATCGTGATCCGGCGGCCCGACAGGTCGACCTTGTCCCGGGACTCGCCCGCCGCGCCGTTCCGGCACACCCAGACGTCGTTGATCGCCACGTCCAGCCGGTCGGGATCGAAGACCGCCGCCGTGGTACCGATCGCGGACAGCACCCGGCCCCAGTTCGGGTCCTCCCCGTGCAGCGCGCACTTGAGGAGGTTGTTCCGTGCCACGGACCTGCCGACCTGGACGGCGTCCTCCTCCGAGGCCGCGCCGACGACCGCCACCTCGATCTCCTTGGACGCGCCCTCGGCGTCCGCGACCAGCTGTCGGGCCAGATCCAGGCACACCGCGTGCACGGCCTCCGCGAAGTCCGCCGCCTCGGGCGCGACGCCCGAAGCGCCCGAAGCGAGCAGCAGCACGGTGTCGTTGGTCGACATGCAGCCGTCGGAGTCCACCCGGTCGAAGGTGGTGCGCACCGCCGCGCGGAGCGTCGAGTCGAGAACGGCCGCGCTGACGTCGGCGTCCGTGGTGAGGACGACCAGCATGGTGGCCAGACCGGGTGCGAGCATGCCCGCTCCCTTGGCCATCCCGCCCACCGTCCAGTCCTCCCGGGACACCACGGCGGTCTTGTGCACCGAGTCCGTCGTCCTGATCGCCACGGCCGCGTCCGTACCGCCTTCGGCCGACAGCCGGTGCGCGGCGATGTCGATACCCACCGTGACCCGGTCCATCGGGAGCCGGACGCCGATGAGGCCGGTGGAGCACACCGCGACCTCGTGCGGGTCGACGTCCAGGACACCCGCCGTACGCTCGGCCGTCAGCAGCGCGTCGACGGCGCCCGCCTGTCCCGTACAGGCGTTGGCGCCACCGGAGTTGAGGACGACGGCCGATATGCGACCGTCCTCCAGGACGCGTCGGGACCAGCGTACGGGCGCGGCCTGCACGCGGTTGGAGGTGAAGACACCGGCCGCGGCGCGCGACGGCCCTCGGTTCACCACCAGGGCCAGATCACGATCACCGGATTCCTTGATGCCGGCGGCTACACCGCTCGCAAGGAATCCACGGGCAGCGGTCACGCTCACTGTGCTTCTCCGTTCTCCCCCAGAGCTGACGCCTGGGAGGTACCCCCATCTCCGCCCGCGCGGCTCTGAGGTGTGGGCATCGTCGTCGACTTCGGACCGGTGGCTGCGCGCGCGTCGCTCACGGAGCCACTCCATTCGTGGGCAGGCCCAGCCGTTCCGGCAGGCCGAGGGCGACATTCATGCTCTGCACCGCGCCACCCGCGGTGCCCTTCGTCAGGTTGTCGATGGCGCTCACGCAGATCAGCCGGCCGGAGTCCGGGTCGACGGCGATCTGCACCTGGACGGTGTTGGAGCCGAGTACGGAAGCGGTCGAAGGCCACCGCCCGGGCGGCAGCAGCCGTACGAACGGCTCGTCGGCGTATGCGGCTTCGTACACGGAGCGCACCTCGTCCTCGCGCTTCCCGGCCGCTGCCCCTGCCGTGCGCAGGCGGGCGGAGCAGGTGGCGAGGATGCCGCGGGGCATGGGGGCCAGGGTCGGGGTGAAGGAGACCGTCACGTGCTCGCCCGCCACCCGGGAGAGGTTCTGGGTCAGCTCGGGGGTGTGCCGGTGGCCGCCCCCCACTCCGTACGGGGTCATGGAACCCATCACCTCGGCGCCGAGCAGGTGCGGCTTGAGCGCCCGCCCGGCGCCGGAGGTGCCGCTGGCCGCGACGATCACGGCCTCCGGCTCGATCAGGCGGGCCGCGTACGCGGGGAACAACGCCACCGTGACGGCCGTGGGGAAGCAGCCCGGGACCGCGATCCGCCGCGCCTCCTTCAACTCGTCCCGGGCTCCGGGAAGTTCGGGGAGTCCGTAAGGCCACGTCCCGGCGTGGGCGGAGCCGTAGAACCGCTCCCAGGCCGCCGGGTCACGCAGCCGGAAGTCCGCGCCGCAGTCCACGATCAGCGTGCCCGGGTCCAGCTGCCGCGCGAGGGCGGCCGACTGTCCGTGCGGCAGGGCCAGGAAGACCACGTCGTGGCCGCGCAGGGAATCCGCCGTGGTGTCCACCAGGACGCGGTCCGCGAGTGCGCCCAGGTGCGGCTGTACGGACCCCATCGGTCGGCCTGCGCTGCTGTGCGCGGTGACCGCGCCGATCTCCACGGAAGGATGGGACACCAGGAGGCGGAGGATCTCCCCGCCCGCGTAGCCGCTGGCACCAGCCACCGCGACCCGTACGGTCATCTTCGTCGTCTCTCTCGGTTGTGAGGCGTGCGGTCACAGGGTGGGCGCCGCAGGGTCGCCGCACGGAAACCTGGTCATGCGTCCCGGCGAACGTCTGATGGCGCCCTGTTGAGCAGGAGATCGCGCAGCAGGGCGGCGGTCGTGCACACCACCCCACTGCGGGCGGCCCAGCGCAGTGCCATGGCGTGTTCCTCGGGGGAGAAGTCCGCTACGGCGTCGGCGACGACGAATGGCTGGATGTCGTTCATGAAGGCGTCCGCCGCCGTCAGGAGGACGCCGAGGTGGGCGTACACCCCGCAGATGATCAGCTGGTCACGGCACTCCGAACGCAGGAGTCTCCCCAGATGGCTGCGGAGGAAGGCGTTCTGGCGCACGTTGGCGAGCAGATGTTCGCCCGTGCGGGGGGTGAGCGGCGCGATGATCGCGGCCGCCTCCGGTTCGTCGCCGATGCCGGGGCCCCAGATGTCGGCGACGAGACCGCGCTGACCGGGCCGCTGGGCGCCCGGCTCGGCGCTGAAGACGACCGGTATGCCGAGGGTCCCGGCGAGTTCCCGCAGGGCCGCGATGTTGTCGACGAGTTCCACGACCGGGCTCTGCCCGGCCGGGAATGCCTCGACGAAGTGGTTCTGCATGTCATGGACCAGCAGCGCGGCGCGGCGGGGGTCGATGGTCCAGGAGGCGCAGGACCGGGGCAGGGCGGAGCGGTCCGGCATGGGATAGGAGCCGACGGCCGGCAGGCCCATGGAGATTCCCCCCTGATGGCGGGCGCGTGTCGGCGCGCCACCACCTCTCGAATGCGGTTTAGCTTAGCCTAACCTAAGTTTGACGGTGCGTAAGTGCCGGAAGCGGATGGCTGGTCGGCGCTGCGGGGGCGCACAACTGCGCCTCGGTGGTGCCGAGTTGATCAGGGTCGCGCGGAAGGGTGCCGGTGGTGCGAGCACCGGGGCGTCGTGAGCAGTCGCCGGACCTGCTCTCCCGCCTCGGCCGCGTTCCGGGCCTCCGTGGGGAACGGGAGGCGCAGATCGCAGTGGCCTTCGCGGTACTCGCAGCGCAAGGTGATGCCGTGCCGGTCCACGGCGAGCGGCAGGGCCCGTACCACTCCGTAGGGCAGTCGTGCCCCGGCGAGGACGACCAGGTCCGCCACCATGTCCTCGTGGGCATCGGCGAGATGCGTGAGCATCGCGGCCTCCTCCACGGCGAGCGGGTCGGGCTGGGCGAGGGTGAACGCGTCGAGACCGATGTCCTGGATCCCGGCCGAGGTCCGCAGCGTCACGCGCGCGAGGTCGAGGCGGAGTCCGTCCTCGTCCTCCGGGCCGGCGGCGGCCAGCCACCCCGAGATCGTCACCCTGGCGCGCACCCGGTCGCGGAGGGCCGTCGGCGCGATGTCGGTGAACTCCAGCAGGGCGGCGAGGCTGCCCCGCGGGGCGGCGGCGACCTGGGCGGTCAAGGGGCTGTCCGGCTGGGCGGCGAGGGTGATGCGCCCGTTCCGTCCGATGGAGTGCATGCCGATGAGGTCGTAGCACTGCCTGTCCGTGGTGAGGGACAGGGAGACCGCCCCGGCCAGCACGGAGCGGACTCGTTCCGCCGCGGCCTGCTCGGACGGTGCGGTGTCTGTGGCGGCGCTCAAGGGAACTCCTCGCGGGGCGGTGGGAATTGGGGTGCCTCAGGTCGGCGGCGAGAGCGTAGGTCTCTGGATAAGGTAAGGCTAACCTAAGTCAACATGCGATGTCGTGTCCAGCCCCCGTCAGGTCTCGACGTGTCCGGCCCTCGCCGCGCCCGAGGCGTCTGTGTGCGGGGGCGCCGGGGGAGTGTTCTCGCGGCGCGGGAGCAGCAGTGGGGTGGCCAGGAAGAGGGCTCCGGCGGCTGCGATCGCGGTGCGGGGGCCGGTGAAGGCGGCCAGTAGACCCCATGCGGCGGTCAGGGCCGCGATGGTGGAGCCGGCGCTGACCGACCAGGCGGCAAGGGTGCGGGCGACCCGGTCGGGGTCGGTGTGCTGGAGCCGGTAAGTGGCAAGCACCGGGTTGAACAGGCCGCAGCAGGTCACCAGGCCGAGTTGGACGGTGATGACGAGGACGATCCCGGGGATGCCGGGCTGGACGAACGCCAGCCCGAGGGGCCAGCACGCGCGCAGCGTTCCGGCGGTGAGGAGCACGGTGTGCTGCCCGAACCGTGCCACGAGCGGGCGCGCGAGGCGTGACCCGACGAGGCCGCCGATGCAAGGGGCCGCGAAGACGAGACCGTACTGCCAGGGTGCGAACCCGAGATCGCGCAGCAGGAGGACGGCGAGCATCGGTTCGGAGGCCATGATCAGGCCGTTGACCGCGATCGTGTTGAGGAACAGCGGGCGCAGCGCGGGGTGGCTGAGGGTGTGACGCCGGCCTTCGAGCAGATCGCGCGCTCGCAGCCGCGGTGCACTGGTCCGGACGGGGCGTGGCTCCGGCCCGCCGATGGCGCGGATGCCCAGCGCCGAGAGCAGATGGCTGACCGCGTTGACTATCACGGTCGTCACCGGGCCGAACCACCCGATCACGGCCCCTCCGAGCGGTGGTCCGACCATGGTCGCCGTCCACGTCGTGGACTCGAAGCGGCCGTTCGCGACGAGCAGGTCCTCCGATGGCACGAGCGCCTTCAGATACGCGCCGCCGGCCGCCTTGAAGGCGATGTCGGCCGCGGCGACGACGACGGCCACGACGAGGAGTTGGGCGAAGCCGATCCATCCGAGCGCGAACGCGGCGGGGATGCTCATCAAGGCCGCGAAGCGGGTCAGGTCCATCGCCACCATGATCGGCCGCTTGCGGCGGAACTCCACCCATGGACCGAGCGGCACCGCCGCCAGGGCCCCCACGGCCCGCCCCACGGCGGCCAGCGCCGCCACCTGGGCCGGCCCGGAGTCCAGTACGAGGACCGCGATCAGGGAAAACGCACCGAAACCGAACGACGTGCCGTACGCGCTGACGGCATACGCGGCCCGCAGCCACCCGAATGCCCAGAACGGGTTCGACGGTGTGCTGCAGATGGCGCCGATCGGACTCCTCTGCCTCGTCGGGCTGCTGCTCGTCGCACGCCGGGTCGACGCCCTGGCCCTCGGCGACGACGCCGCCCGCGGCCTCGGTGTGCGCGGGACCCATCGGCTTCGTCGGCCTGTGCGCCCCCGCCCTCGTCCGCCCCCTCGTCCGCCGGTTCCGTGCCTTCTCCCGGGCCCGGGCGAGCCTTCCGGTCGCGGGTCTCGCCGGTGCGGCGCTGGTGCTGGGCTCGGACGTGCTGCTGCGCGCCGTCGTGCCATCGGACACGGCGGTCGCGGTGCCGACGGGCGTCGTCACCAGCCTGGTCGGCGCCGTCTTCCTGACGACCCTGGCCGTCCTGGCGATCGGGCTCGTCGGCGTGACGATCGCGGCCGTCCTGTTGGGCGACAGCAAGCTGCTCCTCGGCGACGTCATGAACTGGGCGCAGGGCAGAGCGAGCCGGTCGCTCACCTTCGTCCTCGACACCCGGATACCCCGCGTCCTCGCGGCGCTGCTCGCCGGCGCGGCACTCGCGCTTGCGGGAACGCTCATCCAGGCCGTGACCCGCAATCCGCTCGCCGAGCCCGCCACCCTGGGCGTCTCGGGCGATGCCGCGGTCGGTGCCGTGCTCCTGGTCACGACGGTGCCGCTGGCCGCGTCGTGGAGCGTGGCCGGTGCGGCGCTCCTGGGCGCCGCGGTCAGTTCCCTCATCGTCTTCGGACTCGCCGCACGCGGCGGATTCCAGCAGAACCGGCTCGTCCTCGTCGGGTTCGGGGTCGCCACCGGGACGTCCGCCGTGATCAGCCTGCTCATCGTGCTCACCGACCCGTTCAACGCGACCAAGGCCCTCACCTGGCTGTCCGGTTCCACGTACGGGCGGACCCTGCCCGACGTGGTGCCGCTCGCGGCCGTGTTCGCGGTGGGCGCGGTCGTCGCGGTCCTGCGGCGCACGGAGCTCGACCTCCTGTCGCTCGACGAGGACACCCCACGGCTCCTGGGCCTCAGCCTGGAGCGGGGACGCCTCGGCATCCTCGTCCTGAGCGTCCTGCTCAGCGCCACGGCCGTCGCGGCCGCGGGCACGATCGGCTTCGTGGGCCTCGTCGCCCCGCACGCGGCCCGCGCCCTGGTGGGCAGGCAGCACGCCCGCGTGGTACCGGTGGCGGTCCTCATCGGCGCCGTACTCGTCTGCACAGCCGACCTGTTGGGCCGTACGGTGATCGCACCGGCCCAGCTCGGAGCCGGCCTGATGACCGCGGTGATCGGCACGCCGTACTTCCTCCACCTCCTCGTACGCACCCGCCGCTAGGCGGCGTATTCAACTGGATGGGCGTGGCCGTCGTCGGTGACATCTCCCCCACAGGGAGGAGAGTTCGCCCCTTCGTGATTTCGTGCGCGAGCAACCGCGGCACCTGGACTTCGTTCCTCCCCAGCCTGGACGACGGGCGGCAACACCAACGACTGCACTCGGTTCGCCGTGGTGATGGAAGCGATCCGGGTGCCCGGATCGGACCGGGACGGGCCCGCATCCGGCCGGATCAGCAACGTCGTGGAACGGTGCTTCAACCGTCTGAAGCAGTTGCGCGGAATCGCCACTCGTCCTGATGTGGGCGTGACAGTTGACGACAGAACCTAGCGGCGACGGCGATCACGCCTGTGCGGCCACCCACGGCAGCGACTGCTCAACGGACGAACTGATAGCTGATCCAGACCTGGATCTGCGTCAGCCCGCTCAGGTCCAGGCCCGATTCGAACTGTCCCGGGGGGACCGTCACCTGCCATTCGCCGCCCATGCCGCGACCCCAGAACGCGAGAGACCTGGGTGCCGTGAGGGGTTCGTCGCCGCCGAGGCCCTCGTCTGGGTTGAGCGGGGTGGTCTTGGCGGGCCGGGTGCTGACGCGCGGCTTGAGCAGTTGGGTCACGATGCTCGCGCCGTGCCGCCGCTGCTCGTAGGCGCCGCCGTGGGAGACCTCGCACGAGATCTCACCGTCCGGGTGTGCCGCCCCTACGAGAGCGAGCCGCACGCCCTTGACCTTCGCTTCGAAGTGACCGGCCGGCAGCTTGGACGCGTCGATCCGGAACGCGCACCGATGGTGCGTCCTGAGCTCGGCCGACTGCGGATCGGCGGCCTTGAAGGAGAGCCGGAGCGTGTCCTGGTCGTGCGGTCGCGCGAAGAACGTCGTGTAGTCCCTCTGGATGTCCGTCGCACCGAGTATCTGTTCCCAGGACGTGGTGAGTGCTTCGACGAGTTCGCCTTCGTCCTTGTCGTCCTCGAAGTAGTCACGCGCGTCATCGGGGCTGATCAGGCCGGTGTCGAGGAAGAGGTGCCGTTCCTCGCGGCCCAGCGTGTAGATCTCCGCCGATCGCTTGGCCCGGAAGGCGAATTCCATCAGGGCGCCGGCCTTCGCCTCCGCGGCGGTGATCGCCAGCAGGCCCGCGCGCTTCACGGCTTCGTGGGACATGATGAGCCCGTCGCGCAGATGGTCCGCCTCTCTTACGACGCCCTCCGCGCGGGCCAGGCGCGCTTCCATCGCTTCCACCCGTTGCTGGGGGAGCATGACGCGGTTCCGGGCGATCATCAGCTGGTGTGCGCGTTCCACACCGCGTTGGATCAGGGCGAGGGGCAGCGCGTTCTCGGTGGTCCTGGCGCTGTTGAGCTTCTGCACCAGATCGATGAAGTTGACGATCGCCTTGCCGGCCCCGACGACCGCCGACGCACGCTTGTCGACCTTCTCGTAGGCGTCTTCCACCGCCTTGATGTCGGCCTCTCCACCGGCGAAGAAGGCCTTGCCGATCGGCTCCATGTTGTCGACGACCGTGTTCGCCAGCGCCACCATGGCGGGCGCCAGAGCCACGACGCTGGCGCCGGCGGTCGGGATCGCCGCGGCGACGCTCAACACCGCGACTCCCACCGCTGCGATCGGCCCGAAGACGTCGCCGAAGGTGACACCGGGGTCGATCGCCGCCAGCTCCATCTCCCGCAGGGTCTTGCGGATCTCGTTCGTCGTGTGGTCGAGCTGCAGCTTCGCGAACTCGGCCTCGTCACCGGCCAGTTTCTTCTCGGCCCTGGCGATCTCGACGTCGTCGCCGTTGTTGTCGCGGGCCGCGGCCGCCTCCTGGCGCTCCAGTTCCACGACCTCGGCCAGATCGCCGATGGATTTGCTCTCCATGATCCGATCGACGCCCAGTTTGAGGAAATCGAGCACCAGCGCGCTGAAGGTCGTGAACGAGCGGATGTACTCGTCGAAGCTGGGCAGCACGTCCAGGTCGTACGGAAGCCCCAACGCGTTGTTTCCCCCGGCCACCCACACCTCGCCCGCGCTCGGCGGGAAGCCCACGAGCTGCCGCTGGAGACGGAGTGCCTCCGTGTTGTCGGGCTGGAGTTCGAGCGCGCGCTCGAACTCGACGGCGGCGCGCCGGGCGAATTCGACGCGGTCCGGCACGTTCGGGTTGTACCGGTGGTAGTAGTAGTTGCCGGTGACGATCCGGAACGGAGCCCAGTGGTTCGCGTAGGACGGCCCCGTGCTGTCGAGCAGCGGCCGCAGACCGGCCACGTAGTCGGCTTCGGGGACGTTGGTGTGGGTGATCTGCCCGTCGGCGCCCGGGGCGCCGTCCGTTCCGGGCGGCCCCTCGGAGGCCGTTGCCTCGCTGAGATTGCCGTCAGGGCCGGGGATTCCCCCCGGCCCGCCGGGCGGGCCCCAGCCGCCGCCGGCCTCCAGGAGGGGCCACGTCTCGTCGACGATGCTGATGAACGTGATGGTGCCGCCATTGCCGCCGTTGCCGCCGTTGCCCCCCGAGCCGCCATGACCGCCCGGAGTTCCGAGGATCGTCCTGCCGGGAATCGTCTCTTCGTGTCCTACCGGAGGTATCGCACCCGGCACGTCCTCGACGAAGACCACACGGTCCAGAACGACGTGCCCGTTCACCCCTTGCGTGCCGTTGCCGCCCGGGCCGCCTCCCGTTCCGTTGCCGCCGGCGACGGTGACATGGGCGTTGACCGACCGTCGGCACATCACCGTGACCGACCCGCCGTTGGCGCCGGGGACCCCGTCGCCACCGGGCTGCCCGCTGCCGCCCGGTCCCACCGGGAGGTCTTCGCCCGAAGCGTCGAGCTCGGAGTCCGGCCACGGATAGACGCCGTCCGCTCCGCGCGCTCCGCCGCCGACACCGTCGAGTCCGCGAGCGTCGATCTTTCCGTTCGTGCCGTCGTAGACGTCGGCGACGATGATCAGCGGCCTCCCGGTCGTGATCCGCAGATCGACCCCGGGTTCGTGCTCGACCCTCCGCCCCAGCAGAAAGACGGGACTGTCCCCCGGCCTGTTGCAGAAAGCCAGCAGCCGTTGATTGATCTTCACGACATCGCGGATGTATGGGTAGTCGTGGGGGAGCATACGAACGCCTTCATCGGGACGATCCGTAACGGAAATGCTCAACCCTGCTCCGGTCGGACTTCTCCGGAGAGCCGCATTCATTCTAGTGGCCGGATTTCCGCGCTGCTCGTCGTCCCCGATCACCGGGGCCGACGCCGAGGCATCACGAAGCCCCTCACGGGCCACGCCCTAGGTGTGCATCTGCCGGAGCTTGGTTACACCGGGGCCTGGGTCTTCTGCTTGAGGCGTTCGTAGGGGGTTTGGCCGCCCAGGGCGCCGTGGGGGCGATGGTAGTTGTAGTAGTCCTCCCACTCGCGGAGTTTGTCGTTGAAGACGCCGGTGTCGTCGATGACGACGCCGGCGAGCATGCGGTAGAACTCCTCGGCGTCGATCCGGTGGGAGCGTTCGACCTTGCCGTTGAGGTGTGGCGATGCCGGCTTGATGTAGGTGTGGGCGATGCCCTTGTCGAGCACGTTCCAGTGGAAGGCGGACTGGAACTCCGCGCCGTTGTCGGTCTGGATCACCTCGACGCGGAACGGCAGCCGCTCCAGGACGTAGTCGAGGAACTGGATGGCGGTCTTCTGGTCGCACCGCGGGTAGATCCGCAGCACCCGCAGCCGGGTGCAGTCATCGATGGCGGTGAACTGGTGGTACTTCGCTCGCCGCCGCCGCTTCGGAGGGGTCCCGGTTACCGGCGCCGCAGCTGGGGCCTGCTCTGGGAGCCCAATCGGTTCGATGAACTTGACGTCGATCTGGACCCGGTTGCCAGGCAGCTGCTTCTCGTAGCGGGTGTAACGCTTGTCGTGTCGTTTGTAGCGCTGGGAGGCGGGCAGCCGGTTCATCCCGAGCTTCTTCAGGATGCGGTAGACCGCTGAGCCGGCGATGTCGATGTCGTGGTACCGCTTGAGATACATCTTGATCTTCATCGGGCCGAAGTGGTAGTTCCGCCGCAGGTAGACGATCTTGTTGACGACGTCGGCCTCGGTGGCGTGGGGGCAGTGGTGCGGCTTGCTGGAACGGTCCCGCAGGCCCTCCACGCCTTCTTCCTGATAGCGGCGCTGCCACTTGTAGAAGCAGGCGCGGCTGATCCCGTAGTACCGGCACGTCAGCGAGACGTTCCCGGTGACTTCCTCGGCGTGCCGCAGGACCGCCAGGCGGTGCTGGGCCTGGCGGTCCTGTTGCTGTTACAGCGAAGGGGGCATGACAGATCTCCGTAGTGGTCGGAGACCCCAAGTGTCAACAACGTCCGGCAGTTTTATACCTAGCGGGTGTCGTTCCGATCATCGGATCGCTGGTCCTGTGGTGAGGGATGGGGAGATTTCTGAGGCTGCGTGGGCGGTGATTGAGCCGTCGCTGCCGCCTGTGGGCCGTGCTCGTGGCCGGTGGATCACCGTCAGGTCCTTGAGGGCATCGTGTTCAAGCCCCGCACCGGGCTGCCCAGGAGGGACCTGATCGAGCGGTTCGGCCCCTGGCAGACCGTCCACGGACGATTCTCCCGCGGCGGGCTGACCAGCAAACTCCACCTGGCCTGCGACGGCCAGGGCCGGCCGCTGTCCTTCCTGGTCACCGGCGGCAACCGCAACGACTGCACCCAGGCCGAAGCCGTGATCGGCCGCATCCGCGTGCAAGGGCTACTCCGCCCGCACGTTCCGTGCCCATCTCCGCCACCGCGGGATCAAGACCACGATCCCCGAACGCATCGACCAGCTCGCTGGCCGCAAACGGCGCCGTGAACGGCCCTGCGGGTTCGACAAGGCCGCCTACCGGCGCCGCAACGTCGTCTGTATGCCTCGAGATCGACGGCCGGCGGGCGGCCTCCGCGGCTGCCGCGCCTGGCCCGGTTGCGAACCTGGTCGGCACGCTCGGGGATCGTGTGCGGTATGCCCGGCGGTGGAGCCAGGTGCGGATCGCTTTCGAGCGGTAGCCCTTGTCGCCCAAGACGTGATCGGGCCGGGTGCGGGGCCGCCCGGGTCCGATCCGGGGGACCCGAATCGCTTCCATCACGGTGGTGAACCGGGTGCCGTCGTTGGTGTTGCCGCCCGTCACGACGAAAGCCAGCGGACGGCCCCGCCCGTCACAGGCCAGGTGAATCTTGCTGGTCAGACCGGCTCTGGACTAGGGCAGCACCCCCAGGGGCATGGACAGGGCCCGCCGTCCTCGACACCGGGTACCGCGGGCTCAGGGCTCTGCCGACGTCTCCGGAATGCGACGCGAGCTGCCGGGGTGGTGAGACCGGAGCCATGTCGAAAGATCGCCGAGGAGGTGGCCCGTCGTCAGGCTCGGACGACATCGCTCAGTTGTGCTCCGTCTGCCGCCCATTGCCGCAGCGCATAGCCGTCGATGAGGCGGATGCGGTCCTCCGCCGTGGCCCACACGCGGCAGTCGGCGGTGAAGCGTCCGTTGGTGACCAGAAGAGCCCGGGCGTGGGGGCGCATGGCCTGAGCGGCACCGAACAACTCCCGGGCCACGGGCACGGAGACGCCCTTCTTGATCCCGGCCCGGAAATGCTTGCACTGCACGATGACCGGGTAGCCCAGGGCGTCGTACGCCAGGACGTCTATGCCACCGTCTCCACTTCCTCCACCGGCCTTCTCGACCCGATAGCCGTCCTGGATCAGGAGACCGGCCACGAACTGTTCGAAGTCGTCGTGATGAAGGGCGTCGATCCTGGCCGCCGACCAGCCCGGTACCCGTTGAGGCGGGGTGCGCACGATCGGTGCGCCGGGTTCCTGTGCCCGCCGCAACGCCTCGGCGATGGCATCGCCCAGCGCACGCGCCACCAGGGGGGACGACGCCGTGGCGATCTGCCGTCGCACTTCCCGCTGAGGCCCGTAGAACGTCCAGTCGCTGGGAAAGCCGCGGACGAGCGCGGCCTGGTCCACCGTGAGGCAGGGGCCGTCGGGCCCCCGTAGACCGTCCTGCGGATCGGACATGATGCGCCGGATCTCGATGCCGCAGGCGCGCCACGCGTAGACGTCGTTGCGGTAGCGGTCCTCGTCGGTGTCCTCGGGGAGGTCCACCAGTACGGGTACGGGAGCCCCCGCCGATCTGGCTGCCCAACGCTGGTAGGCGAAGTCCGCGTCCGGGTGCGCGGCCGAGGTGAAGCGCTGCTTCATGCTCGCCGCGAGGAGTGTGAAGACGTCCGGCGGCTCGACTCCGTAGAAAGGAGAGGGTGGTGTGAAGAACGGTGCCGTATCGGAGCGCAGGGCCACCAGGACGGCGACGCTCCACGGGCTGGGTCCTCCGAACTGGAGGGCGTCGTACACGGTCCAGACGCAGAGTTCGTACCCGGCGTGCTGCAGCCGCTCCCGCACGAAGACGCGGTAGGCATCGAACCGGGCGTCGAGCAGAGCGGGAGGTGTCTCCAGCAGGAGCGCCTTGGGTCTCAGCGCATCCACCATCTCCAGGATGCGGGGAATGTCGTCGCGTTCGGTCTCGCGATGCGGGCGGTCGGCACGGGCGTGGAGAAGATCGAGCTCAAAAGGTCTGTAGTCCTCGGCGGGGAGGTACTCCGCCACGCGGCACCGCACGACCCGGGAATTGGGGGAGTTCACCGCGAGCGTCTCGGCCGCGTACGTGTCGGGCTCGACCAGCTCCAGACTGCGGAAACCGGCATTGCGTAAGCCGACGACTAGCCCACCGGAACCGGCATTGATGCCGATGGCCGTCAGCGGAGGGAGGCTCAACTGTGCTCCGTTCCGAGAGATCTTCACGTCACGAGGAGTGTAGGAGGCGGTTCTGACACCCGTTCATGCAGTCTGGGCACGTGAGCTCGCAGTCGCGGTGCTCGTGGACGTCGTGCGCCGGCCGCCCCCGGTGGGCCGAGTGGAGTCAGGCGCCATCGACACGGGCGGGCCGGCCCCGCCACACTGATCGCGGAGGTGACGCGGGTGGCGGAATCGGTGGAAATGCGCGACACGGTCAGGAACACGTACGGGCCGGCCGACCTCAGTTCGGTCCCGGTGTTCGCCGGAGGGTTCATCAATTTCGGGTACTGGCGGGCTATCGACCTCGCCGGGCCGCTCTCGGTCCCCGATCGTGTCCGCAGCCAGCAGGACATGTACCGGCATGTGCTCGACAGCGCCGGCTCGCTCGCGGGCCGGCGGCTCCTCGAGGTCGGCTGCGGGCTCGGCGTCGGCTGTGCGCTGGCCCTCCGGGAGTACGACCCTGCGCACGTCACGGGCATGGACATCCACCCGCAGCAGCTGGACCGTGCCCGCCGCGCCAACGCCGAACTGCTGGACACCGCTGCGCCGAGGCTGCGGTTCGCGCGCGGCGCGGCGGAGGACATGCCGTTCGGCGACGCCGCCTTCGACTGCCTCTACAGCGTCGAGGCCGCCCAGCACTTCGACGACCTGAGCGCCTTCGCCCGCGAGACGGCCCGCGTCCTGAAGCCCGGCGGACGGGTGGCCGTCGCGAGTTTCTTCACCCCGGACGACGAACCCGGCCGCGGCGCGCGGCTCGCGTCGCTCCTCGACTCGTACGCCGACGGCCTCGACATCGCCCGCCCCGTCACCCGCCTGACCGAGGCGTTCACCCGGGCCGGGCTGGCGGGCGCGCGGGCCGATTCCATCGGCCCGGAGGTGTGGGAGGGCTGGGACCGCTGGCTGTCGGAGCACTGGAAGCCCGGCACCTGGCCGCGCAACTTCCTGACCGCCTACCGCGAGGGCAGCCTCGACTACTACGTCATCACCGCCACCCGCCCACAGGCGTGAGCCCAGCCCCCGAGGGGGAGGGCCCTGACGCCGGACCGCCCGCCCCGCGTCGAGCG
>NZ_JBHWJZ010000031.1:0-104779 GCF_042731085.1 Streptomyces sp. NPDC059875
GGACGCTTCCTTTGTACTCACCCTCTCGGGCTTTCCTCCGGGCTTTTCCCTTCGGTCTTTCGTGTTTCCAGCTTAGCAGATCCGATTTCCGTTTCTGCCACCCGCTGGAGCGGGTTTGCCGTTTCGGGAATTCGCTTTTCGCGTTTTCCCTTGCGGCGGGGTCAAACACTACCAGGCTTTTTCGCTCCCCCCGACCACCCCTCCGCAGGCATGCAGAGGTGTAGACCACTTGGGTTAGGATCTGGCTTGATAGGTGCTGCCGACCCACGACTCAAAGCCGCGTTGGGGTCAGGCAGGAGTACGACAGTACATCCCACCGTCAGTAGAGGCAAATCGTTTCGGGTAGTCCCTAGGTCCGCCAACTGGTACGTCTCGTGCGGAACTAGGACTTCGTATGACATACGCTTCTGAGCAGTACGCCGTCCAGGACAGGTAGTGACGGCGCCACACAATCTCCGCCCCTGGGAGGCTTCCCATGACAACCGTGACGTCGCCACTTGCTGGACGCGCCATCGGTCTCGCCGCTGTACCCGATCCGGTCTTCTCCGGCGCGATGGTCGGTCCCGGCACCGCCATCGACCCCGTACGTGAGCCGTCGGAGGCCGTGTCGCCGGTCGACGGCGTCATTGTCTCTCTGCACCCGCACGCGTTCGTCGTCGTCGACGGCGAGGGGCACGGCGTGCTGACGCACCTCGGGATCGACACCGTTCAGCTCAACGGGCAGGGCTTCGAGCTGCTCGTGAGCAAGGGGGACACCGTGACGCGGGGACAGGCCGTCGTCCGTTGGAACCCGTCCGAGGTCGAGGCCGCGGGCAAGTCCCCCATCTGCCCCGTCGTGGCCCTTGAGGCCACGTCCGACTCTCTCTCCGATGTCGTCGAGAGCGGCGACGTGAAGGCCGACGACCAGCTCTTCGGCTGGAACTGAGGCCGGCGTCGTCCTCGTGACGACCACGAGTTCGACATTCATCGCGGCGGCCCGATGCCGCCGCTCTATCGGAGACGGGTGAGATGGAGACAACGCTGCGAGGCGTCGGCGTCAGCCACGGAGTGGCGATCGGCGAGGTCCGGCACATGGGTACGGCGGTTCTGGAGCCGCCGGCCAAGCAGATTCCCGCCGAGGAGGCGGAGCGCGAACAGGGGCGCGCCCGCCAGGCCGTGGAAGCTGTGGCTGCCGACCTGATTGCGCGCGGCAATCTGGCCGGGGGCGAGGCACAGCATGTGCTGGAGGCCCAGGCGATGATCGCCCAGGACCCCGAGCTCATCGCCGACGTCGACCGCCGGATCGCGGTCGGCAGCACGGCCGAGCGCGGTATCTACGACGCGTTCTCCCACTACCGCGAGCTGCTCGCGGGCGCGGGTGAGTACATGGCCGGGCGGGTCGCCGACCTCGACGACGTGCGGAACCGTATCGTCGCCCGCCTGTTGGGCGTTCCCATGCCGGGTGTGCCGGACAGCGACGAGCCGTACGTGCTGATCGCGCGGGATCTCGCTCCTGCGGACACGGCGCTGCTCGACCCGGCGCTCGTCCTGGGCTTCGTGACCGAGGAGGGCGGGCCGACCAGCCACAGCGCCATCCTGGCGCGGGCGCTCGGGGTGCCGGCCGTGGTGGCCCTGCCGGGCGCCGGGGAGATCGGCGAGGGCACGGTCATCGCGGTGGACGGTTCCACCGGTGAGCTCTTCGTGGATCCGACCGAGGAGCGGAAGGCGACGCTGACCGCGGCCGCCGCCGAGCGGAAGGCCGCGCTCGCCGCGTCCAGTGGCCCGGGTGCGACCTCGGACGGGCACAAGGTGCCGCTGCTCGCCAATGTCGGCGGTCCTGCGGATGTGCCGGCAGCGGTGGAGGCCGGGGCCGAGGGTGTCGGTCTGTTCCGTACGGAGTTCCTCTTCCTGGACGACAGCAAGAAGGCTCCGTCGGAGGAGAAGCAGATCGAGGCGTACCGCAAGGTCCTCGAGGCGTTCCCCGAGGGTCGTGTGGTCGTGCGGGTGCTGGATGCCGGTGCGGACAAGCCGCTCGACTTCCTGACGCCGGCGGACGAGCCCAACCCCGCTCTGGGTGTGCGGGGCCTGCGTTCGCTGCTGGACCACCCCGAGGTGCTGCGGACGCAGCTGACGGCGCTGGCGAAGGCCGTCGAGGGGCTGCCGGTGTACCTCGAGGTCATGGCGCCGATGGTGGCCGACCGTACGGACGCGAAGGCTTTCGCCGACGCGTGCCGTGAGGCGGGGCTGCAGGCGAAGTTCGGTGCCATGGTGGAGATCCCCTCCGCCGCTCTGCGGGCGCGTTCGATCCTGCAGGAGGTGGAGTTCCTGTCGCTGGGCACCAACGACCTGGCGCAGTACACCTTCGCGGCCGACCGTCAGGTCGGTGCGGTGTCGCGGCTGCAGGACCCGTGGCAGCCGGCGCTGCTCGACCTCGTGGCGCTGTCCGCCGAGGCGGCGAAGGCCGAGGGCAAGAGCTGTGGTGTGTGTGGTGAGGCCGCTTCGGATCCGCTGCTGGCCTGTGTGCTGACGGGTCTGGGTGTCACCTCTCTGTCGATGGGTGCCGCGTCGATTCCGTATGTGCGGGCGACGCTCGCGAAGTACACGCTGGCGCAGTGCGAGCGTGCGGCCGCTGCCGCGCGCGCGGCGGACACGGCCGAGGAGGCCCGGGTGGCCGCGCAGGCGGTGCTGTCCGGGGAGTGATCCCGGAGCGTTCATGAGTGTCGAAGGGGCTTCCCGTCACGTCGGTGGCGGGGAGCCCCTTCGGCGTCAGTGGTGGGTGGGCCGGTCGTCGTCCTCGGGGGCGAGGGCGAAGCCGGCGCGGTAGTCGACGTGGGGTTCGGGTGGGAGCGGTTCTCCGGTGCGGGCGTCGGTGCAGTAAGCGCTGAACACTTCGGCTTCGGTGAGGGGGTGGAGGGTCCCGCGGGTGAGGCGCCAGCCGTGGAGGCGGTCGCGTGCTCCGGGGCTCGTGGTGCGCAGGACCACTCCCCCGGGGCTGTCGAGTGCGATGCCGGCGGCGAGGACGGTGGCGAATTCGGCTCCCTCGCTGCTGTCGAGGTGGGCGGGTCCGTCCTCGTCGCAGGTGGCGTGGAGGATCGCGAGGAGTTGATCGTCCGCGGCGGGGACGCTGCAGACGAGGTGGTGGGTGCCGGGGCCGGCGGCTTCGAGGAGGCGCATGAGCAGGCGGGAGGCCTGGTCGAAGGCGGCGCGGCCGATGTCCTGCCCGCAGTCGGCGCAGTCTCCGGTGTCCGCGAGGAGCATCGTGGCGTACTCCCAGGTGGCGCGGCGGACCGCCGTGTCGATGAGGGTGGGTACGAGGGTGGTCATGGGCTGGCCGGTGTAGGGGACGCGGGTGCCGGTGGCGGCCAGTTCGGCGGTGAACCGGCTGCGGCTGGCGGGGCGGTCGGGGTCGAGGCCTGTGTCCTCGCAGTACTCGGCGTACTCCTCAGGGTCGAAGAGGACGACGGTGGTGTGCCCGCCCTGGGCGGTGAGTGCCTTGAGCAGGCCTTCGACCTGGCGCAGGTAGGTCGGGTGGTCGTGGAAGGCGAAGGTGTCGTACCGGCGCATGGTGGTGAAGTCGTCCTCGTCGGCGAGGAGGCCGACGGTGCTGGGGACTTCGCGGCGCAGGGCGCGGCGCAGGGACGTGGTGGTGCCGTGCTGGGTCATGTCTCCCCCTGAGCTCTGTCGATCAGTGCTCACTCACCGTAACCGGCACCACTGACAGTGACTTCTCGGTGATCCGGTCGCGGATCAGGCGGTGCTGCGCGGCGCCCGCTGCGACGAGGCCGAGGCCGAGGAGGGGCCAGGCGAGTGCGCCGACCGACATCACGCCGGTGACCAGGAGGGGTCCGGCGAATCGCTGGGTGGAGTGGGCGAGGCCGTGGACGCCGAGGTAGGCGCCCTGGGCCTCGGCGGGGGCCAGGGCGACGGAGAGTTCCCAGGAGGCGGTCGCGTGGATGATCTCGGCGAACGTCAGGGCGATGACCGCGACGACGACGGCGGTGATGGCGAAGGCGCGTCCGCCCGCGGCCGAGGCGGCGAGGGCGAGGGTGCCGAGGACGAAGAGGCCGGCGAGCGGGACGAGGAGGCGCCGGGCGGCCTGGGTGGTGGCGCCGAAGCGGGCGAGGGGGACCTGGAAGGCGACGACGAGGACGGTGTTGAGGACCAGGAGCAGCGGGACGAGCCCGACGGGCGCGTTGGTGGCGTGGACGATCCAGAGGGGGATGGCGACCTGGAGGATCGTGTCGTAGAGGAAGAGGGCGGCTTCGGTGGCGGTGTAGGTGAGGAAGGTCCGGTCGCGCCAGGGGTTGGCGGGCTGGGCGGGTGCTCGGCCGTCGGGTGTTGCGGAGGTGGCTGCGACGCGGGCGGGTGCGGGAGGTTCGGCGCAGCGCAGGGTGAGGAGTGCGATCACCAGGTAGGTGAGGACGTTTCCGATGAGGAGCAGCCCGTAGGCGCGCGTGCCGCCGGTGGCGAGCGCGGCGGCGGCGCCGAGACCGCCGATCGACCAGCCGATGTTGACGGTGGTGCGCTGGATGGCCTGGTAGCGGACGCGGTCGGGGCCGGCGAGACGGGCCGCGTAGAGCTTGATGAGGACGCTGCCGGCACGGTCGGGGAGGGCGCCGAGCGCGGAGTAGAGCGTCAGCAGGAGGAAGTTGTCGGTGGTGAGGAGGGCGAGGAGGGCGGCGCCGCGCATGAGTTGGGCGCCGGCGATGATCCGGACGAGGGGGAAGCGGTCGGCGAGGCGGCCGGCGAGTGGGGCGCCTGCGATGCCCACGCCGCCGGAGACGGTCATGAGGAGACCGACTTGGCCGAGGCCGAGACCGGACACATACGTGAAGTAGAGGGCGGTGCACCCGGCCCAGAGGCCGGTGCCGGTCTTGTCGATGATGCTGACGACGAGCATCCGGCGGCCGTCGACACCCCCCGGGATGCGGTTCTTCCACGATGAACGGCTCACTCGTTCCCCCTTGACTCGAGCTTTGTATTGATACATAGTTCGGTACGTGGCAACACAATATTCGATTATTGGGACGACGGCCAAGGGGATTGCCGCGTCCGTGGAGCAGGGTGTCTCCGAGGGTGGGCTCGGGCCGGGGGACGCGCTGCCTCCGGTGCGTCGGCTCGCGGACGAGCTCGGAGTCAGTCCGGGCACGGTCGCCACCGCGTACAAGGAGCTGCGCCGGCGCGGGGTCGTGATGACCCGCGGGCGGGGCGGGACGGTGGTCGCGGAGGTGCCGTCGGTGGCCTCACGACGGCCGCCGCGGGTACCGGCGGGTCTCGTGGATCTCGCGGGCGGTCATCCCGACCCGGCGTTCCTGCCGGATCTGCGACCGCCCGCCCTGGTGCGCCCGGTGTACGGATCCCACCGCGCGGCGCCCCGGCTCGGGGCGCTGGAGGAGCTGACCCGGGACTGGTTCGAGCGGGACGGGGTACCGGCGGAGCACGTGACGTTCGCCCACGGTGCGCTCGACTGCATCGCACGGCTGCTCTCGACGGAGCTGCGGCCGGGGGACGCGGTGGCGGTCGAGGATCCCGGGTTCCACCATCTCCTCGACCTCGTACCGGCCTTGGGACTGCGGATGGCCCCGGTCGCGGTGGACGGGGAGGGCCTTGTGCCGGACGCCCTGCGGACGGCGTTGCGGGCCGGGGTGCGGGCGGTGGTGTGCAGTCCGCGGGGACAATGTCCGACGGGTGCGTACTTCGGCCGGGCGCGCCGGGACGAACTCGTCGCGGTGCTCAGGGAGTTCCCGGACGTCCTCGTCGTCGAGGACGACCACAACGCGGACGTCGCGGGGGCGCGGGCGTTCACCCTGGCGGCGGCCGGTCTCGAGCGGTGGGCGCAGGTGCGGACCTCGTCCAAGCATCTGGGGATCGACCTGCGGTGGGCCGGGCTCGCCTGTGACGCGGCGACGCTGGCACGACATGACGGGCGGATGCTGATGACGTCCGGCTGGGTCAGTCACGTCCTGCAGGAGACGGTGGCCGGGCTGTTCACGGACCCGGGGGTGACTGAGCTGGTGGCGGCGGGCACGGCGGCGTACGCATCGCGGCGTGCGGCGCTGATCGACGCGCTGGCGGGGCACGGGATCAGGGCGGTGGGGCCGAGCGGGCTGAACGTCTGGGTGCCGGTGCGGGACGAGTCGGCCGTGGTCAACGGGCTGCGGACGCGCGGCTGGTGGGTGGCGGCCGGGGCGCGGTTCCGCATCGCGTCGCCGACGGCGGTGCGGATCACGACAGCGACGCTGGGCGTCGAGGCAGCCGGGCGTCTGGCAGCGGACTTCGCGGAGGTACTGGGCGAGTCGCAGGCGACGTACGGGGGGTAGGGGAACTCCCCCTTCTTATACGAGGCTGGCGCCACGCCCCCGAACCCCCGCGGCGCGGGAGCTTCGCGCCGCGGGGGTGGTGAGGGCGGGAGGGCCGCTACGTGCGTCGGGTCGCGGCCAGGCTCTCGTAGAAGGGGAGCAGGTCGAGGTTGTCGACCGAGCCCGGGTTGACCGCCTTGGACATCGGGGTGCCCTGGAGGAGGCGTTTGACCGGGACCTCGATGCGCTTGCCCGTGAGGGTGTGGGGGACGCCGGGGACCTCGATGATGTCGTCGGGGACGTGGCGCGGGGAGAGTTCGGTGCGGATCGTCTGCTTGATGCGGGCGATCAGCGCGTCGTCCAGGGTCGCGCCCTCCGCGAGATGGACGAAGAGCGGCATCCAGTAGCCGCCGTCCGGCTCTTCGAGCCCGATGACGAGGGATTCGCGGATCTCCGGGAGCCGTTCGACGGCCTCGTAGATGTCCGCGCTGCCCATCCGTACGCCCTGGCGGTTCAGGGTGGAGTCCGAGCGGCCGTGGATGACGACCGAGCCGTGGTCCGTGATCGTGATCCAGTCGCCGTGGCGCCACACGCCCGGGAACATCTCGAAGTAGCTGTCGCGGTAGCGGCTGCCGTCGGGGTCGTTCCAGAAGTGGATCGGCATGGACGGCATCGGGTTGGTGACGACGAGTTCGCCGACCTCGCCGATGACCGGCTTGCCGGACGGGTCCCAGGACTGCAGGTCCGTGCCGAGGCCGGCGGCCTGGAGTTCGCCGATGTGGACGGGGAGGGTCGGGACCGCTCCCGCGAAGCAGGAGCAGACGTCCGTGCCGCCGCTGACCGAGGCGATCCAGAGGTCTTCACGGACCTCGTCGTGCAGCCATCGGAAGCCGTCGGGCGGCAGCGGGGAGCCGGTGGTCGCGACGCACTTGATCGCCGAGAGGTCGAAGTCCCGCGCCGGGTGGACGTCCGCCTTGGCGCAGGCCATGACGTACGCGGCGGAGGTGCCGTACAGCGTCGCCCCGGTCCGCTCGGCGACCCGCCACTGGGCGCCGGTGTCGGGGTAGCCGGGGCTGCCGTCGTAGATGACGACCGTGGTGCCGGTGAGCAGGCCGGAGACGAGGAAGTTCCACATCATCCAGCCGGTGGAGGTGTACCAGAAGAACACGTCCCCGGAGCCCAGGTCGCAGTGCAGGCCGAGCTGCTTGAAGTGCTCGATCAGGATGCCGCCCTGGGACTGGACGATCGCCTTGGGCAGGCCCGTCGTGCCGGAGGAGTACAGCACCCACAGCGGGTGGGCGAACGGCACCTGCTCGAAGACCGGCTCCACGTCGGCGGAGGTCAGGTCGGACCAGGTGAGCGCCCCTTCGGGGGCGTCGGTGCCGAGGAGCGGGATGTTGACGACCGCGCGGAGGGTGGGAAGTTCGGCGCGCAGCTCGGCGACGGTGTCGCGGCGGTCGTGCTCCTTGCCGCCGTAGCGGTAGCCGTCGACGGTGAACAGGACGACCGGCTCGACCTGCTGGAAGCGGTCGAGGACGCTGCGTGCGCCGAAGTCGGGGGCGCAGGAGGTCCACACCGCGCCGACGGCGGCCGTGGCGAGGAGGGCGGTGACCGCCTCGGGGATGTTGGGGAGGTAGCCGCTGACGCGGTCGCCGGGGCGCACCCCCAGGGCGCGGAGCTCGGCGGCGAGCGAGCCGACCTGTCGGCGCAGCTCGGCCCAGCTGATCGGGCGCGGCTCATGTGTCTCGTCCACATGGAGCAGGGCTGTGTCGTGGGGGCGCTCCTCGGCGGCACGCAGGGCGTGCTCGGCGTAGTTGAGGGTGGCGCCCGGGAACCACTCGGCGCCGGGCATCGAGCGGTCGCCGAGGACGCGCTCGTACGGGGTGGAGAAGCGGATGTCGAACCACTCGGCGACGGCCTGCCAGAACGACTCCAGCTCGTCCACCGACCAGCGGTGCAGGGCCGGGTATCCACCGTCGGCCGGGGCTCCGTGGCGCTCGGCGGCCCAGGACTGGAAGCGGGTGACCGCGGCGGCGGCGATGCGTTCCTCGTCCGGCTGCCAAAGCGGCTCGGTGTGCGCTGATGTCATGGGGCGGCTCCCTGGGGTACGCGGGGTGTGCGTGTGTCGCGCGCACGTGCTGGGGTGTGCGCGTGTACGCGGCTGACAGGGACGATGCCATGGGAGCGGCTTTCGCACCAGGGTTCCCCGCCCATGGTCGGGTGGCTGAATATGTGCTCCCACCACGGGTGAACGGCAGTTGAACGAACCGCGCGCGGGCCCTGCCGAATGGCAGGGTGAGCTGCATGGACGGTCGTGAGCTGGTGCGTTCGGTGAGGGTGTTCGGATCGGTGCAGGGATTGCGGGCAGTACGTTCGGCGTGGCGGCAGCGTCGTACGGATGCGTGGGGGTTGCCGCCGAGGGGGACCGAGCGGGCCAGGGTGCCGGGGTCGGTCGGCGAGGTCGAGCCGCTGCCGGGCGGGGGGATCATCCGGTTCGCCCGCTCCGATCTGCGGATCAGTGTGTCGGCAGGGGGCACGGTCTTCTGGGGCTGGGACGGGGCCGAGCCGCTCCCGTCGTACGCGTTGGCCGGCGAGGCGCCCGAGCCGGACCCGCGGGCGCTGCTCGAGCCGGACACCGACGGTGGTTGGCGGGTGGTGTCGGAACGGGTGACGGTCGCCGTGTCCCGCCACGGGGCGGTCGAGGTCCGTACGCCCGGGGGTGTGGTGCTGCGCCGGGATCTGCCGCCACGCTGGTGGGAGCCGGTCGCGGGTGGGCCCGCGCGCTGGGTGCAGCGCAGCGAGGTGCCGGCGGACGCGCGCTTCTTCGGACTCGGCGGGCGGGCGTCGGGGCCGCGGCTGCGCGACGGTTCGTACCGGCTGTGGAACACCGACCCCAAGGGGAGCTTCTCCCCCGGCGACGATCCGCTGTACATCACGATGCCGGTGCAGTTCGTCGTCTCGGACGCGGGCACACACCTGGCGTTCCACGACAACTCCTGGGACGGCCTGATCACCCTCACCGAAGGTGAGGAGGGGGCCGGGTCCGGGCACGACCGGCCGGGGACCAGCGAGGTCCGGATGGGCGGCGGACCACTGCGCTGCTGGGTGGTGGTCGGGACCCCCGCGCGCGTGCTCCACGGCTGGGCGGCGCTGACAGGTGCGCCGGCGCTGCCGCCGTCCTGGGCGCTGGGTCCGCAGCACGCCCGCTGGGGGTTCGGCAGCGAGCGTGAGGTTCGGCGGGTGGTGGACGGCTACCGCGAGCGGGGACTGCCGCTGTCCGTGCTGCATCTGGACATCGACCACTACGACGGGCACCAGGTGTTCACGGTGGACCGCGAGCGCTTTCCCGATCTGCCGGGGCTCGCGGGCGAGCTGCGGGAGCAGGGGGTACGGCTGGTGTCGATCGTGGACCCGGCGGTGAAGGCGGAGCCGGGGAACACGGTCTACGACAGCGGTACCGCGGTCGGCGCGTTCGTCCGCGACGGGCGCGGGAACGAGGTCCAGGGGGTGGTCTGGCCGGGCGAGTGCGCCTATCCGGACTTCACCGATCCGGCGGTACGGGAGTGGTGGGGCGGCCTGTACGAGGAGCGGCTCGGCCAGGGCTTCTCCGGGGTCTGGCACGACATGAACGAACCGGTCTCCTTCTCGCCCTTCGGGGACCAGTCGCTGCCGCGCTCGTCCCGGCACGCCCTCGAGGGGCGAGGCGGCGACCACCGCGAGGCGCACAACGTCTACGGGCTGACGATGGCCAGGGCCGGGTACGAAGGGCTGCGCCGGCTGCGGCCGGACGAACGGCCGTTCCTCTTCTCGCGCTCGGGCTGGGCCGGGATGCAGCGGTACGGCGGGACCTGGTCGGGCGATGTGTCGACCGGGTGGCCGGGGCTGCGGGCCTCCCTCTCGCTGGTTCTCGGGCTGGGGCTGTGCGGGGTGCCGTACTCGGGGCCGGACGTCGGCGGCTTCGACGGGAGTCCGTCGCCGGAGCTGTTCCTGCGCTGGTTCCAGCTGGGTGCGTGGCTGCCGCTGTTCCGTACGCACGCGGCGATCGACGCGGGTCGGCGTGAGCCGTGGGAGTTCGGGCCCGAGGTCCTGGAGCACGCGCGCGTGGCGCTCGCCGAGCGTGAGCGGATGCGGCCGTACTTCGTCACGCTCGCCCAGCTCGCCCGGTTGACGGGGGCTCCGTACGTCCGGCCGGTGTGGTGGGGCGCGCCGGAGGACCGGGCCCTGCGGGACTGCGAGAACGCGTTCCTGGTGGGCGACGCGCTGCTCGTGGCGCCCGTCCTCGCCCGGGGCGCCGACCGGCGTGCGGTGCGGCTGCCGCGCGGGCGCTGGTACGACACCGCGACGGGTCGGGCGTACGAGGGGCCGGGGCAGGTCCTCCTCGACGCGCCCCCGTCCCGGATCCCGGTGCTCGCGCGAGCGGGGTCGGTGATTCCGGTGCGGGGTGCGGACGGGGGTCTGGAGCTGGAGGTGTGGGCGCCGGCGGCCGGACGCACGGGCGGTGGGCTCGTCGTACGGGACACCGGGGACGGATGGGAGCCGGGCGAGATCGAGCGCTACGCCTCGCGGCTGGTGGACGGCCGGGTGGTGGTGGAGCGGGTGACGGACGCGGGCTCGGAGGAGGTGGCGCTTCCGGTGCGGGTGCGGGGCCTGGCGGGGTGACCGCCTTCAGCCGTCCTCAGCCGTCCTTGGCGGTCCTCAGCCGTCGCAGGCGGTCAACCTCTCAGCCGTCGCAGGCGTCACCAGCCTCCCTCAGCCGTCGCAGGAGGCGTACCGCCCCGCGAACCAGCGCCGTACCGCCTCCGTGTGCAGGGGGAAGGCCAGTTCCGCCGGGGCGTGCAGCAGGTGGTGACCGGTGGTCTCGTCGGTGGGGGCGGAGGGCGGCAGGTCGCCGGCAGGGCGGGGCGGGAGCAGGCCGAAGAGGAGAAGGTGCCCGGCCGGCGAGCTGAGGGCGTCGGCGAGCCGTACCTCCGCCGCCGGCGCCTCGATCCCCGTCTCCTCGCGCAGTTCGCGGACGACGGCGTCGCGCCAGTCCTCGGCATGGTCGATGAAGCCGCCGGGGAGCGCGACTCCGCCCCTGGCGGGTTCGATCGTGCGGGTGATGACGACAAGTCCGGTCCCCCGTACGTCCGTTACGGGGAGCAGGGCCACGGCGACGGGCAGCGGGTTGCGGTAGGCGACGGAGCCGCAGCCGGCGCACCGGCGGGGCCAGGCGGCGGGCTCGGCGTATAGGGTGCCGCAGGCGGAGCAGTAGGAGTCCTTCACAGGCAGGACCGTATGCGATCACCCTTTCCCGTGCCTCCCGGAACTGATAGACGGTGCACATGACAGGACTTGCTTCCGTTTTCCGTACCCTCGGTGTGCTGGCGACCGCCGGTCTGCTCGCCGCCACGGCGGCCGTACCGTCCGCGCAGGCCGAGCCGGAGCCGAAGGCTCCGAAGGAGTTCGTGGCGCTGAGCTCGGTGGACCGGACGATCATTCAGGAGATGCGCTACACCACGGAGCACAACTTCGTGGGCGAGGAGGTCGACGGCTACCGCCAACCGCTGTGCATCCTGACCCGTCCCGCCGCCGAGGCCTTGCACCGCGCGCAGATGAAGCTGCGCGCGCGGGGCTACTCACTGAAGGTCTACGACTGCTACCGGCCGCAGCGGGCCGTCGACCACTTCGTCCGCTGGGCCAAGGATCTCGAGGACGAGCGGATGAAGCCGGAGTTCTATCCCCTTGTCGACAAGTCGAGGCTGTTCGCGGACGGTTACATCGCGGAGAAGTCCGGGCACAGCCGCGGTTCTACGGTCGACCTGACGATCGTGAAACTGCCGGCCGCACCGACCCGCCCGTACGTGCCGGGCGAGGAGCTGGTGGAGTGCTACGCCCCGCGGGCCGAGCGTTTCCCCGACAACTCCGTCGACATGGGGACGGGCTTCGACTGCTTCGACACGCTGTCGCACACCGACGATCCACGGATCCAGGGTGCGCAGCGGGCCAACCGGCAGCTCCTGAAGGGGACGCTGGCGGAGCAGGGATTCGTGAATCTGCCCGAGGAGTGGTGGCACTTCACGTTCAAGCCGGAGCCGTTCCCGAGCACCTTCTTCGACTTCCCGGTGGCGCGGCGGTCGGTGGCCGGTCACTGATCGGCGGAAGGTGACGTCCGGTGGACAACGGGCGGCCGGGACCACCCCCGTGGGTCCCGGCCGCCCGTTCCGTACGTAAGGACGCGGTAAAGGCCCGTACGGTTCTCAGCGCGCGGCATCCATGACAGACTCCTGACGCTTCGTCAGATTCATGCGATCTCGAGGTCGGGAGGGCCGTCGTGGCACGGACGCGCAGACCGGTGGTGGCCGGATGGTTCACGGACGACGGCGAGGAAGGCGGGGACGGGGACTTCCGGCTCCTCGGGACCCGCTGTACGGCGTGCTCCTCGGTCTTCTTCCCCCGCGAGGACTCCTGGTGCCGCAACCCCGGCTGCCCGGGCGGCGGCGAGCTCGTCGAGACCCCGCTCTCCCGGCGTGGCCGCGTGTGGTCGTACACCGACGGCCGCTACCGCCCGCCCGCTCCCTACGTCTCCGATCCGGACGCGCCCTGGCAGCCGTACACCCTGGTCGCGGTGGAACTGGCCGCCGAGGCGATGGTGGTGCTCGGGCAGGCGGCGCCCGGGGTGCGGACCGCGGACCTCGCCGTCGGCATGGAGGTCGAGGTCGTGCCGGGAGTCCTCAACGAGGACGACGCACACATCTGGACCACCTGGCACTGGCGGCCGGTGCACGCGCGCGTGACGGAGGAGCGGTCATGAACGACATCGCCGTGCTGGGGGCCGGGATGCACCCCTGGGGCAAGTGGGGGCGCAGCTTCGTCGAGTACGGGACCGTGGCGGCCCGGGCGGCGCTCGCGGACGCCGGGCTGAGCTGGAAGGACGTCGGTTCGGTGGTCGGCGCCGACACCGTGCGGTGCGGGTACCCGGGATACGTGGCGGGGGCGACCTTCGCGCAGGCGCTGGGCTGGCAGGGGGCGCGCGTCACCAGCGTGTACGCGGCCTGTGCCTCGGGAGCGCAGGCGGTCGGCGCCGCGCGGGCCCAGATCCTCGCGGGTCTGGCGGACGTGGTGCTGGTCGTCGGGGCGGACTCGGCGCCCAAGGGCTTCTTCGCTCCGGCGGGCGGGGAGCGGCCGGACGATCCGGACTGGCTGCGCTTCCGGGTCCTCGGGGCGACCAATCCCGCGTACTTCGCGCTCTACGCCCGCCGTCGGATGGCTCTGTACGGGGACACGGTGGACGACTTCGCCCAGGTCAAGGTGAAGAACGCGGCGGCGGGCGCCCTCAATCCGCTCGCCCGCTACCGCAAGGCGGTGAGCGCCGAGGAGGTCGCTGCATCGGCCGTCGTCGCCGATCCGCTGCGGCTGCTCGACATCTGCGCAACCTCGGACGGGGGTGCGGCGCTGGTGCTCTCCAGCATGGAGTTCGCCCGCCGACACGGGCACCGGGACCCGGTCCGTATCCGGGCCGTCTCCACCGTCACACCGACGTACCCGAAGGCGGTCCTCGACCTCCCGGACATCGCGACCGACTCCGCGGTCGCCGTCTCCCCCGCGCCGGACACCTTCCGCGCCTCGATCGCGCGTGCCGCTTACGAGGAGGCGGGGCTGGGACCCGAGGACCTGTCGCTCGCGGAGGTGTACGACCTGTCCACCGCGCTGGAGCTGGAGTGGTACGAGGACATCGGTCTGTGCGCGGCGGGCGAGGGCGCGAAGCTGGTACGAGAAGGAGCCACGGCGCTCGGTGGCCGCGTCCCGGTCAACACCAGCGGGGGCCTGGGCTCGTTCGGCGAGGCCGTGCCCGCCCAGGCCGTCGCGCAGGTCTGCGAGCTCACCTGGCAGTTGCGGGGCACGGCCGGCGACCGGCAGGTGCCCGGTGCGCGGGTCGGGATCACCGCGAACCAGGGGCTGTTCGGGCACGGGTCGGCGGTGGTGGCGGTCCGCTGAGCGGCACCACCACTGCCCGGCCGTCTCAGGTGTCAGGTGGCGACGGGCGTGGCGCCCCGGTCCGCCAGGACCAGGGCGTGCTCGACGACGGCCACGAGGACGTTCTTCACGGACTCCCGGTCGCGCGCGTCGCACATCAGCAGCTCGACCTCGGGGTCGAGGTCGAGTGCCCCGCGCACGCTCTCGGCCGGGAACCGGCGCGCGCCCTCGAAGCAGTTGACCGCCACCGTGAAGGGGATGCCGCGCCGCTCGAAGTAGTCGATCGCCGCGAAGCTGTCCTCCAGACGACGAGTGTCGGCCAGGACGACCGCCCCGAGCGCGCCCTGCGCCAGCTCGTCCCAGAGGAACCAGAAGCGGTCCTGGCCGGGCGTGCCGAAGAGATACAGGACCAGGTCCTCGCGGAGGGTGATCCGCCCGAAGTCCATGGCGACCGTGGTGGTCGACTTGTTCTCGACCCCGTGGAGATCGTCGACGGGCCGTCCGGCCTCGCTGAGGATCTCCTCGGTGCGCAGCGGTCTGATCTCGCTGACGGCGCCGACCAGCGTCGTCTTGCCCACCCCGAAACCGCCCGCGACCAGGATCTTCAAGGTCACCGGTTCGACGAACGGCTTGGTGCGGCTAGAGCGCCCGAAGGCCATTGATCACCTCGCGGAGAATGCTCACGTCCGGCAGCTCGGCCGGCGGAACGGGGCGGGTCACATGGACGAGTTCGTCCTCGACGAGATCGCCGACGAGGACCCGGACGACCCCGACGGGGAGGTCGAGTCCGGCGGCGAGTTCGGCGATCGACTGCGGCGAGTCCGAGCAGCGTTCGACGATCTCCACGTGTTCCGGGGAGAGCGTCTGGTCCCGGCCGGGATCGTCCGCGGCGGGCTCGGGTACCACCACGGCGATCAGGTCGAGCCGATGACGGGTCGCGGCGCTGGTCCGGCCGCGGGTCATCGCGTACGGACGGACCACCGGCCCGGCATCGTCGTCGAACCAGTGGTGGGCTGGGCCCGGCCCGTGGTTCTGCGGGTCCGCGTCGGTCGTGCCGTCGATCATGCCGTCAGTCGTGCCGTCAGTCATGGTGTCCCCCCACTCACCCTCCGGCGGACAGTCCGGAGCGAGGGGCCGTCGCGAGGTGGGCGCCGACCCGCTTGACCATCAGTGTCATCTCGTAGGCGACCTGGCCGACGTCCGAGTCGGCGTCCGCGAGGACGGCGAGGCAGCTGCCGTCGCCCGCCGCCGTGACGAAGAGGAACGCGTCCTCCAGCTCCACGACGGTCTGGCGGACCTTGCCCGCCTCGAAGTGGCGGCCGACGCCCTTGGCGAGGCTGTGGAAGCCGGAAGCGACGGCGGCGAGGTGCTCGCCGTCCTCGCGGGTCAGGTCGGCGGAGGCACCGGTGGGAAGTCCGTCGCTGGAGAGCACCAGCGCCTTGCGGATGGACGCCACCCGCTGGACCAGCTCGTCGAGGAGCCAGTTCAGCTCGCCGTTGGCGTTTCCGGAGGTGTTGGTTGCTGCGGCGTTCGGTGCGGTCATCGACCGTCCCCCTCGGGTGTCGTTCCTGGTGCTGTCGTCTCTGCGTTCTTCCGTCGTCCGCGCTGCCAGCCGCGCTGCATGGAGGCCATGCGGCTGCGCACTTCCTCGGCGTCGCGCTCGAAGTCCGTGTCGGCTGAGGCGGCGGAGCCGGTGGACGTCTTCGCCTTGTCGTCGGTGCGTTCGCCCGTCACGCGCAGCTGGGGCGCGAGGCTCGCCTGGCGGACCCGGCGGGGCAGTCCGCCGAACGGCGCCGGACCGTCGGGCTGTACGGAACCGTCGGGCGGCACGGGGCGGTCCGGCTGCACGGGACCGGTCGGCGCTCCGAGGCCGCGGGCCGGGACCGGGCCGTCGGGCGGTACGGGCACCAGCGTGGGCGGGGTGCCCGGTGAGTCGGTGTCCGGGCCGGAGATCGGGTGGGCGCGGCCCGGCTCGTCGACCCGGCGGCCGTGGTCGACGACGAGCGTGGGCGGGCGGCGCCGGGGCAGCGGCACGGGGCCGCGGTCCCGGGGCGCCCGGTCGGGCGACTGGTCCGGGGTCTGGTGGTGCTGTTCGGCGCTCGGGGCCGGGGCGAGGCCGCGGCGGTGGTCCCGGGGGCGGAAGAGGCCACCGCGTTCGCTCTCGGTGTCCTCCAGGTCCGCGGCGGACGGCGCGAGCAGTTCCTCGAAGCCGGAGGTACCGAGGGGAGGTTCGAGCTCGACGGGCCCGTCGAGCGGGCCGTCCAGGAGCGGGGAGGCCGCGGAGCGCGCGGATCCGGTGGCCCGGGGCGCGCCGCCCGGCACCTTGGTGAGAGCGGGACGGCGTCCCGGCTGCTCGGCGGCGCCGTTCTCACGCTCCGCGAGCCCACGCTCCGCAGGCCCGCGGTCCAGGCTCTTGCGGTCCAGGCGGAAGCCCGCGCCCTGCGTCTCGGGCGCGTCGGTGAGCAGCGTGGCCGGGATGAAGACGACCGCGGTGGTCCCCCCGTACGGCGAGGGCTGCAGCGAGACGCGGACGTTCTGGCGCTGGGCGAGCCGGCTGACGACGAAGAGGCCGAGCCGGTCGGTGTCGGAGAGCTCGAACTCGGGGGTCTCGGCCAGCCGGAGGTTGGCGTCGAGCAGGGCGTCGGGGTTCATGCCGAGGCCGCGGTCGTGGATCTCGAGCGTGAAGCCGTTGGCGACCCGCTCGCCGAGCACCTGGACGGCGGTGTGCGGGGGCGAGAACACCGTGGCGTTCTCGAGGAGTTCCGCGATGAGGTGGGTGAGGTCGGCGACGGCGGGGCCGCCCACACCGAGACGGGGCAGGCGGCGCACCTCGATCCGTTCGTAGTCCTCGACCTCGGCGACCGCCGCGCGTACGACGTCCATGAGCTGGACGGGCTTGCGCCACTGGCGGGAGGGGGCGGCGCCGGAGAGGATCACGAGACCCTCGGCGTGGCGGCGCATGCGCGTGGTCATGTGGTCGAGCCGGAACAGGTCGGCCAGTTCCTCGGTGTCCTCGGTGCGTCGTTCCATGGTGTCGAGGAGGGTGAGCTGGCGGTGCAGCAGTACCTGGTTGCGGCGGGCCAGGTTGACGAACACCTCGGAGACGCCGCGGCGCATGTCGGCCTGCTTCACGGCGGCTTCGACGGCGGCCCGCTGGAGGGTGTTGAGGGCCCGGCCGACCTGGCCGACCTCGTCCTCCTCGTACCGCAGTTGCGGCACCTCGGTCTCGACGTCGACGTGTTCGCCGGCGGCGAGGCGGCGCATGACGCTGGGCAGTCGTACGCCGGAGACCTCCTGGGCCTCCTTGCGCAGCCGGCGCAGGTCGCGGACGAGTTCGCGGCCGACGCGGACGGACACGACGAGGGAGACGAGCAGGGCGAGGAAGCCGAGGACACCGGCGATGCCCGCCTTGAGCAGCACGCTGTAGGCGGCGGGCTGGACGCGCTCCTGGTAGCGGTCGCCCGCGGCCGTGTTCTCCCGCGCCAGGTCGTCGAGGACCGGGTTCGCCCGTTCCTCCCAGCGCTCGGCAGTGATGGCGCGCGGGTTCTTGGTGGGACCCGCGGCGATCAGGGCCTCTTCGGCGCGGCGCAGCGGCTCGGTGTCGGGACTGCCCCAGTACCTCTCGAACTTCTCGCGCTCGACGGTCGGCAGGACTTCGAGGTTCACCTCGTAGAGCAGCTTGCGGTGGGCGACGAGGTCGGTGACCGCGCGGAGTTCCTCGGCCGTGACGCGTTCGGAGATGAGGGCGGAGACGACGAGGGCGTCCTCACGGGCGAGCATCTCGCGACCGCGGGTGATGCCGACGAGGGCGCGGCCCTGCTTGTCCATCTCCACGTTCTCGAGCGCGTGGAGGGTCATGAGGAAGCTGTAGCAGGGATCGACCACGCGGTTGTAGAAGTCGAGGGCCTGCATGCGGCCGATGCTGCGGTTCTCCACGGAGCGGCGCAGTGCGTCGAGGCCGTCGAGCGCCGTCAGCAGCGATTCGAGCCGCTGCGAGGCGAGGGGCCGCATCTCCTCCTGCACGCCGGAGTCCGCGGCGTTCTGCCGGATGAGGGCGATCTGACGGTCGGTGGCCTCGCGTTGCTTGCGCAGGTCGGTGAGAGAGTCCGAGGCACGCGGATCGGCCAGATAGATCAGCGACTGCCGGCGTTCCTTCTGGATGACGCGGGCCGTGTCCTCGATGGGGTAGCCGACCTTCTCGACGATGTAGCCGACGTCGAGGAGTTGGTCGGCCTCGCGGCCGGTGAGTACCGTGGCGAAACCCCAGAGGCCGGTGAGGGACACGAGCGGCACCAGCAACAACGCCACGATCTTCCGGCGGATGGACTTCCCGCGAAAGCGCATGGCCTCCCCCAGTTCGGCCTCCGCCCGGCGCGGAAGTCCTCGTTTGCGACGCGTGGCGTCAACACACAGCGTCAACACATGGCGTCAACCATCAGCTTCAACAAACGGCGGCGCGAGCCTACTACTGCATCACAGCCAACCCGAAGGCATGTCCGGGCGATTTTCAGCCTCTCGAGTGAGCGTTGATCATGAGATGTCCTGGTATTCGGGGAGTTGGGATTCGACACTGTGGCGCAGGACACCTGGCGGGACGTTGCCCGAACGGGTACGGCAGATGGCTGGAAGTGTTCGTTCCGGTACGAACGCGGGGAAACCTTTTCCCTCTGCCGAGCGTCATTGTGTACGGGGCGGGGTGTGTCCGCGTAAAGCCAGGTAAGACGGGCAACCACCCCTGAGGACGGGTCAGCGGTGGGGAGTGACGACACGATGGTGCATGAGGCGCGATCGGCGCGGCAGTTGTGGGTGGAGGACGAGAAGGGCCGGCGCCGGATGCCGGACCCGGTGCGTACCGCCGCCGTGCGGGCCGTGCTGCTCACGTCGGTGACGCTCATACAGGGAATGGTGGCGTTCTTCTGCGCGGTCACCGACTCCTGGCTCGCGTTTCCGATGCTGCTCACCTCGGTGGGCAGCACGGTGGTGGCGACCTGGAGTGTGCTCGATGTGTGGGTGACACGTCAGGTGTGGCGGCAGCGGAACGGTGTGGTGTCCGAGCCGAGCAGCGCCGCGCGCCGGCCGCGGCGCGAGCGGCGCCGGGCGCGGAAGGCCACGCAGGTGCCGGACGGCGAACCGGGTCACGGGGCGGCGGGGATACGTCGCGACACGCAGACCCCGCGGAACGAACAGCCCGCGCGGGACGAGGAGTCGGTGCGGCGCGAGGAGTCGGTGCCACGCGAGGAGTTGGGACGGCACGAGGAGTCGGCGCGGGACGAGGAGTCGGGACGGCGCGAGGACTCGGTGCGGCACGAGGAGCCCGTGCGAGCGGAGGCGGCGCCTGCGCTGTCCGAGGCCGCCTGAGGCAGGAGAGTCGACGAACGGCCCGGTCCCCCTGCGGGGCCGGGCCGTTCCTCGTACTCACTGCTACTGCTACTGCTACTGCTACTGCTACTGCTACTGCTGGACGGACTCCTCCGCCGGCGTACGGCGGAACATCCGGGTCGCGGTGATCTCGCCGTGGATGGCCTCGCCCTCCGCACTCGGCTGCGGCAGACCCGGGCGCAGGTGCTCCTCCACGCTGATGTACTTCAGCCCGGCCCGCAGGTCGGCGTCGTTGCGCAAGCGGATGACCAGCGGGAACTCCGCGAGCGCGGTCGTGTCGAACAGACCCGTGGTGTACAGCAGCTGGACGCCGAGGGCGTCCGACACGGCCCGCTGGAGCTCCAGCAGGTACGTGGCGTTGGCGCGGCCGATCGGGTTGTCCAGGAACAGGGTGCCCGCGTGGCGATGCTTGTCCCGGCCCCGGTCGTTGGAGCGCAGCGCGGCCATCGTGCAGTACAGCGCGATGGCGGCGGTGAGGAGCTGGCCGCCGGAGAAGACGTCGCCCATCTGCCCGACCGGTACGCGCTCGGCCCGCAGCACGGCGTCGGGCTTGAGGATCTCGACCGCGATGCCACGCGGCTCGAGCGCCGCCTGAACGCCCCGCAGGAGCAGGGACATGCCGTCCCGGCGCATGTCGGAGTTCTTCTTGACGGCGGCGCGGGTCGCCTCGTCGATGACCTCGCCGAGCCGTTCGGTGAGGGTGGCCTGGTCCGGCTCCTCGAAGCGGATGCGCAGGAACTCCTGGCCCGACCACTCGCCGAGCCCCTCGGGCAGCCGCGACAGGCGCTGCGCGGAGCGGAGCGTGGTCAGCGCGGACTCCACGAGTCCGCGCAGCCGGTCGACGATCGAGTCGCGGTTGCGCTCCAGCTGCTCCAGCTCGTCGGTGAGGACGCGGAGCCGGGGCGCGAACGCCTCCGCCCACTTCGCCGCGTGCTCGGGCAGCGCGGCCGCGGGCAGTTCGCGGATCTGCTGCCGGGCGGGGGTGCGGACCTGCTCGTAGCGGGTGGAGTTGGCGTGCCGGACGAGGATGTCACTGGCCTCGCGGACGGCGGCGTCGGCCGCGGAGAGCTCGGCGGCGCAGGCGCGCAGCGAGCGGCGGGCCTCGGCCGCGGTGTGCCGCGCCTCCTCCAGCGTGCCGGGGTACGTCTCCGGTCCGTCCTCCTCGTCCTCGGCGTGGTCGCGCAGCAGGTCGCGCAGGAGCGCCGCGGTCTCGTCGAAGCCGCCGGCGGCGTCCTCGGCGGCGCGGTGGGCCCGCAGGAGGCTCGCGTGCGCGGTCCGTGCGGCTTCCAGGGCGTCGCTGCGGGAGGCGAGTTCGGCGGACGCGGTACGGAGCAGGGTCTGGGCCTGCTCGGCGTCGACCGGGACCTGGTCCTCGGGCAGTTCGGTGTGCGACTCGGCGTCCTCCGGGGCCAGTCGTTCGGCTTCGCCGCGGAGCCGGCCGAGCTTCTCGCTCGCCTCGGACGCGCGGGTCTCCAGCATCTGGACGAGGGCTTCGGCGCGGGCGGCAGCGGCCTGCCGGGAGGGGCCGTCGGCGCCGTCGGTGGACTCCAGGAGCTGCTCGGCGCGGGTGCGGACCTTGTTGGTGAGGCGGTCGAGCTCCGCGAGGGCGGCGGACTCGTCGCTCTCGGCTCGGGCCTGTTCGGCGCGCAGGTCGGCGCCGACGCCGACCTTCTCGTAGAGCTGGGACGCGGCGCGGTACGCCTCGCGGAGGGTGGGGAGCGCGGTGCGGGGGGCGGCCGCGTCCACCTCGGGGAGCTGGTCGGGGGCGCCGGCGATCTCGGCGCGCTCGGCGCGCAGGGCGCGCGCGGTGCGGTGGGCGTCGTCGGCGGCCCGCTGGGCGGCGCGGCGGTCCTCGTCGGCGGCGCGGGCACGCTCCAGGCAGGTCTGTGCCCGGGCCTCGGACTCGGCGGCGTCGTCGGCCAGTTCGCGGAGCTTGGCCTGCCAGGCGGAGCGCTCGCGGAGCCGGAACGCCAGGCCCGCGAGGGCGTCGGCGACGCGGCGGGCGCGCTGGGCGGCCTCCTGACGTTCGTCCCGTACGCGGGCGGCGACGGCGGCGGCCTCGTCGGCCTCCGCCCGTACCGTCCGGGCCTCGGCGAGCGTGGCCGCGGCCGCCTCGGCGGTCTCGCGCGCGGTGGCGGCGACGGCGGCCAGCTCGGCGATCATGCCGGGCGGGCAGTCGGCGCGCCACGAGCCGATCCGGGCGGCGAGCGAACGGTCGCCGGTGAGCCGGGCCGCGAGCGTACGGATCTCCTCGTCGCGCGCGGCGGCGCGGGCGCGCAGGGCGTGCCGCTCCTCGTCGGCGGCGTGCTCGTCGTGCATGGCGGGGTTCGGCGGGACGAGGAACACGCCCGCGTCCTCGCCGGAATCCGGGCTCGGCACGGGCGCGAGCAGCGCGGCGGCGGTGCCGACGGCGACGGTGGAGCGCGGCAGCAGCGCCGCCGTGCTCAGCACCTCACGGGCGCGGGCGTACGAGACGGGGTCGGTGATCACGACGCCGTCGACCAGCTCGGGGCGGGCGGCGAGGACGGCGGCGTGGTCGGCGGGGTCGACGGCCTGGGCGAGATAGCGCCAGCCCGGGAGTGCCGGGATGCCCTGCTCGCCGAGGTACTCGACGGTGGCGAGCACGTCCGGGCCGGGCGGCAGCAGGCCGCCGTCGCCGAGGGCGCCGAGGATGCGGGAGTCGTCGGCGGCGGCGGTGCGCAGGTCGAAGAGCTGGCGCTCGGCGGAGGCGATGGACTGGTCGAGCAGCCGCCGCAGCTCATCGGCGTACCGATCGAACTCAGTGACGGTGAGGGGGCCGTGGGGCCCTTCGGGCCCGGAGTGACGGACGGGGAAGCCGGACGCACCCGCGAGCCCGAAGGCGGCGCCGGGGGTGTGGGCGGCGCCGGAAGGGAGGCCTTGGCCTGCGCCCGGGCCGGGTGCGGTCTCCGCGCCCGAGCCCGTGCCGGGCACGGGTAGCCCGGCGCCGCGGCCTTCGGCCGGGCCGGTGGTGGCACCGGCGTGCCCCGCGATCTCGCCACGGCCCTGCGGGCCGGAGGCCGTGCCGCCGGGCTGGCCGAGGTCGGATCCCTCGCCTTCAGCCAGGCCGGAGTTCGCCGCGCCGGGACCGCCGGGCTCGGAGCCCGGGCCTGCGGCCGGGCCACGGCCGGTGGTGGCGCCCGGGCCCTCGGAGCCCGCTCCCCCGCCGGTCTCACCCGCGCGCTGGCCGGGGAGCGGGGAGGTCGGCTGCGTCGGCAGGCTCAGGAGTTCGGCCAGGCGCTCGTCGGCGGCGAGGGACTCCGCCGCGCGGCGTTCCGCGTCGTAGGCGTTCTCGGCGGCCTCGGCCGCGTCCGCGGCGCGGGCGGCGGCGAGTTCGGCGCGGGCCTCGGCGGCCGCGGCCTCGCGGGCGCGGTCGGCGGCGGTGCGGGCGGCATCGCGGGCAGCGTCCCAGGCGGCGACCGTGGTCTTCTCGGCGTCGCTCGCGGCGAGCGCCGCACGCGCCGGGTCGGCGTCCGGTGCGGAGTCGTCGAGCCAGCCGGCCCGTACCGCCTCGGCGGTCTCCTGCTCGACCTCGGCGAGGCGCTGGCGCAGGTGGCCGGCCTCGCTGCGGGCGCGCTGGGCCTCGGTCGCGGCGGCGGTGGCGTCGCGGTGGGCGGTCTCGCCGGCCTCCTGGAGGGCGGCGGAGCGCTCTTCCTCCTCGGCGGCGTGCCGCTCGCCGTCCTCGGCGGCGGCGTGCAGGGCCCGTACGAGATCGGCGGCGGCCGTGGCGCGCGCGGCGAGCGCGGGGGCGGCGTCGCGCTCGGCCTCACGGATCGCGGCGGCCACGCGCGAGGAGCGGTCGCCGGCCGCTCGGTGGCGGAGCACGGCCTCGGCGGCCTGCCAGGCGGAGTGCAGCGTGCGCGCGTCGGTGAGCTCGCGGCGCTGGGAGGCTGCGCCCTTCTCGGCGACGGTCAGCGCCAGGGAGGCGTGCCGGTAGGCCAGTTCGGCGGCGATGAGGGAGCTGCGGCCGCGCGCGGTCTCGGCCTCGGCGACGGCGTGCGCGGCGGAGGTGACCTGCTGGGCGAGTTCGGCGGCGCGGCCGCGTTCCTCGGTGGCGCGGGCGGAGAGGCGGCGGGCGAGCGTACGGGTGCGGCGCTCGGCCCCGGCGTGGACCTCACGCGCGCGTGCCCGGGTCTCTGCGGCCTCGACGATGCGACCGAGGAGGTCGACGGAGCCCGCGGTGAAGTCGCGTTCGGCGGTGAGTTCGGCGCGCCGGCCGAGCTTGTTGCCGAAGCCGCTGACGAGGTCGGCGAGGCCGTCGGTGTCGCGGGTGTCGGTAACGGCCCGCAGGAGCAGGTCGGTGAAGTCGGAGTCCTTCTTGACCGCGAAGAGGCCGGCGGCCTCACCCTCGTCGGCGTTCATCTCCCGCTGGTAGCGGAAGAGTTCGGGGTCGAGGCCCAGGTCGCCGAGGTGCTCGTTCCAGCGGTCGTGGATCTCCTCCCAGTAGACCTCCAGGTGCGGGTACGCCTTCCCCGCCTCCGTGATCGCGTCGCGGAAGCCCTTCATGGTGCGGCGGCGGCCCTGCGCGCCCGAAGCGCCCTCGACGGACGGGCGGACGGCGGTGGACTCGGCGACCGGGAGGTTGTCCAGGCTCAGCCCCGGGCCGGGGCGGAAGGAGTACCAGGCCTCGGCGAACTTCCGCGGGTCGTTGGAGACCTGGCGGCCGCGCCACTCGCTGGCCTTGCCGACGACGACGAGCTCGCCGGTGAGCGTGTGCTGCCACTCCAGGGCGACGTGGCCGCAGTCGTCGGCGAGCAGGAACTTGCGCAGCACGCCGGAGCTGGCCCCGCCGAGGGTGTTGCGGTGGCCGGGGAGCATGACCGAGAAGATCAGCTTGAGGAGGACGGACTTGCCGCCGCCGTTCTCCAGGAAGAGCACGCCCGCGGGCGCGGGGCGGCGCGGCGGGCCGACCGGCTCCTCCTCGAAGAACTCCGCCTGAGTGGGGGCGGGGTGGGGCACGGGCGCGCCGACTCCGCGCAGGTCCAGGACGGTGTCGGCGTAGCGCGCACCGGCGGGACCGATGGAGTAGAGGCGGACCCGGGACAGCTCGTACATGGCGGCGGACTCTCGTCGACTGGTTCGGTGATGACGCGGGGCGGTTGCGCGGGGGCGGTTACGCGTGGAAGGGCAGGCCGGCGTCGGCGGCGAGCTCCAGATCGTCGCCCTGGGGCGGCGGCAGGAGCGTGGCGGTGCCGTCGCTGACGGGGACGACGCCGAGGTCGAGGAGCTCGGCCATGGCTGCGCTGCCGGCCATGTCGCGGACCTGGAGCTGGTAGCGGGCGGTGGTGCGGTAGGCGCCGCCCGCGTCGTCGCCTGTGCGCTGGAGGAAGCCGGAGTCGGTGAGGAAGGCGACGGCCTTGCCGACGATGCCGGTGGTGGATCCGGCGAGCCGGCGGGCGTCCTTGGTGGCGCCGGTGGAGCTGCGGCGGGCGTAGATCCGCCAGGCGGCCTCCAGGCCGGGGGCGTCGGAGGCGGGGTCGGTGTTCTCGCCCTGCTCCTCGGCGCGCTCCTCGAGGCGGCGGCAGGCCTGGCGCACGAAGGCGTCGACTCCGTTGACGGTGAGGCGGCCGATGTAGCCGTCGTCGGCGAGGTCCTCGGGGCGGGGGAAGGCCATGGCGGCGACGGCGAGGTGGGCGAGGCCGTGCAGGAAGCGGTCGCCGGAGTCGGTGTTGGCGCGGCGGGCGTAGTCGCCCATGCGGACGGCGAAGACGGAGTCCTCGCCGGCGGTGACGGCCATGCCCGCGCGCGGGGAGACCTCCAGGACGACGAGTCCGAGGCCGGTGGCGACGGCATCGGCGAGGCGTGCGAAGGCGGGGTCCTCGCGGTAGCGCCGGAGCAGCTCGGCGTACTCGGCGTCGCGGGCGGGCATCAGCTTGGGCTGGAGCCCGAACGAGACGAGCCGTGCGGCGTCGGCGGCGTCCGCGGGGGTGACGGCGGTGGGTGCGGCGGGGGTGTGCGGGGGCTCCGGCTCGCTCCACGCGTCGGCGTGCTCGGCGTGGTGTTCGCTCACGGCTGGGGCTCCTCGGTACGGGTGGTCGGTGGTGCGGTGGGGACGGGGCGCGGCAGGGGAAGGCGGACAGGGGTGACCCTCACCGCCGGCCGCCGGGGCGGGACCTCGGCGGACGGTCCCGGCTCGGGCGCGGCAGACGTGAGCCGGACGGCCCGCACGTAGGGGGCGGGGCTCCGACGGGCCGGTGCGGGCGCCGACACGACCCCGACGGTCATGACCTGCGGCGCCGCCGCCGGCCGGTTCGCGTCGGACGCCCGCTGGGGAGCCGAGGCCTCGCCTGAGGCGGGGATCCCTTCCGGGACCGGAGAGGAGTCCGCGAGCGCGGCCTCCGCCGAGCTCGGGGCCTCGCCCGAGGACGAGGTCCCGTCCGGGGCGGGAGTTTCGCCTGCGGCCGGAGCGTCGCCCGAGGCCGGAGTTTCGGCCGGGACCGGAGTTTCGCCGGGGCCCGGAGTGTCGCCCGAGGTCGGAGTTCCGCCCGAGGTCGGAGTTTCGCCCGGGCCCGGAGTGTCGCCCGAGGCCGGGGTTTCGCCGTGGACCCGAGTTTCGCCGTGGACCGGAGCGTCGCCCGGGACCGCCGTCCCGACCGAAGCCGACGTTCCCTCCGGCTGCGGGGGCGGGTCCGCGACCACGGTGCCCGTGGGGAGCGGGGCCTCGCCGACGGCAGGCGTCCCTCCCGGGAAACGAGCCGCCGCGGGCGTCCCGCTCTCGTCGGCAGGTGGGAGCGGGAATCCCTCCGTGGGCACGGTTCGGGGCATCAGCGTGGTGTCCGACCGGTCCGTGGTCACGAGGCCTCCGTGCGGTCCGCCGCCATGCCGAGCGCGTCCAGCAGAGCCGTACCGACTATCAGGTCGGCGCCGCCGAACTCCGGGTCGTCGAGCGGGGTGCCGTCGTCGACGGCGAAGAGCAGGCGCTCCTCGCCCTGCCGGTACGCGGTGCCGACCGGAGGGCTCGCGGCGTGGACGGCGAGGAGGGCGACCAGGTACGGGAGGTCGGGGTCGCGGCGGCGGGCGTCGGCGAGGAGGCCGGAGAGGCGGCGCGGTGCGTCGTGCTCCAGGTCGAGCAGCTCCATCGCGCTCGCCAGCTGTTCCTCGCTGAAGCGGCTGTCGTCGGGAGTGGCGATCAGGTCCGGCTCGGGCATCTCCGCGCCGAGGTGCTCGCGCTCGACCGGCGGGGTGAGCAGCATCTCGACCAGGTCCCCGACGCGTACGGACGCGGGGGTGCGCAGGCCCGTGCCACGGGCGAAGAAGGCGTCCGTGACCTTGGTCGCCTGCTCGACGGGGAGCGGCAGGATCGGTGCGACGAGCTGGCCGTACAGATCTATCCCGGTGTACGACGTGGGGGCGGCGAAGGCCTGCCGGTCCTGCTCGGCGCGGAAGAGCGGTCCCGCCTCCAGGAGGCGGGACTGGAGCTGGGTGTGGCGGCGGATGCAGTCCTTGACGATGTCGACGAGCTCGGCGGCGCGGCGCTTGTGCTCGGGGTCCTCGGCCTCGTCGCGGGCCTTGCGGATGTTGGTGAGGATCGCGTTCTCGTGGCGGTAGCGGTCGGCGACGTGGTCGAGCGCCTCGGCGATCATGTCCGGGACCGCCTGCAACCAGTCCACCGCGCGGACGTTGCGCCGGGTCGCCTCCAGGGTCTTGCGGAGGGTCTCGGCGTACTGCACGGTCCGGTATCGCGCCTGCTCGGCGGCGAGCTGGGCGTCGGCGAGCCGCCCGCGGCTGATCAGGACCTCGAGCTTGACCTCGGCGGCGATCTGGGCGCTGGTGACGTCGGTGTCGAGGGCGCCGACGAGGACGTTGACCGCTTCGTCGGTCGTCCGGAGGTAGACCCCTCCGCCGTAGCCGGGGACCTCTTCGATCAGCTTGAAGTCGTAGTCGCGGCGGATGTAGACGCCGTCGGCGCCGAAGGTGCCGTAGACGGCGCGGAAGCCGCGGTCGACGCTGCCGACGTTGATCAGGTTCTCCAGGACCCAGCGGGCGACCCGCTCGTGCTCGGCGGCGGGGCGGCCGGGCGACTGGGCGGCGACACGAGGGAGGAGACGGGCGACGATCTGCTCGTGGTCGGCGCCGGTGTCGAAGTCCATGTTGAGCGTGACGAGGTCGATGGCGGCGAGGGCGACCTCGGCCATCGCGTAGACCGAGTACTCGCCGGCCAGGTTCGCCTTGCGGGTGTCCAGGTCGTGCAGCGGCGCGGTGCACGCGAGCGCGCGGAGGCGCCGCGCGAGCCCTTCGTCGGCGGCCGGGCCCTGCGCGGGCCGCGGCCCCGCGCTGAGCTGGGGCGGAACGAAGTCCGTCGAGGCAGGCGAAGTCACGGTGCACAGATTAGGTCCTCGCACCGACAACGGTCGAAACGGCGCAGAAGCGACCCGCACGGCGGGAGGGCGTGGTAGCGCGGGTGCGAGCGCCCCGCTCAGGACTCCGGGGCCTCAGGCTCGTCGACCGCCTTCGCGTAGACCTCGACGATACGGGTGCGGGAGTCGTCGAGGTAGCGGGCCAGGAGGCGTTCCGCCGTCGCGCGTTCGCCGGCGAGCAGGGCTTCCAGAATCTTCCGGTTTCGTACGAGATACGGCTCGTGCAGGCCGCGGGGGTCGCCCACGATGTGGAACGCGAGACGGAGTTCGGCGAGGACGCCCCGCATCAGCTCGTCCGTGCGCGCGCTGCCGGCCAGGGCGACCAGTTCGCGGTGGAAGTGGATGTTGGCGGTGGAGACGCCCTTCCAGTCCGCCGCGCGGGCCGCCCGCTCGCCCTCCTCGACCGCGGCGGCGAGCCCGTCGACGGCGAACGGCGGCTGCCCCAGGTCGTGGACGACCGCGCATTCGACGAGGCGGCGGGTGCGGTAGATGTCGGCGACGTCCTCGACCGCGAGGACCCGGACGAAGACGCCCCGGTTGAGCTGGTGGACGAGCAGCCGTTCGTGGGTGAGCAGCCGGAACGCCTCGCGCAGTGTGTTGCGGGACACACCGAGGGCGCCGCCGATGCTGTCCTCCGACAGCCGGGTGCCGGGCGGGAAGAAGCCCTCGGCGATCCGGGTGCGCAGGATGTCCGCCACCCGTTCCGCCGTGCTGGTCCGCCCGAGCAGCGCCCGGTCGTCCGCCAGTTCGCCGATTCCGCCCACTGTGCCTCGTTTCCCTCCGTCGTCCGCGGCCGAGTCAATCGCACGCGCCGCGCGGAAACAAGAACGTGACGACATACCTCTTGTCGGATCGTTCAACAATCCCCTACCTTGACGACACCGCACGGTCCTCCAGTACGTCACTCAGGCACGCTCCTCCCCCTCTGCGAGGTGCACATGAGCACGACACAGACCCAGCAGCAGACCCAGGGCGAACGGCCCGACGACACGGGCGCGTTCGCCTGGCTGCGCGCGCTCGGTCCGCGCGGCCGGCGCGCGTTCGGCGGCGCGTTCGGCGGATACGCCCTGGATTCCTACGACTTCTTCACGCTGCCGCTCTCGATGGTGGCCATCGCCGCCTACTTCAGCCTGGACAAGGGGCAGACCGGTCTGCTGACCACGGTCACTCTGGTCGTCTCGGCGATCGGCGGCGCGCTGGCCGGCATCCTGGCCGACCGCATCGGCCGGGTGAAGGCGCTGATGATCACGGTCGTCACCTACGCGCTCTTCACCGTGCTGTGCGGCTTCGCGCCCAACTACGAGACCTTGCTGGTCTTCCGGGCCCTCCAGGGCCTCGGTTTCGGCGGCGAGTGGGCCGTCGGTGCGATCCTGGTCGCCGAGTACGCCTCCGCCAAGCACAGGGGCCGTACCCTCGGCGGCATCCAGAGCGCCTGGGCGGCCGGCTGGGCGCTCGCCGTGATCGTCTACACCCTGGTCTTCCAGTTCGTCGACGCCGACACCGCCTGGCGGGTCATGTTCTGGACGGGGGCTCTGCCGGCTCTCCTCGTGGTCTACGTCCGGCGGAACGTCGAGGACGCCCCGCAGGCCGCGGAGATCCGGCGCACCTCCGCCGAACGCGGCTCGTTCACCGCCATCTTCAAGCCGTCGCTGCTGCGCACCACGCTCTTCGCGGTGCTCCTGTCGACCGGTGTGCAGGGCGGCTACTACACCCTCGCCACCTGGGTCCCGACCTTCCTGAAGACCGAGCGCGGGCTGACGGTGGTCGGCACCGGCGGCTATCTGACCTTCCTGATCTCCGGGGCCTTCATCGGCTATCTGACCGGGGGTTACCTCACGGACCGGCTCGGCCGGAAGAAGAACATCGCGCTCTTCGCCGCCCTGTCGGCGCTGTCCGTCCTCGCCTACACGAACATCCCCTCCGGGGCGAACACGCTCCTCCTCGTCCTCGGATTCCCCCTCGGATTCTGCATGTCGGCGATCTTCAGCGGCTTCGGCTCCTTCCTCGCCGAGCTGTACCCGACGGCGGTCCGGGGCACGGGACAGGGCTTCACGTACAACACCGGGCGTGCGGTGGGCGCCGTCTTCCCGACCCTGGTGGGTTTCCTCGCCGAGAGCTGGGGCGTCGGTGGCGCGCTGGTCTTCGGGGCCGTCGGCTACGGCCTCGCGGTGCTCGCGCTCCTCGGACTCCCGGAGACTCGCGGAAGGGAACTGGTATGACCTCCACGGCAGTTCTCGACCCGCGGGCGGCACGCGCGCGTGCCCGGGCCGGATCGACCGCACCGACGGCCGGCTGGGCCCCCGGCCACACCCAGGCCAACCTCATCTCGGTGCCGGCGGACTGGGCGTACGACGTGCTCCTGTTCTGCACCCGCAACCCCAAGCCGTGCCCCGTCCTGGACGTCACCGACGCCGGTTCGTGGACCACGGAGCTCGCCCCCGGCGCCGACCTTCGGACGGACATCCCGCGCTACCGCGTCTGGGAGCACGGGCGACTTGTCGACGAACCGACCGACGTGACCGCGTACTGGCGCGGCGACCTGGTACGCGACGCCGAGTACCGCGTCGCGTCCTGACCCGTACCGCCATGCCCCGGGAAGGAAGGAACCTCACCATGACCTGGGCCTCGATCGATCTCAACGCCGACCTCGGAGAGGGCTTCGGCCGCTGGACGCTCACCGACGACGAGGAGCTGCTCTCCGTGGTCACCAGCGCCAACGTGGCCTGCGGCTTCCATGCCGGGGACGCGGTCACCATGCGGCGCGTCTGTGAGCTGGCGGCCGCGAGAGGCGTACGGATCGGGGCCCAGGTCTCGTACCGCGATCTGGCCGGTTTCGGGCGGCGCTCCATGGACGTTCCCGCCGACGAGCTGGCCGCCGAGGTCGCCTACCAGATCGGCGCGCTCGAGGTCTTCGCCCGGGCGGCCGGTTCGGCGGTCTCGTACGTCAAGCCGCACGGCGCCCTGTACAACCGGGTGGTCCGCGACGAGGAGCAGGCCGCCGCCGTCGTCGACGGGGTGCTGCTCGCCGGGGGCGGGCTCCCGGTGCTCGGTCTGCCCGGCTCGCGGCTGCACGAGGCCGCCGAGAAGGCGGGCCTGCCCGTCGTCACCGAGGCCTTCGGCGACCGGGCATACACGGCGGAGGGCTCCCTGCTGCCACGGGGGCAGCAGGGGGCCGTCGTCACCGACCCGGCGGAGGTCGTCGAACGGTCCGTGTCCATGGCCCGCTTCGGGGTGGTGACCGCGCACTGCGGGCGGTCCGTCCCCGTGCGGGCGCGCTCGCTCTGTCTGCACGGGGACACCCCGGGCGCGGTGGGCCTGGCCCGTCGGGTGCGCGCCCAGCTGGAGGCCACCGGAGTCAGAGTGGAGGCGTTCGTATGAAGGCGCGGCGCGTGTTCCGGGTGGGAGAGCGGGCCCTGCTGGTCGAGTTGGGGAGCGGCACGGAGACGGAGGCGTTCCACGCCGAGCTACTGCGCCGACGGGCGGGCGGTGTGCTGCCCTCCGTACGGGAGATCGTCCCGGCGGCGCGGACGGTGCTGCTCGACGGGGTCGACGCGCCAGACCTGCTGGCGGGCCAGCTGCGGGAATGGTCGGTTCCGCACCTCCACGCGCGCGTGGAGGGGGCCGTCGAGGTACCGGTCCGTTACGACGGCCCCGATCTGGCCGGGGTCGCCGCGCTGTGGGGGGTGTCCGTGGAGACGGCGGTCCGGATCCACTCGGGCACCGAGTTCCGGGTCGCGTTCTGCGGATTCGCGCCGGGCTTCGGCTATCTGACCGGGCTCGGCGAGCAGTACCAGGTGCCGCGGCGGGCCACCCCGCGCACCGCCGTGCCGGCCGGGTCGGTGGCGCTGGCCGGGCCGTACACGGGCGTGTACCCGCGCTCCTCCCCCGGTGGCTGGCAGTTGATCGGTTCCACGGACGCGGTGCTGTGGGACGCGGGCCGCGAGCCCGCCGCGCTGCTCACGCCCGGCTCGCGGGTGCGTTTCGTGGTGGAGAGCCGGTGACCGATCGTGCACTCGCGGTCGTACGGGCCGGAGCGCTGACCACCGTGCAGGACCTGGGGCGGACCGGTCACGCACATCTGGGCGTGCCCCGCTCGGGGGCGCTCGATCCGGGGGCGGCGCGGCTGGTGAACCGCCTGGTCGGCAATCCGGAGGACGCGGCGGTCCTGGAGACCACGGTCAACGGGTGCGCGGTACGGCCCCGGTGCGCGGTCACCGTCGCCGTGGGCGGCGCGCCGTGCCCGGTCTCCGTCGACGGGCGCGCGGTCGCCTGGGGCGCGGCGGTACGGGTCGCAGCCGGGGCGCTCCTCGAAGTCGGCGCGGCCGTACGCGGCCTGCGCGCGTACGTGGGGTTCGGCGGCGGCATCGCCGTCGACCCCGTCCTCGGCAGCCGCTCCACCGACCTGTTGTCCGGGCTCGGTCCGGCGCCGCTGGCCGACGGGGCCGTGCTGCCGCTGGGAGTGGAATCGGCCGTACGGGGGTCGGTCGACACTCCCCCCTGGCCGGGCCCGCCGGACGAACTCGTCCTGCGGGTCCGGCTCGGGCCGCGGCACGACTGGTTCACCCGTGGGGCGCTCCGCACGCTCGCCACGCGCGCGTACCGGGTCTCCTCGGCCAGCAACCGCATCGGTCTGCGCACCGAGGGACCGCCCCTCGAGCGGGCGCTCGCCGCCGAACTCCCCAGCGAGGGCATGGTCCTGGGTGCGGTCCAGGTGCCGCCGGACGGCCGGCCGGTGGTCTTTCTGGCGGACCATCCGACGACCGGGGGCTATCCGGTGGTGGCGGTGGTGCGGGAGGCCGACCTGGCGGCGGCGGCCCAGGCGGTGCCGGGGACGGTGGTCCGCTTCGTACCGATGGGCTGAGGCGCGCCGGCTCAGGGCGTGCCGTAGCCTCCGCCGCCCGGGGTCCGCAGGACCAGGACGTCGTCCGGGCCGACGTCGGTGGCGTCGACGCCGTCGAGGTGCTCGACGGTGCCGTCGGCACGTTCGACCAGGTTCTCGCCGAGCGCCCCGGGCTCTCCGCCGGCCATGCCGTAGGGCGGGACCCTGCGGTGGCCGGTCAGCAGGGTCACGGTCATCTGTTCCAGGAAGCGGATGCGGCGCTCGACGCCGTCGCCGCCGTGCCACCGGCCGCTCCCGCCGCTGCCCCGGCGTACGGCGAAGGAGTCCACCCGGACCGGGTGGCGCCACTCCAGGATCTCGGGGTCGGTGAGCCGGGAGTTGGTCATGTGGGTCTGGACGGCGTCGGCCCCATCGAAGCCGTCGCCCGCGCCGGAGCCGCTCGCGACCGTCTCGTAGTACTGCACGCGCGCGTTGCCGAAGGTCACGTTGTTCATCGTGCCCGAGCCCTCGGCCTGGACGCCGAGGGCCGCGTAGAGCGCGCCGGTGACCGCCTGCGAGGTCTCCACGTTCCCGGCGACCGTCGCCGCCGGGTAGGCGGGGGCGAGCATCGAGCCGGGCGGCACACGGACGTCGAGGGGTTCCAGGCACCCGCTGTTGAGGGGGATGTCGTCGTCGACGAGGGTGCGGAAGACGTACAGGACTGCGGCCATGACGACGGAGGTCGGTGCGTTGGCGTTGCCCGGCTGCTCGGGGGAGGTCCCCGCGAAGTCGAGGACCGCGGCGCGCCGTTCGCGGTCGACGCGGACCGCCACCTGGACGACCGCGCCGCCGTCGGTCTCGTAGCGGTACGTACCGTCCCGGAGGCCGGCCACGATCCGCCGTACGGACTCCTCGGCGTTGGCGCGCACGTGCCGCATGTAGGCGTGGACGACGTCGAGGCCGAACTGGCCGACCATGGCCCGCAGTTCCTCGATGCCCTTCTCGTTGGCGGCGATCTGGGCGCGCAGGTCGGCGAGGTTGGTGTCGGGGTCGCGGGAGGGGTAGCGCGCTCCGGTCAGCAGCGCCCGCGTCTCGTCCTCCCGAAGCCGCCCGTCCCGTACGAGGAGCCAGTTGTCGAAGAGGACGCCCTCTTCGTGGACGGTCCGGCTGAACGCGGGCATGGAGCCGGGGGTGATGCCGCCGATCTCCGCGTGATGGCCGCGCGAGGCGACGAGGAACAGCAGACGGTCGCCGGAGTCGTCGAAGACGGGTGTCACCACCGTGACGTCCGGGAGGTGAGTGCCGCCGTGGTACGGGTCGTTGATCGCGTAGACGTCACCGGGGCGCAGGGAGTCCCCGCCCCGCCGCAGCACCTCCTTGATGGACTCGCCCATGGAACCGAGGTGGACGGGGATGTGGGGCGCGTTGGCGATGAGGTTGCCCTCGGCGTCGAACAGGGCGCAGGAGAAGTCGAGCCGCTCCTTGATGTTGACGGAGTGCGCGGTGTTCTCCAGTCGTACGCCCATCTGCTCGGCGATCGACATGAAGAGGTTGTTGAAGACCTCCAGGAGGACGGGGTCCACGTCCGTGCCGACCGCCACGCGCGCGGGGCGGGGCCGCGCGCGGGTGAGGACGAGGTGTCCGCCGTCACCCGCCGTGGCCTGCCAGCCGGGGTCGACGACGGTGGTGGCGTCGGCCTCGGCCAGGATGGCCGGGCCGGTGACGGTGTCGCCGGGGCGCAGGTCCTCGCGCCGGTACAGCGGGGTGTCGCTCGCGGTTCCGGAGCCGGTGCTGGTGTCAGTGCCGGTGCTGGTGTCAGTGCCGGTGCCGCTGCTTGTGCCGGTGTCGGTGCCAGTGCCCGCGCCGTGTATCCGTACCGTCGCCCGGGGTGCGAGATCCCCTTCCCGTACTCCTGTCCCGAGGGCCACCGGGCCGTGCGGACCCGCGATGCCCACGGCCTCCACGGAGACGGCCTCGACGACGAGCGGCCGGTCCATGGTGAAGGCGTACCGCGCGCGGTGGAGGCCGGTGAACGCCCGCGTCATCTCCTCGGCGGCGGCCAGGTCGACCTGGAGGCTCGCGTCCGTGCCGGCGTAGCGCAGCAGCACGCGCGCGTGGGTGGTGATCGCGGAGTCGGGGAGGCCGTCGGCGCGCAGCTCGCCCCTGGTCTTCTCGGCGAGTGCGGCGCACAGCTCCGTCACGCGCGCGTGCGTCCCCGGCGCGCGGAGCTCCGCCTCGACCGACTGCTCGCGCATGGCGGTGGCGTCGGCGAGGCCGATGCCGTACGCGGAGAGCACACCGGCCAGCGGCGGTACGAGGACGGTGTCGATGCCCAGGGCGTCGGCGACGGCGCAGGCGTGCTGGCCGCCGGCGCCGCCGAAGCTGGTGAGGGCGTAGCGGGTGATGTCGTGGCCGCGCTGGACGGAGATCTTCTTGACGGCGTTGGCCATGTTGAGGACGGCGATCTCCAGGAAGCCGGCGGCGACCTCCTCGGGGGTACGGCCGCCGCCGATCTCCAGGGCGAGGGCGGTGAACTTCTCCCGTACGACGGTGTCGTCGAGCGGCTGGTCGCCGTCCGGTCCGAAGACGGCGGGGAAGTGGTCGGGCTGGACGCGGCCGAGCATCACATTGGCGTCGGTGACGGTCAGCGGGCCGCCGCGGCGGTAGCAGGCGGGGCCGGGGACGGCGCCGGCGGAGTCGGGGCCGACGCGGTAGCGCTGGCCGTCGTAGTGGAGGACGGAGCCGCCGCCCGCGGCGACGGTGTGGATGTTCATCATCGGGGCGCGCATCCGCACGCCGGCGACCTGTGTACCCAGTTCACGCTCGAACTCGCCCGCATAGTGGGACACATCGGTGGACGTGCCGCCCATGTCGAAGCCGATGACGCGGTCGAACCCCGCCTGCCCCGAGGTGCGGGCCATCCCGACGACGCCGCCGGCCGGTCCGGACAGGACGGCGTCCTTGCCGCGGAAGTGGGCGGCCTCGCGCAGTCCGCCGTTGGACTGCATGAACATCAGCCGGATTCCGGCGAGTTCGCGGGCCACCTCGTCGACGTACCGGCGCAGGATCGGGGAGAGATAGGCGTCGACGACGGTGGTGTCGCCGCGCGGTACGAGCTTGATGAGCGGGCTGACCTCGTGGGAGCAGCTGACCTGGGTGAAGCCGAGCGCGCGGGCGCGGGTGGCGATCCGGGTCTCGTGGGCGGGGTGCCGGTAGCCGTGCATGAGGACGACGGCGGCGGAGCGGTAGCCGTCGCGGTGGGCGGTCCGCAACTCCTCGGCGACGGCGTCCTCGTCGAGCGGGCTGACGACGCGGCCGTGGGCGTCGACCCGCTCGGGGACCTCGATCACCCGCTCGTAGACGGCCTCGGGGAGCACGATGTGGCGGTCGAAGAGCCGGGGACGGTTCTGGTAGGCGATGCGCAGGGCGTCGCGGAAGCCCTCGGTGACGAGGAGGACGGTCGGCTCGCCGCGCCGCTCCAGGAGCGCGTTGGTGGCGACGGTGGTGCCCATCTTGACGACGTCGATCCGTTCGGCGGGGACCGGATCGTCCGGGCCGAGCCCGAGGAGGAGACGGATCCCCGCCACGGCGGCGTCGTGGGGGCGGGCCGGGTCGTGGGAGAGGAGCTTGCGGGTGACGAGCCGCCCGTCGGGCCGCCGGCCCACGATGTCGGTGAAGGTGCCGCCACGGTCGATCCAGAACTCCCAGCGCCCGGTCATTCCCCCATTGTGGCCACCGGGGCGTCCAGCGACACCGCCGCGAGGGCGGCGGACAGGGCGTGTTCGGCCCGCCGGTCGAGCCGGGAGCCGGTGCCGCCCGCCCAGTGGCGCAGCTCGGCGCCCGCCATGTGCAGCAGCTGGGGCAGCAGGTCGTGGCAGCGCCGCGCGACCCAGCCGGTGCCGGCGGTGGCGAGCCAGAGCACCGCCTCCGTGCGGGTCGGCGGGGGCTGTTCGGGTTCGGTCGGGGGAGGCGCTCCGTGGGCGAGGCCGCGGGCGGTCAGGAGCGCGTGGAACCGTGCGGCGATGGCCCGGTGGCCGCGCTCGCCGGGGTGCAGCCGGTCGGCGCTCCACAGGGACCGGTCGTCCGTCCAGGCGGCGTCGGCGAGGTGGAGGTGGACGGCGTCGTAACGGGCCGACACCGCGTGGACGAGCGCGTTCACGGCCTTTTGGCGCCGGGCGAGCGGCCGGGCGAGCGGCGCGGGGAGGCCGAGCATCCGGCCGGGGTCGGGCAGACAGGCGGTGAGGAGTACGGCTCCGCCCGCGGTGAGGTCCGCGCAGACCCGGTCGAGGCGGCGGGCGAGCCGGCCTATGTCGAAGGTGTGGCGCAGGGTGTCGTTGACGCCGACGACGACGGAGGCGAGGTCCGGCCGGAACGCCACGGCCTCGGGGGCCTGCTGCTCGGCGACCTCCCGGCTCTGGGCCCCGCTGACGGCGAAGTTCCGGAACTCGACGTGCTGCGCGGGGCCGGCGAGCCCCTCGGCCAGCAACGCGGCCCAGCCGCGCCAGGCGCCGTCGACGCGGTCCCCGACGCCCTCACTGAGGGAGTCCCCGAGAACGGCGAACCGGAGGGCGGGGACGGGGGCCGGGGCGGACGGGGTCGGCGTGTGCGCGTCCGCTTGCGCGGCGACCGGAAGCGGGGTCCCCGGGTCGTCCACCACGCGCGGGTCCCCCCGACGCGGGGCGGGAAGCATGTCCACGCGCGCGTGGACGGCCTCGGCGGGACCGGACGTCCGGGCGGTGCCCGAGATGCCGGCCGGGGCGGACGCCTCGGCGGTACCCGACGTGCCCGCCAGGACAGACGCGTCGACGGCACCGGACGTGCCCGCCAAGGCAGACGCGTCGACGGCACCGGACGCACCGGCTGTGCCCGACGTACCGGTGGTGCCCGACGTACGGGCTGTGCCCGACGCGCCAGCTGTGCCCGACGTACGGGCGGTGTCCGACCTAGCGGCGTTGCCCCGCGTCCCGGGCACGCACGCCCGCCCGGTGGTGCCCGACGGCTCCGGGGCGCCGGCGGTCGGTGGGGCGGTGGTCGTGGTCGTCATGTCCGGGCTCCCTGCGGCGGGACGAGGATCGAGGCCGGTGCCGCGTCGTGGGCCTGGAGGAAGGCGGCGATCGAGCGGTCCCAGCCGAAGAGTTCGGCACGCGCGCGTGCCGCCGCGCGGCGCTCCCGTTCCGGGCGATCGAGCAGGCTACGCATCGCCGCGGCGAAGGCCGCCGGATCGTCGGGGGCGCAGGCGCCCGCGTCGCCGAGGACCTCGGGAAGCGCCGAGGAGGCGCTGGCGACGACCGGCGTGCCGCAGGCGAGGGACTCCAGCGCGGACAGGCCGAACGTTTCGGCGGGCCCGGGGGCCAGGCACAGGTCGGCAGCGGCCTGGAGGTCCGCCAGGGTCTCGCGGTCGGCGACATGCCCCAGGAACCGCACCGGCAGCCGTTCGTCCCGCGCCCTGCGCTCCAGCGTCCCCCGCAGCGGCCCGTCGCCGGCCACGACGAGCCCGGCCCGGACCCCGGTCGCCCGCAGGTGGGCGAGCGCGTCCAGCGCGTTCCCGGGCCGCTTCTCCACCGAGAGCCGCGAGCACATCACCAGCAGCACGCGCTGGCCGTCCGCATGCTTGGCCCGCAGCACGGTGCTGCGCCGCCCTGGCCTGCAGCGGTCCAGGTCCACGCCGAGCGGCGCGCGTACGACGTTGCCGGCCCCGATCCGTACGAACTCACGCTCCGCCCACTCCGTCGTGCACACGATCCGCGAATACGCCCACGCCGTACGCCGGTTGAGCCGGTCGGCCGCGTGGGCCGCGGCGGCCGACGGCACACCCCAGGTCCGCAGCACGCCGTCCGCGGTCTCGTGGGAGACCATCACCGACGGCACCCGGGCGCGCCTGGCCCACTCCCCCGTCCAGCGCAGGGTCGTCCGGTCGGAGACCTCGAGCCGGTCGGGAGCGAGTTCCTCGAGGAGGCGGCGTACGCGCCGCCGGTCGGCGAGGACGCGGTAGCCGCCGGTCCCGGGCAGGACGGGACCGGGCAGCGTGATGACCCGCCCCTGATCGGTGACCTGGTCGCTCCCGACGTCCCCGGGGACGATCAGGACGGGCTCGTGCCCGGCCGCGAGGTAGCCGCGGCCGAGCTGTTCGAGGGCGGTACGCAGGCCCCCCGACGTGGGGGTGACGAAGTTGGCCAGCCGGACGATCCGCAGCGGCCGGCGCATACCGAGCCCGTTCACGCCGCGACCGTCCACTCCGAGCCCGTTCATGCCGCGACCGTCCACTCCGAGCCCGTTCACATCGAGGCCGTCCACTCCGAGCCCGTTCACATCGAGGCCGCCGTTCGTGCCGAGTCCATTCCTACCGAGCCCGTTCATGCCGCGACCGCCGTCCGCTCGCGCAGGACCTCCAGGTAGTGGCCGATCAGTTCGTCGCCCACCGCCTCCCAGGTCCGGCCCTCGACCGCCGTCCGGCCCGCCCGGCCGTAGGCGGCGCGCAGCGCCGGTGCGGCGGCGAGGGAGGCGACGGCCTCCCGCAGGGCGGTCGCGTCGTCCGGCGGGACGAGGAGTCCGGTCCGGCGGTGGTCGACGAGGTCCAGCGGGCCCCCGGCGGCGGGAGCGACCACGGGGACACCGCTCGCCATCGCCTCCTGCACGGTCTGGCAGAAGGTCTCGTACGGGCCGGTGTGCGCGAACACGTCCAGCGAGGCGAAGATCCTCGCCAGGTCGGTGCCGGTGCGGCGGCCGAGGAACTCGGCGCCGGGCAGGGCGGTGTGCAGCCCGGGGCCGCTCGGGCCGTCGCCGACGACCACGACCCGCACGCCGGGGAGTCCGCACACACCGGAGAGCAGTTCAACCCGCTTCTCGGGGGCGAGGCGGCCGATGTAGCCGACGAGGAGCTCGCCGCCGGGGGCGAGTTCGCGGCGCAGGGCCTCGTCGCGCAGCTCGGGGCGGAAGCGGTCGGTGTCGACGCCGCGGCGCCAGAGCCGTATGCGGCCGATGCCGTGCGTCTCGAGGTCGTGCGCGGCGGCCGTGGACGGCGCCAGGGTGCGGTCGGCGGCCCCGTGGACGGCGCGGAGGCGGCGCCAGGCGGCGCCCTCGCCCGCGCCCATGTAGGTGCGGGCGTAGCCGGCGAGGTCGGTCTGGTAGACGGCGACGGCGGGCAGTCCGAGCCGGTTCGCGGCCGCCATTCCTCGCACGCCGAGCACGAAGGGGCTCGCCAGGTGCACGAGGTCGGCCCGGTGCGCGGCGATGGCGGCGGCCAGGCGGCGGCTGGGCAGGGCGACGCGCACCTGCGGATAGCCGGGCAGGGGGAGGGAGGGTACGCGCACGACGGGACAGGGCGCGTCGGAGTCCGGCGGGTCGGCGGGGCCGGCCACGGGGACGGCCGGGGCGATGACGAGCGGGTCATGTCCGCGGCGGACGAGGTGGCGCGCGGTCTGCTGGGTGCAGTGCGCCACACCATTGACATCGGGTGGGAAGGATTCGGTGACGATGACGACACGCATACCGGTGTTGTCGTCGCACCCGGCGTGTTCCCGCCGACGTGGATCTGGACGGCCGGGGAACGTCCCATGAGCGTTTGCCCCGCCGGGCGTTTCCGCCCGCGGCCCCCGCCCCGCCGTCCGTTGCGGCGGGGCGTGCGGCAGGGCGGGCGCCCCCGCTCAGACCTGCAGGTCGGGCCCTATCCGGTTGCGTACCGCCGTCTGGACCTCGGCCTCCTCGGCCGGGTCGGCCGCCAGTCGGCGCAATCGCTCCGCGACCCGTACGTCACCGGTCTCGGCGTGCAGCGCCGCGACCTCGCGCGTGGTCTCCTCGCAGTCCCAGAGGCATTCGACGGCGAATCCCGTCGGAAAAGTCGGGTCGGTGGCGGCGAGGGCGCGGGCCGTGCGGCCGCGCAGTTGGGAGGAGGCCGTCTCTCGGTAGACGTGGCGCAGCACGGGGGCGGCGCAGGCGATGCCGAGGCGTCCGGCGCCGTCGACGAGGGTGTAGAGGGCGGTGGCGTCGGGGCCGTCGGCCCGAACCGTCTCGCGCAGGGCGCCGAGGACGAGAAGGGCGTCCTGGGCACCGCCCCGGCAGGCGAGGACGCCGGCGGCGGCCGTGCCGAGCGCGTCGGGCCGGTGGACCCAGCCGCGGGCGCGGTCGACGGCGGCTTCGCCGCACATGCGCTCGAACGCGGACACGGCGGCTTCGGCGACGGTACGGGAGTCGCTGCCGGCGGCGGCCTCGATGAGGTCGAGTACGGCGGGGTCGCGTGACTCGGCGAGGTAGTGGAGGGCGGCGCAGCGCGCCCCGTCGGGTCCGCTGCGGGCGGCCTCGACGATGGCGGGCCGGTCATCGGGGCCGGCGACGGCGGTCAGGCAGCGGGCGGCGGGCCCGTGCAGCACGGCGCCGCGCTCCAGGCCTTCCTGGGCCCAGTCGAAGACCGCCTGGACGCTCCAGCCGGGCCGGGGTCCGCTCGGTCGCATCTGGCGCTGCCAGCGGTCGAACGAGCCCTGTTCCTGGGCGGCCCTGACCCGGGCGCCGACGGCGTCGCGCTGGTCCTCGGCCCACAGCCGCCACGGCCGGGGCTCGAAGGCGTCCCGTACGGTGCTCGCCAGCTCGGCGTCGCCCTCCGGCGTGGCCGGGAAGCGGGCGAGGACCGGGTCGGCGAGCGAGCGCAGGCCGGCGTCGTCGTCGCGCAGGGCGAGCTCGTCGAGTGCCCACGCCCAGTTGGTGCCGGTCGCGGCGTACCGCCGGAGCAGCACCAGGGCGTCGTGGCGACCGTAGGAGGCGAGGTGCCCGAGGACGGCGAGCGCGAGCCCGGTCCTGTTCTCCTCGGTGTCGAAGTGGTCCTCGGCCCCGAAGAGGTGGGTCTCGATCTCCGTGAGCCCGCCGTGCAGATCCAGGTACAGGCGTGCGTAGTAGAGGGAGCGGTTCTCGACCTGCCAGTCCTGGCGGGGGTCGCTGAGAACGCAGTGGTTGAGGGCCGCGAGGGCCTCGGCGCGTGGCGCGGCGAGTGCGTGCAGGGTGCCGTCGCCGCGGCCCCTCTGCAGCAGGCCGAGCAGGGTGCCGCTCGGCGCTATGACTGGTTCGAACATGGAAGATGCCTCACATCAAGCTGTCGACACGACCGGGAGTACCGGGGACTGGTGATCGCCTAGGCCGCGCAGCAACATGTTCGGCCGCCCGTCGTCCTTTGCTTGGTGTTGACCATCTTCCTCTGCCTCTCGTCGGTGGCCCCTTGCGGGCCCGACGTCATGATGACCCAGCCATTTCGCCACCGCGACCACATTTACGACACCGCTCTCACCTGGGGTTCAGTGTCCGTTCACCCGGATCTTCACCGGGTGCCGAACAGCTCCAGGAGTTCTGTCTTCCCAAACATCCGAGCAGTATCCACGGCAGACGGAGTCCCCGCTTCCGGATTTGCGCCGCCGGCGAGCAGCGCGCGGACGACGGCGTCCTCGCCCTTGAAGACCGCGCCGGCGAGCGGGGTCTGGCCGCGGTCGTTGGCGCGGTCCGCGTCGGCACCCCGGGCCAGCAGGGCGGCGACCGCCTCCGCGTGCCCGTGGTAGGCGGCAAGCATGACCAGGGAGTCGCCCTTGTCGTTGGTGAGGTCGGCCGGGACACCGGCGTCGACATAGGCGGCCAGCGTCTCGGCGTCCCCTGTCCGCGCGAGGTCGAAGACCTTGCCCGCCAGCTCGATGACCTCGGGGTCCGGAGTCTCGCTCATCGGACGTGTCCGCCTTTCCGTTCCGTCGTGCATGTATCCGTCGTGCATGTATCCGTCGCGCACGTTCCGTCGTACACGTTCCGTCGTGCACGTTGCTGTGACCTGCGCACGGCAAGCGAGGCCGTACGAGTGAATCGACAGGGTACTGCCCGTCCCGCGACATGACGGGAGGCGTCCACGGCAAAGATCAGCTAGCGCGCTCCGCACATTTCGCCACTCGGGCAAGCCCTCCCCATCCGCCAGTCAAGTGAAATCGCCCGTCTTTCACCCATATGCACCTTTAATCGCATAGATACTTCCTGTGAACCTGGAAGGACTCATGGTGACTGTCCCCTCAACCAGGAGAACCCCAAATGATCCTGTCCATCTCAGGCGTGGTCCTGCTCGGCATCATCTGCTTCCTGTTCTTCAAGAAGGACGGCATGAAGGCGTCGCACGCCCTCGTCAGCGCCCTCTTCGGTTTCTACCTCGCGGGCACCGCCATCGCTCCGAGCATCACCGCAGGCGGACAGAGCCTCGCCAGCCTCTTGGGCGGGATCAAGTTCTGACGCCCCTCAGCCCCTTCCACAACTCCAGGAGTACGACGTGGCCCGGCGACCACTCCCCCGCATTCTGAGCAGCGGCAGCGACCGGATCGCTCGCAGTCGAGAGATCGCGCGCACGGCCGCCGACAGCGCCACCGATGTGCTCCATCCGCTGATCACCATCACACGTGGTCTGCGGAAGCTGGCCGCGACCGCGCGCGCCAGGTGGGCCGCGACCCCCAAGGAGCGGCGCGGTCCCACGCTGCTCCTGGTCGCGGCCTGCGTCCTCGTCGTCGCCCTCGTCCCGTACGGGCCGCTCCTCGCTCTCGTCTCGGTGATGGGCGCGGCCGCGTGGAAGGGGCGCGAGCGCCCGGTCGTGAAGACCGGGCCCGACGACGCCGAGATCGAGCGGCTCAAGGGCCTCTACGAGGCACTGGTGCCGTACTTCTCCGTCCCCGAGGACCCGGCCCCGCTCTTCGCCCATGGCGGCGACTGGAGCGGCGCGTTCGGGGACCACGCCTTCGACGACAGCGGGCGTCTCACTCACCTGCGGATCAAGTACCCCGCGTACTTCACCGACGGGGAGGCCGCCTCCCGCGCCCGGATCGAGCAGCTGCTGCACGCCAAGTCGGGGCGCGGCCGCGAGTACCTCTTCGACTGGGACGAGGAGGGCAACCAGCTCGTGATGGCGGTGCTGACCGCCCTTCCGACCACGATCGCCGCGCAGCGCTTCGTCACCGCGCCGGGCGAGACGGTCCTCGGCTTCACCGACGCCGACGCCGTGCAGCGCACCGTGCCGGTCCTGGCCGCCGACGGGGCGGAGGACGCGCCGCCGGTGATCTGGCGCACCGGCCCGCGCTCCACGGAGCCGCATCTGCTCGCGGTCGGCCAGCCCGGCAGCGGCACGACCTCCCTCCTGCGCTCCATCGCGCTGCAGGCCCTGCCCCACGGCGACGTGCTGATCGTGGAGGGCAGCGGCACCGGCGAGTACGCCTGTCTGACCGGGCGCGCCGGCGTCCTGGCCGTCGAGTGCGGCCTCGCGGGCTCGCTGGCGAGCCTGGAGTGGGCGGCGCACGAGACCGAGCGGCGGCTGATCGCCGCGAACCGGGCCCGTCAGGCGGGCCGTCCCGCGCCCGACGACACCAGGCGCCCGCTGTGGATCCTGCTCGACCGGCCGAGCATCCTCGGCCACCTCGCGGCGGCCGACGGCCGTCCCGACCCGCAGAACCTCCTCCAGGTGCCGCTGCGGCACGGCCGGGCCGCGCAGGTCACGGTGGTGGTGGCGGAGCAGTTCGACAGCGTGGACTCGCTGAGCGAGACGGTACGGACGCACACCCGCGCCCGGGTCGTGCTCGGCCCCGCCTCCCCCGATCAGATCGAGTCGGTCCTCGGGGTCGAGCCGCACACCACACCGATCCCGGTCGTCCCGCCGGGCCGTGGCTACGCCCGCCTCGGTACCGGCCAGGTCCTGCGCCTGCAGGTGCCGGCGACGCCCGATCCGTACGACGACGCGACGAACGAGGCGCACCGGCAGGCCGTCCTGGCCCTGCTGCCGGAACGGCTGACCGGCACGGCGACGGCGGTGGAGACGGCCCCCGGCTCGGCCCCGGACCCCGGCCACACAGTGGTGACGGAACCCGGCCGCCCCGCACCCGAGGTCGGCCACGGACCGCCACCGCGCCATACCCCGGTCCCGGCGGAGGGCTGAGCGCCAAGCGCAGGAGGGGCGGGTACGGACCCTGGGTCCGCACCCGCCCCTCCTGCGTCACGCGGTCACGCGGTCACGCGGTCACGCGGTCACGCCACGAACGACCGTGAGGGCTCCACGCCCGCCCCCGCGCCCGACTCCACGAGTCGTGCCGCGGCCGCCAACCGGGCCGCCGCCTCCTCCGCGACCGGGCCGCCCACGGTGAACGGCAGCCGGACGTATCCCTCGAAGGCACCGTCCACCCCGAACCGCGGCCCCGACGGGACCCGAACCCCCACCCGCTCGCCGACCTCCGCGATCCGCGAGCCCGAGAGGCCGCCCGTGCGGACCCAGAGCGTCAGGCCCCCGCGAGGGACCTCGAACTCCCACTCCGGGAGCGCGGCCCGCACCGCAGCGACCAGCGCGTCGCGGTTCTCCCGGGCCTGGGTGCGGCGGATGCTGACGGCCTGCTCCCAGCCCCCCGTGCGCATCAGCCAGTTGACGCCGAGCTGCTCCAGGACGGGGGTGCCGAGGTCGGCGTAGGCCCGCGCCGACACCAGCGAACGGATCACGTCGGGAGCGGCCCGCACCCAGCCGATCCGCATGCCGGCCCAGAAGGCCTTGCTCGCCGAGCCGACCGTCAGCACCGTCGCACCCGCAGGGTCGAAGGCGCAGACGGGCCGCGGCATCGCCAGGTCGTCGTCCAGGTACAGCTCGGACATCGTCTCGTCGACGACCAGGACCGTGCCGGCCGAGCGGGCCGCGTCCACGAGCTGCCGGCGCTGGTCCTCGTCGGCCAGGGCGCCCGTCGGGTTGTGGAAGTCGGCCACGACGTACGCGAGTCGCGGCGCCGCGTCCCGCAGCACCTGCCGCCAGCGGCCCAGGTCCCAGCCCGCCAGTCCCTCGGCCATAGCGACGGGCACCAGCCGGGCGCCCGCGGACCGCATGAGCTGGAGGATGTTGGCGTACGACGGCGACTCGACGGCGATCCGCTCGCCGCGCCCGGCGAAGAGATGGCAGATGGCGTCGATGGCGCCCATCGCCCCGGTGGTGACCATGATCTGCTCGGGCATGGTCGGGATGCCCCGCTCGGTGTACCGGTCGGCGAGCATCTGCCGCAGCGCGGGCAGGCCGGCCGGGTAGTCCCCGTGCGTGTGGGCGTACGGCGGCAGCTCCTCCAGGGCCCCCTGGACGCTCCGGGTCAGCCAGGGCTCGGGCGCGGGCAGCGCCGCGCAGCCGAGGTCGATCATCGACCCGAGCGACTCCGGCGGCAGCGGTTCGAGCCCGCGCGCGGGGAGCGGGTTCCCGGCCGGTACGGCGGTCCAGCTGCCGGCCCCGCGCCGGGACTCCAGGAAGCCCTCGGCGCGCAGCGCCTCGTACGCGGCCGCCACCGTCGTACGGCTGACGGTGAGCGCCACGGCGAGCTCCCGCTCGGCGGGCAGCCGGGCGGCGACGGGCACGCGGCCCTCCAGGACGAGGAGGCGGATGCCGTCGGCGAGCGCACGGTAGGCGGGCGGCTTGCGCGCGCCGGGTCCGGCGGGGCGCGGCTGCTGCGCCTGAAGCTGCCGGGCCAGCTGGGCCGGCCCGACGGCCGAAGTCCACTGAGCCATGGAAGTCAGTCCACCTTCCTCGAATTGGCCATGGTTGGCATGCGATCCCCCGCCACAGAGTGTCATGAGTCAGTCCACTACCACCACACAGGGGGGCACCACCTTGTCCATCGCCTCCGGCCTCCGCGGCCGGCTCACCGGTCGTCATCTGACCCGTCGGCTCGTGCAGCTGTATGCCGGACTGGCGCTGTACGGGATCAGCTCGGCGCTGATGGTCCGCGGCGGGCTCGGCGTGGATCCCTGGGACGTCCTCCATCAGGGTCTCGCCGAGAAGGTCGGACTGAGCATCGGAGTCGTCTCGATCATCGTCGGGGCGGTCGTCCTGCTGCTGTGGATCCCGATCCGCCAGAAGCCGGGTCTGGGCACGGTCTCGAACGTCTTCATCGTCGGCGCCTCGATGGACGGGACGCTCGCTCTCGTCCCGGACGTCGAGGGCCTCGCCGCGCAGATCCCGTTCGTCGTCCTGAGCATCGTGCTCAACGGCATGGCGACCGGCCTGTACATCGCCGCACGGTTCGGCCCCGGTCCGCGCGACGGCCTGATGACCGGACTGCACCGGGTCACCGGCCGCTCGATCCGGCTGGTCCGCACGGCGATCGAGGTCGCCGTGGTCGCCACCGGCTTCCTGCTCGGCGGTTCGGTCGGTGTCGGCACCGTGCTGTACGCGGTCAGCATCGGCCCGCTCGCGCAGTTCTTCCTGCGCCGGTTCGCCATCCCCGAGCAGGACGTGAGCAGCACCGTCGTCGCCTCGGGGACACCGGAGCAGGCGATACTGCGGCGGTGACTCGCGTACGCCACCCCTATCTCGACCACCCGTCCCCCATCCCGTTCGCCCATCGCGGCGGCACGGCGGACGGCCTGGAGAACACCGCGGCCGCCTTCCGGCGGGCCGCGGCGGCCGGTTATCGCTACTTCGAGACCGATGTGCACACCACCGCGGACGGTGCTCTGGTCGCCTTCCACGACTCGACGCTCGACCGGGTCACGGACGCCACTGGCCGCATCCGCGATCTGCCGTGGGACGCCGTCCGCGAGGCGCGGGTGGCCGGCAAGGAGCCGCTGCCGCTCTTCGAGGACCTCCTCGAGGAGTTCCCCGAGGCGCGCTGGAACGTGGACCTGAAGGCCGAGTCCTCCCTGGTCCCGCTGGTCGACCTGATCCGCAGGACCGGGGCGTGGGACCGGATCTGCGTGGGTTCCTTCACCGAGGGCCGGGTGGCCCGGGCACAGCGCCTGGCGGGGCCGCGCCTGGCGACCTCGTACGGCGTGAAGGGCGTCCTCGGCCTGCGGCTGCGCTCGCTCGGCATCCCGGCGGCGCTGCGCGCGGGCGCGGTCGCCGCGCAGGTCCCGGAGAGCCAGGGCGGCATCCCGGTGGTCGACAGGCGCTTCGTGCGCGAGGCCCATGCCCGCGGTCTGCAGGTGCACGTGTGGACGGTCAACGATCCGGAGCGGATGAACGCTCTCCTCGACCTGGGGGTGGATGGCATCATGACCGATCATCTGGAGGCGCTGCGCGCAGTGCTGACCGCCCGGGGCGCGTGGATCTGAACGCGCGTCCCGCCACGGGGACGAACGAGGGGGCCGCGGCCGTGACTGCCGACACCACCGAGCCGCAGGAGCACACCTCCGATCCGGCCGACCGCAGACGCGAGCAGCGCGGCTGGTACTTCTACGACTTCGCCTGCTCGGTGTACTCGACGAGCGTCCTGACGGTGTTCCTCGGTCCGTATCTGACCTCGGTCGCGAAGGCGGCGGCGGACGCGGACGGATTCGTCCACCCGCTGGGCATACCCGTGCGGGCCGGCTCGCTCTTCGCGTACGCCGTCTCGGTCTCGATCGTCGTGGCGGTCCTCGTGATGCCGCTGGTGGGCGCGGCGGCGGACCGCACGGGCCGCAAGAAGCCGCTGCTCGCGGTCTCCGCGTACACCGGCGCGGCGGCGACGGCGGGGATGTTCTTCCTGAGCGGGGACCGCTATCTGCTCGGCGCGTTCCTGCTCATCGTGGCGAACGCCTCGCTGGCGGTCTCGATGGTGCTCTACAACGCCTATCTGCCGCAGATCGCCGAGCCGGACGAACGGGACGCGGTCTCCTCCCGCGGCTGGGCCTTCGGCTACACCTCGGGCGCGCTGGTCCTCGTCCTCAATCTGGTGCTCTACTCCGGGCACGACTCGTTCGGCCTGTCGGAGGGCGCGGCGGTTCGGATCTGTCTGGCCTCGGCCGGGCTGTGGTGGGGCGCGTTCACGCTGGTGCCGCTGCGGCGGTTGCGCGACCGGCGGGTCCGGCCGCACGGCGAGGGCGCGGTCGCCGAGGGCGCGGTGGGCGGTGGCTGGCGGCAGCTGATGGCGACACTGCGGGACATGCGTCGCCACCCGCTGACGCTGTCGTTCCTGCTGGCCTATCTGATCTACAACGACGGCGTCCAGACGGTCATCTCGCAGGCGTCGATCTACGGCTCCGAGGAGCTGGGGCTCGACCAGACGACGCTGATCACGGCGGTGCTCCTTGTCCAGGTGCTCGCGGTGGCGGGCGCGCTCGGCATGGGCCGGATGGCGCGTTCGTACGGAGCCAAGCGCACGATCCTGGGGTCGCTGGCGGTCTGGACGCTGATCCTGGCCGCCGGGTACTTCCTGCCGGCCGACGCGCCGGTGGCGTTCTTCTGTCTCGCGGCGGCGATCGGTCTCGTCCTCGGCGGCAGCCAGGCGCTGTCGCGCTCGCTGTTCTCGCATCTGGTGCCGCGCGGCAAGGAGGCGGAGTACTTCTCGGCCTACGAGATGAGCGACCGGGGCCTGAGTTGGCTGGGGCCACTGGTGTTCGGTCTCGCGTATCAGCTGACCGGGAGCTACCGGGATGCCATCATCTCTCTGGTGATCTTCTTCGCGGCCGGTTTCGTGCTGCTCGCGCGGGTCCCGGTGCGGCGTGCCGTGGCCGCCGCGGGCAACCCGGTTCCGGAGCGAATTTAGACGTGGAAGTGAAAGGCCGGTAGTGTACGCCTTTGGCCTGCCAGGCGGACCGTTACTGCGTGCTGCTTTGGTGAAGACGCTGGGTGACATCTGCTGCCAGATGTGACAAACCGGGCACTGGTGGGTAGAACAAGGGGCGGCACGACGGGCGACGCATGACCCGGAACGGGAATCTTTACCGCCGACCGGACGTTGACCGGATGACGACGACAGCGACACCTGTCCTGTGGGCGACAAGCCCGGGAGGCACGATTCATGAGTGAGCGAGCTCTTCGCGGCACGCGCCTCGTGGTGACCAGCTACGAGACCGACCGCGGCATCGATCTGGCCCCGCGCCAGGCCGTGGAGTACGCATGCGAGAAGGGCCATCGTTTTGAGATGCCCTTCTCGGTGGAAGCGGAAATTCCGCCGGAGTGGGAGTGCAAGGTCTGCGGCAGCCAGGCACTCCTGGTGGACGGGGACGGCCCCGAGGAGAAGAAGGGCAAGCCGGCGCGTACGCACTGGGACATGCTCATGGAGCGGCGCACCCGCGAGGAGCTGGAGGAGGTCCTGGCCGAGAGGCTGGCGGTCCTTCGTTCCGGCGCCATGAACATCGCCGTACATCCGCGAGACAGCCGCAAGTCCGCCTAGCGGACGGCACGGCCGAAAGCGACGCCGCGGGGCCCGGTACACCTTGTGTGTACCGGGCCCCGCGGCGTTTCGTCATGCGACCGGATCAGGGCGTCAGGGGCGGGCGGGGCTCCTGGGGGCTCCGAGGGCCCTGAGGGGCGTCGTCGCGGATGACCTCGCCCTGGACGACCTTGCCGTCGGGACGGTGCATACGAGCCTGCTGGAAGGCGTCCTGGAGGCTGCCGGGAGGTGCGGCGTTCATCCGGCGCTCCGCGGCCCGGTCGGCGTACCGGCCGAGGAAGGAGCGCACCGGCGGTACGAGCAGCAGCAGACCGGCCGCGTCGGAGATCAGGCCGGGGATCATCAGCAGCAGACCGCCGAGCATCAGGAAGCCGTTGCGGTCGCCCGCGCCGGCCCGGTCGGTCGCGGTCGGCGCGACGCCGGACTGCGCCGCCGCCTGCGCCTGCTGGAAGGTCTCGGTGAGGTTCTTGAAGGCGCGCCGGCCGGCGCGCTTGATCACCACGGCGCCGAGGACGGCGCCGCCGACCAGAAGGCCGAAGAGCGTCAGCCCGCCGACCGCGCCCGCCACCACCGTGAGCAGCCAGATCTCGAGGACCAGCCAGGCGGCGAGGGCCAGCGGGAGGAACGTACGCGCGCGGGAGCGCTTGGGGGCGAGGGGAGGCGGTGCGCCGTTGGTCATGCCCCCCAGTGTGCCTGGCCCGTCGCAGGAACGCCGTAAAGGGGAGATCAGGTCGGCGAAGGAGGGATCAGCTCGTGGACTTGCGGCCGAGCAGCTTGCCGACCTTGTTCGCACGGGCCGTCAGACCCCAGCCGGTGACCCGCCAGAGGGCCTCGACGACGATGTTGCGGCTCATCTTCGAGTCGCCGATCTCGCGCTCCACGAAGGTGATCGGGACCTCGACGACGTGGTAGCCGGCGGCGACGGCTCGGCGGGCCAGGTCGACCTGGAAGCAGTAGCCGGCCGAGGCCACGTCCTCCAGGCCCAGGCCCTCCAGGGTCTCCTTGCGGAAGGCCCGGTAGCCGCCGGTGACGTCGCGGATCGGCACGTCGAGCATGACGCGCGAGTAGAGGCTGCCGCCGCGGGAGATGAACTCGCGGGACTTGGGCCAGTTCACGATCCGGCCGCCGGGCACCCAGCGGGAGCCGAGGACCAGATCGGCGCCCTTGAGCGCGGTCAGCAGGCGGGGCAGCTCCTCGGGCTGGTGGGAGCCGTCGGCGTCCATCTCGACGAGGACGCCGTAGCCGTTCTCGATGCCCCAGCGGAAGCCGGCGAGGTAGGCGGCGCCGAGCCCTTCCTTGCCCTTGCGGTGCAGGACGTGGACATGGTCGTCGTCCGCCGCGATCTCGTCGGCGAACTTGCCCGTGCCGTCGGGGCTGTTGTCGTCGGCGACGAGGATGTGCGCCTCCGGTACGGCCGCCCGTACGCGCGAGACGATCGGCTTGATGTTCTCCGCCTCGTTGTAGGTCGGAATGATCACCAAGGCTCTGCCGAGCGGGCCGTAACGCCTCTGGCCACCGTCGTTCACTGCTGCCCCTTCGGATACATACGCGAACCCCCACCATAGCGAGCCCGGCCCGCGACTCTGTCGCGGCGGGGCTGGTTGCGGGGCGGGACGGTGCGGTCGGTCCCACGCACGGCGTACGGACCGGCGCCACGCACCGGGGTGCGGACCGGCGCCGGGCAGGGCGTGCGGATCGGGGCCCGGCGCCCTTCGGGCCGACCTGGAACCCGCTGGCTGCGGGTCGACCGAGAGCCGTTGTCTACTGAACGTCCGGGCCCCACCCGGGTCGCACCCTCCGCCGGAGAAACCTTCCCTCGCCCCCGAGGCGCGGGCGCTGAACCTGGTTCCCGGTGATGGTGAGCCGGTGCGGCACACCATCCCTTGACCCAGCGGCGTTCGACGACTGCGTGGAGGTTAGAAACCGGTCGGACGTCCTGTGGTGGACTCGCCGAACCTACCGGCCGGTGGCCGCTCGCTGTCAACACTCGTTTGACCTGCGGAGATGACCGATACCACCAGGTCAGCGGGGAAGATCCGCAGGTCGTGACCGAGCCGGTTGATCATCGATCGGCGGTACGAAATGTCCCTACGTCACTCGTTCGGCCGTACGAAAACCGTTTGTCCGAACACCACAGTGCGCAGGCAGACCGGGAGTTCGCCGCCGGGGGTCAGATCGGGCAGACCGGGCGTTCCGGAGCGCGGGTCGGTCGACCAGCGGGCCACCCGGTCGTCGGGCGCCTGGACCACGAGCTCGTCGGCGCGCCAGATCGCGTAGTCGGCGGGGGCGCCGGGGACGAGCGTGCCGGCGTCGTCGCGGCCGACGGCCCGCCAGCCGCCCCTGGTGTGGGCGGTGAAGGCGGCGCGCACGGAGATCCGGTGCTCGGGGGTGCGATGGAAGGCGGCCGCGCGGACGGTGCCCCAGGGGTCCAGCGGGGTGACCGGGCTGTCCGAGCCGAAGGCCAGCGGCACGCCGGAGCGGAGCAGGGCGGCGTACGGGTTGAGGGTGCGGGCCCGCTCGGCGCCGAGGCGCTCGGCGTACATCCCGTTCTCGCCTCCCCAGGCCGCGTCGAAGGCGGGCTGCACGGAGGCGGTGAGTCCGAGCTCGGCGAAGGCGGCGATCGTCTCCGGGGTGAGCATCTCGGCGTGCTCGACGCGGTGGCGGGCGGCGCGGATCCGGGCGAGGCCGAGCTTCTCGGAGGCGGCCCGCACGCCCTCGACCACGGCGGTGATCGCGGCGTCGCCGATGGCGTGGAACCCGGCCTGGAGGCCGGCCTCGGTGCACGCGACGACATGGGACGCCACCACGGCGGCGTCGAGGTGGGCGACGCCGGTGTGCGCGGCGTCCTCGTACGCGTCGTGGAGGCAGGCGGTGTGCGAGCCGAGCGAGCCGTCGGCGAAGAGGTCTCCGGCCGCGCCGACGGCGCCGAGCGCGCGCGCCCGCTCGACGTCGAGGTCGGCCCAGTAGCCGACGACCCGCGGGCCGGCTTCCGCGCGGGCGAGGTCGAGCAGTCCGGTGAAGTCGTCCTCGGAGGAGATCTCGGGTCCGCCGCACTCGTGCAGGGTGCCGATGCCGAGCGAGGCGGCGTGCGCGCGGGCCGCGCGCTGGGCCTCGGCGCGCTGTGCCGGCGAGAGGGCGGCGTAGGCGGCGCGGCGGACGGCGTGGTGGGCGTCCGCGGTCAGCGGCTCGCCGTCGCGGAAGCCGGAGAGCTCGCGGATGCCGGGCACGAGGTCGAGCAGGGCGGTGGTGACGACGGCGGAGTGGACGTCGATCCGGGTGAGGTAGAGCGGCCGTCCGCCGGTGACCTCGTCCAACTCGTCGCGGCGCGGCGCCCGTCGCTCGGGCCAGCGCGAGGCGTCCCAGCCGTGCCCGATCAGGATCCGGTCGTCGGGGCGGGCGGCGGCATAGGCGCGGATCTTCTCCGCCGCCTCGACGAGCGAGGCGGCGGAGGACAGGTCGAGGCCGGTCAGGGCGAGCCCGGTCGCCGTGGTGTGCACGTGCGCGTCGACGAACGCGGGGGTGACGAGGGCGCCTTCGAGGTCGATCACCTCGTCCACCCCGGAGGCGAAGGCGTCGGCCGCCCCCTCCGAGCCCACCCAGGCGACATGCCCGCGCTCCACCACCATGGCGGTGGCGAAGGGGTCGGCGGGGCTGTGGACGTCTCCACCGCGCAGCAGAACGGTGCGGTGTGCGTTCTCGGAGAGGGTCTCGCTCATGCGACCAGGCTAGATGCGCGGCGGGGTCCGGCCGAACGCCGGGCCCGCCGCCGGACCGGCGGTGCCGCTAGACGCGCGGCGGCCTGGCTTCGTACGGAGTGGACAGGACGACCGTGGTGCGGCTGGAGACGCCGGCCTGGGAGCGGATGCGGCTGAGCAGGTGCTCCAGCTCCAACGGGGTCGCGACGCGCACCTTGAGGATGTAGTTCTCGTCGCCCGCGACGCTGTGGCAGGCCTCGATCTCCGGGATGTCCGCGAGCCGGTCCGGGGTGTCGTCGGGCGCGCTGGGGTCGAAGGGTTTGACCGAGATGAAGGCGGTCAGCGGCAGTCCGACGGCCTCCGGGTCGACGACGGCGGCATAACCGCGGATGACCCCGCGCTGCTCCAGGCGGCGGACGCGCTGATGTACGGCCGAGGTGGACAGGCCGGTGGCCTTGCCCAGGTCGGTGTAGCTCATGCGCCCGTCCCTGACGAGCAACTCGACGATCTGACGATCCAGCTCCTCCATGCGGTCAACCTATTGCCCCGGGGTGCCATCGGCACAGCCGGGGGCCCGTCCCCGAGGGCATCAATCGGCATCCACGGGGCACCTGCGACCGGCATGTGACGAAGACCACAGGTTTGTCGACAGGTCGATCGAGACCTCACGGTTATGCGGCCGCCCGTATGGGAATTGCTTGCTGTGGTCGAGGCCACACGTACTTGGTCGACCCACCCGAGGGGGAGATTCTCCATGCAGGACCCTGTTGATTCGGTCGAGACGCCCGACGAGCTCGACGCGTACGACACCTTTGAGATGTACCGGGTGATCTGCCCGGACTGCGTCCAGCCGATCGCGCTGCTCGCCGACGAGGACGTACTGCCGGAGCACGCGCTGTGCCCGACTCCGTGGAACCCGTTCGTGCTGACGGTCTGCCCCGGCACCGGCAGGGCCGCGTCGGACGCGCGCCCCGCGGACGAGACGCTGGAGGTCCAGGAGCAGGACACCGCGCTCCTGCTGACGCTCCCTCAGGGTCTCGACTGGCGGACGCAGCCCTTCTCGCACGTCGGCGGTCCGGGCTCGCGTCCGATCAAGGTGCCGCAGATGCGGCGCGCGGCGTAGCGACGCCTACCAGTAGCTTCCCCGCACCATCGCCGCGAGCGTGGCGTGGTGCAGGATCAGGCTGTCCGGGTTCTCCGGCACCTCGACCTCTCCGAAGTGCGCCTGGCGGTACGCGACTCTGAGCATCACGATCGCGTGCCGCAGCGCCGCGTAGAGGGTGTGGAAGTCCATGTCCCGCGGTGTGTGGCCGGTGAGTGCGGCGTAGCGTCGCTCGATCGCGTCGCGGCGCAGGAATCCGGGCAGCCCGGGCTGGCCGAAGCTCACGGTCAGGTCCTGGAAGAAGCGGTGCAGGTAGACGGTCCAGCCGAGGTCGACCTCGCGCGGGGCGAAGCCGGCCATCTCCCAGTCGAGCACGGCCGCGGGGCGGAATCCGTCGTAGACGATGTTCCCGATGCGCGCGTCGCCCCAGTTCAGGACGGCCGGGCCCTCGTCGGCGGGCCAGTGCGCCTCGAGCCAGTCGAAGGCGGACTCGATGAGCGGGGAGGGCGAGAGCCCCTTCACCACCCAGGCGTAGTAGGCGCGTTGGGCGTCGACGTGCCGGCGCAGCGGGCTTCCCGTTCCGTCGGGGAGCAGGAACTCCGCCTCCTTCTGCGGGAATTGGTCGTGCAGCCGGGCGAGTACGGAAACGGACTCGGCCTCCAGGCCGGCGCGTTCGGCGTCGGTGGCGGAGTGCAGCCAGTTCCCCTCGTAGGTGTAGGGCATGACGTCCGGCGGTACGCGCCCCTCGGCCCGGGCCATCACGAAGAACGGGGCACCGAGCGGCTCCGGGTCGGGCTCCAGCCACAGCACGCGCGGCACGGGGATGTCGGTGTGCTCCCCGACCAGGCTCATGACCCGGTGCTGCCGCTCCATGTCGTAGACGGGGAAGATCGTGTACGCGGCGGGGTCGGCCGCCAGCCGCAGCGCGCAGCCGCGCACGGGGGCGTCGGGGTGGTCGATGTCGAAGAGCAGGGTCTCGCTGGACATGCCGTTGGAGCCGGGCACGGCGAGCCCGGTCACCCGCGCGCCGGGGAGGTGGGCGTCGAGCCAGACGGTGAGGCGACGGCCGAGCTCCTCGGGGTCGCGGGTGGAGGTGCGGGGGCGGGGCGCGGTGGCCATGGGCGGACTTCCTCCTTCTTGGGGCTCGATTCGCCGGTCGAGCTGGGTCAGTCGGCGGTGGACGTGTAGTCGGCGAAGCCGCTCGGGGTGTGGCGGCCGAAGGAGCCGTGCTCGAAGATTCCGTATCCGGTGCGCCCGTCGAGGGTGAAGCGGGCCGCGTGGTCGGTGACACCGAAGGCGGCCATGGGGTGGGCGGCGGGGTCGGAGAGGTCGTAGACCCTGCGGTCGGTCCAGTCGCGGCCCTGCCAGGTGCCGTGCTGCCAGTCGGTCGCGGGCGGATATCCGGCGCCGACGGCGAGCGGCGAGGAGGCGAGAATCTCGACCTCGACCTCCAGCGGCTTGCCCGCCGGGTCGGCGAGGTGGACGACGGCCCGCTCGGGGTGGCGCGTGCCCGGGCGGTAGGTGATGTCGGTGCGGGGCCAGCCGAGCTGGGTGTCCCGCTGTCCGTTCCGTACGACCACGGCCTCGTTGAGGGTGCGGTAGCCGTCGGCGTCTTCCTGCGCGATGACCATGAGGAAGCGGTCGTCGAAGCGCATGGGGATCCAGAGCCAGTGGAAGCCCTCGGGCCGGAACTCGTCGGCGCGGCCCGGCTCCTCGCCCGGGATGGGCCGGACGCCCCAGCTGCGGTCGCGGGTGCCGGTCCACTCCCCCGGGGTGACGGCGAACTCCTCGCCGCAGGCCCTGATGGTGCCGGTGCAGTGGCCGGCCTGAACGAAGCGGCGCCCTTCGAGGGTGAGTCGGTCCCCGCGGCGCTGGGTGTGGTGGGGCTCCCAGAGGGCGGGGAAGTCCCCGGTCCAGGTGAGGTCGAAGGAGAGCCCTTCGGGGTCGGCGGGGTCGGGGTCGCAGTGCAGGGTGAGCGTCTTCAGGGGTTCGTCGACGGTGATGCGCAGCGGGCCGACGGCGAGGTTCATCCGGTCGTCGCCGAGGGCGTCGGAGGCCCGCACGGCGTGCAGCCGGTCGCCGGTGCGCAGGGTGGCGTAGGCGTCGATGACCCCGGTGTTGGGGTACACGCCGAGCCCGGCGATGAGCAGGGCCCGGCCCTGGTGGTCGAAGACGTGGAAGATGCACCGGTCGTAGGCGTTGCGGTCGCCGCTGACGTGGTGCTTCATCGAGAGTGGCGCCTGGTGCACCGGGTATTCGTCGAGCGCGACGGGCCGGTCGTCGACGTGCCGATCCACAGACATGGTTGACCTCCTGGTCGGCGAGCGGGATCTGACGGTAAGTCAGACACCTTGCCGAGGGCCAGAGTCGTGCGACATCGGATCACCGGTGGATCGACCTCGGGTAAGTCCCGAACTCCCGCTCGATTCCGCTCGGCGGTGACCCCGCGGGGCCGGGCGCGTTGGGACAGGCATGACCTCGCTGTACACCACCCCGGTCGGCAGCGGACGGCGCCGCCTCGCCGAGCCGCGCGTTGAAGAATCGGTTCCGCATCAGGCGGCACACCTCGCCGACCCGCCCATCTACAAGGCGCTGCTCAGCCAGTGGGCCAGCCACGGCAGGACGCTGCCGGGCCGCAGCGACCAGGAGTGGAACCGGCTCACCGCCGCCCCGGTGTGGGCGGACCGGACCGTACGGGTGAGCGGGGTGAGCGGGACCCTTCTCAGCGGGTCTCTGGTCCGACAAGGTGCCGCGCGATGACCATCCGCTGGATCTGATTCGTTCCTTCGACGATCTGCAGCACCTTCGCCTCCCGCATGTAGCGCTCGACGGGGAAGTCCGCGGTGTATCCGTAGCCGCCGAGCACCTGCACCGCGTCCGTGGTGATCCGCATGGCCGCGTCCGTGCAGAAGAGTTTCGCCATCGCCGCCTGCCGCCCGAAGGGCCGCCCCTCGTCCCGCAGCCGCGCCGCCTCCAGGTAGAGGGCACGGCCCGCCTCGATCTGCGTCGCCATGTCCGCGAGCAGGAAGCGGAGCCCCTGGAAGTCGGCGATGGGCCGGCCGAACTGCCGCCGCTCCGTGGCGTACGAGACGGCCTGGCCCATGGCCGCCTGCGCGACCCCCACCGCGCAGGCCGCGATCCCGAGCCGCCCGGAGTCGAGGGCGGACAGCGCGATCGTGAAGCCCTGCCCCTCCTCGCCGATGCGACGGCTGTCGGGGATCCGCACTCCGTCGAGATGGAGCTGGGCGGTGGGCGAGCCCTTCATCCCCATCTTCCGCTCGGGTGCGGCGGCGCTCAGCCCGTCGGCGTCCCCGGGGACCAGGAACGCGGTGATCCCCTTCGGGCCCTCGCCGCCGGTGCGCGCCATCACCGTGTAGAAGTCGGCGATCCCGCCGTGGGTGATCCACGCCTTGGTGCCGGTGATCAGCCAGTCGTCGCCCTCCCGGACCGCCTTCGTGCGCAGCGAGGCCGCGTCGGAGCCGGAGGCCGGCTCCGAGAGGCAGTACGCGCCGAGCAGGCCGCCGCCCAGCATCGCCGGCAGGTGCGCGGCCCGCTGCTCCTTGGAGCCGAAGTTCGCGAGCGCGTGGCAGGACAGGGAGTGGACGCTGACACCGAGACCGACGGTGAGGCGGGCGGCGGCCAGCTCTTCGAGCACCTGGAGGTAGACGGCGTAGGGCTGGTCACCGCCGCCGTACTCGGAGTCGTACGGCAGTCCGAGCAGCCCGGAGGCGGAGAGCAGCGTGAAGAGCTCCCGTGGGAAGCGGCCGGCGTCCTCCTCCTCGGCGGCTCGGGGCGCGATCTCCCGCTCGGCGATCTCACGGACCAGGGCGAACAGGTCCCCGGCCTCCTCGGTGGGCAGCCTGCGTTCCACGATCTGCGGGGCACGGTCGGGCATGGCGGCGCACTCCTCCCTCTCGGGCGCTGCGGCGGGTGTGCGCGGGTGGCGCGGGGCCGCCGGTGGTCACTGCTGCGCCGATGCTGCCCCCGGCGGATCACCCCGGGGGCCGAGCGACGGCCGTGGCGGGAGGAGTATGCCCGTTCGGCGGCCCCGCCTCACTCCGGCGTGCGGAGCCGCGCGGCGCGGCACTCGCCGCGGAGGCCCGGCCTTGCCGGACCGCCTCCTCGTCAGACGAGACCCGGCTCCGGCGCGGGGCACTCCGGGACCTGCTCCTCGATCGCCGCCAGGGTGCCCCGCAGCAGGCGCACCAGCAGCGCGCACACCGCCTCCCGCCCCGGTTCCAGGTCGCCGAGCCAGGCGAGGGTGATGCCCTCGACGCTGCTCAGCCAGCCGAGGAGGGCGAGGTGGGCGAGGCGCGGGAGGTCGCGGCGCCCGTAGGCGCCTTCGGCGATGGTGGCGATCAGCTCCTCGCGCACGGTGTCGCGGATGGCCTGGACCTGGGTGTCGAAGCCGACGCCGCCGGTGACGATCGTGCGGTACGCCGCCTGGTGGTGCTGGGCGTAGCGGAGGTAGCCGTCGACGGTGCGCTCCACCCGCTCGCGGCGCGGGAGGTCCGTGTCGGACGCGGCCCGGGCCACGAGGTCGGCGACGGACTCCTCGACGATCGCGAGGTAGTAGCCGCGCTTGCTCTTGAAGTAGTAGTAGATCAGACCCTTCGCCACCCCGGCGTGCTGGGCGATGTCGTCCATGGACAGCGCGTCGTACGAGGTGTCGGCGAACAACTTCCGTCCGGTCGCGATGAGTTCGGAGCGCCGTACCTGGGATCGTTCGGTCGTTCCGCGCTGTTGACTATTATTCAAATTCGGCCCTAGTCTCCGACTTCCACGGACAGTGCCCGCAGTATGGCAGACCTTCGGGAGGGTCCAACGTGCGCGCATCCACACGGGCGTCAGCGCCCGGCAGAACGTCCTGGAAGAAGACCGCGGTGATCGGGATGCCGGCCGTGCTCGCGGTCGGGATCATGGCATCGGTGATGGCCGAGGGGGCCCTGGCCGCCTCCTTCGCCGTCTCCGGGACCAGCTTCCAGGTCTCGTCCGGGAAGCTGACGAGCCAGGGGCTCGCCTCCTACGTCCACACCGACCGCTCCGCCGACGGACGGGGACATCCGGTCGCCCTGCTCAGCATCGGCGAAGCCCGGCTCAGTGACATCTGCCAGGCGGCCGAGGTGAACACCCCGGTCGGCAAGGTCGTCTTCAAGCTCACCGCCGGCGGCGAGGCCGGCGAGGTCACCGCAAGCAGTCTGGTCATCGACGGCGAGGACCTGAGCGGCGACGCCCGCTTCGGCACCGCCCAGATCGGCCGCGACGCCTCCACCCTCGACCAGGTGCCGGGCGTCCAGGGGCCCCGAGGGAAGTTCGGCCTCCAGGCCGGCGACATCGAGGTCGTCGGGGTGAAGTCGAACGCCTGGTCGGCCACCGGCGGCAACTTCCGGCTGAAGGGGATGAAGGTCGATGTGAGCGTCGGCGGCACGAAGTGCTTCTGAACCCGGCCGGGCCGGACGGCCCCGGCCTCCGGCACCGGCTGCGGACCTGGCGGCGCACCCGGCCCTTCTGGGCCGGGCTGCTGCTCCTCCTCGGCGGGGCAGAGCTGCTGCTGGTGCCGCTCTCCCCGCTGACCGTCCTGGTCAGCCTGGGCATCGGCGGGATCGCGGCGATCGGGATCGGCCTGGCGCTGGTCGCCGCCGGGCTGTTCCTCTGGTTCCTGCCGCACACCCACCACTACGTCTCGGTGCACGCCCTGATCCTGTCGGTGCTCTCCTTCGCCGCGACGAACCTCGGCGGCTTCCTGGTCGGCATGGTGCTCGGGATCCTGGGCAGCGCGATGGGCTTCGGCTGGACTCCCATACGGGAGGAGGAGCCGCTCAAGGCCCCCGGCGGGTCGAAGACCCTCGCCGCCGCCCTGCCGATCGCGCTGCTCCTGGGCATCGGTACATACCCGGCCGAGGCCCGGGCCGCGACGCCGGTCGAGGCCACCCGCACTCCCCCGACCGTCACCACCACCCGCTTCGCCCCGCACGGCTTCACCCTCGCCGGGGTACGGACCGTGCCGACCGCCGACGGTCCGCTGAAGGTGATGGTCCTGACGATGCGCTCGGCCTCGCTCGCCGACTACCGGCTGCGGACCCGCGACGGCGGCGAGGAGCTGACGCTCGGCGCGGACTCCCTCGACCTCAGCGGGCACGTCACGCTTTATCTGACCAAGTTCAGCGGCTGCCTCCAGGGGCTGCTCTGCCTGACCTTCACCCCGGACGGCCTGCCCGTGCCGCCGGTCGTGCCGCCCTTCGTCTTCATGACGGACGTCAGCGCCGAACAGGCCCTGGTCACCTCGGACGTCATCGAGACGACGGGTCTGCGACTGGAGGCGTCGTGAGGGGGCGGGCGTGTGGGGGCGTCGCGTGGAGCGTCCTGAAGGGGCCGGGGGCGGACGGGCGCCTTCAGCGGGACCGGGTCACATCAGTCCGGCCCGGGTGACGAACATGGCGAGGACGACGACCAGGGTCCAGCCGAGGATGTGCTCGAGGATCTTCGGCCCGTCGTCCTTGGGCCCGCCGGTGCGGGCGCGGGACTGGGCGACGGAGTGGGTGGTGGCGGTCATGGCCACCACAGTGCCAGCGGAGGACCGCCGGGGGTAGAGACGTTCCTCACGCCCCCGGGGCCGCGGGTCCCGCCTCAGCGGACGCCGACGGCCGCCAATGCCTTGCGCTGGGCGGGCGTCGGGCGGTCGGGGAAGTAGAGGTAACAGACCCCGCCTGTGCCGGAGACCACGGTGCCGCTGGCGTTGTACCGCTTAGGACGCGAAATCTCCCGCACCGTCGGTGAAGGCGTTTCCCTCACCCAGGCCTGGGACGCCCTCGACCGCCTCACCGACCAGACACTCAGCAGCGATCAGGGGATCACTCCGACACTGCTCCAGCACCGCACCTACGCCTATCAGGCCGACGACCATGTCAGCGAGATCCGTGAGACGGGCGGGACCCGGCGCTTCGACGTCGACCCGATCGGTCGGGTCACCACCGTTCATGCTCAGGGATGGACGGAGCGATACGTCTACGACAGCCTCGGCAACCTCACGCACGTCACCGCGCCCGACCACCCCGACTCCGGTGACCGGGTCTTCCAGGGGACCCTCATCCGCCGCTCCGGTCGTACGGTCTACGAGCACGACGCGCAGGGCCGCCTCGTCCGCCGTACCCGTAAGCTCCTCAACGGGCAGCGCCGCACGTGGACCTTCACCTGGAACGCCGAGGACCGCCTCACCGCCGCGACGACCCCCGACGACGGCCACTGGCACTACACCTACGATCCGCTGGGGCGCCGCATCGCCAAGCACCGCCGCGGGCCCGACGGAACCACAGAGGAACGCACCACCTTCACCTGGGACGGCACCCGCCTCGCCGAGGAGGTGCGGCAGGACGGCCACACGACCACCTGGGACTACCGGCCAGGGACTCACCGCCCGCTGGCCCAGGCCGACCGTCACAGCCAGACCGAGTACGACGCCCGGTTCCACGCGATCGTCACCGACCTGGTCGGCACCCCGACGGAGCTCGTGACAAACCTGGCAGCACCGCACCACCGTGTGGGGCACGCCCCTCTCGGCGTCCGGCATGGCCACCGCCGATTGCCCCCTTCGCTTTCCGGGACAGTACAGCGACCCGGAAACCGGCCTCGACTACAACTTCTTCCGCTACTACGACGCCGAGATCGCCGGGTACATCTCGGCCGACCCGCTCGGCCTGAGCGCCGCACCTCACCACCATGCGTACGTCCCCAACCTCTTCGGCTGGGTGGATCCGCTCGGACTGAAGTGCCTGGATGCCGACGATCAAGCTCGGCACGACAACGCCCGCTCGGCAGCAGTCGACAGCGACGGCAAGATGTTGGGTGAGGAAGACGCTACCGGCGTCAGGGTGATCGACGACGTGCAGCTGGAGCGGGTCCGACTGGACCTGCACGCGAAGCTCGGCGAGCCCGAGATCAAGACCACGCCGAAGGGCAATATCGAGGTGTGGCAGCTGTCCGATGATCCGAAAGCGACCGTCACGTACCGGTCGTTCAGCAAATCCGGTGGAGCAACCATCGACTACAACGGTGTGGACGGCCTGGACATGAAACGATTCCACATTCCGCAGCACGGAGAAGCTGAGTGATGGTGAACCAGGACGCATACCGAGGCGAGCTGGAGTACCTGACCCAGTACGCGCACGACGACTGGATCGGATTCTCGGTCGTCAGCGGTTCCGTGGGCAGCCTTCTCGGGCGGGGCGCGTCGTTCGATGAGCAGCTGACTCTCCTGCTGCGCATCATCGGCGACCTGTACGACGCCGGAGTGCGGGCCGGCGAACTGACGGAGTCGGCGGGAGAGCCCTTTCTGCCGTGGCGCCTGGAGAAGGCCGACGCCCTCGCCCGGATCGCGGCTGAGGTGCGACACCTGTCCCGGTTGCCCGATTCCGGTGACGTCTGCTGGTTCACGGTGCCGTGATGCCGCAGGCGCCTCTGCGGAAGCTGCCTTCCCGGCACGTCGTTGGATGCGTCGCCGGTCCCGACCGCCAGCCCGGAGACACGCTTCCATTCGGGCTCGGCTCCGACAGATATGCTGCGCAAATCGTGGGACCGCGCCATCAGGCGGCTCGATCTGCCCGCATACAACCCGCACGACTTGCGGCACAAGTGGACCACCGTGGCCCCGACGAACGGTGTGTCCATTCACGAGGTATCTCGCTGGCTCGGACATCGTTCGATCAAGGTCACGGTGGACCGGTACGGCCACCTCGCTCAGGACGGTCGGGAGCACTGCCGTCAGGTCGTCGCGACGGCCGTGGGGCCGCACGTACTCACGCCAGGCCGAGCGACCGCAGTGCGCGGCGCCGGCTCGGTGCCGGCTCAGCGGGCCAGAAGACGTAGCAGACACCGCCCGTACCGCTTCTGACCTTGCCGTTCGCGTCGTACCGCTTCGTACGCAGCCAGATGTTCTCCAAATGGGAGGGCGCCGCTTACCACGCGACGCCCTCCCGCGCAAACATGCAGGTCAGAGGCGCGGGCCGCGTGAGGCAAATCGAGCGCGGACGCGCTGGTGCTGACCTGGTGCTGACTTCCGCTGACGTCCGTTCCGGTCCGTTCGGGTCCCTCGCGCTGGATCGGTGCTGACCCGCACCCCTCGTTCGTGAGGGAGCCGATGTGGGACGTCAAGGCGCTTGCCGCTTTCCTCGGGAGCTGCTTCAGCAGGTGGCGGGGCGCCGGCGGCGCACGGCATCAGGGGCCGGGCCGCGATCGGCTCATCGGCGTTGCCACTCTTCTGCCAGGAGTTGGTAGGAGCGCACCCGATCGGCGTGGTCGTGGGTGATGGTGGTGATGATCAGTTCGTCGGCGCCGGTGGCCTCCTGCAGTTGTTCGAGGTGGTCGGCGACGCGTCCCGGTGAGCCGACGAACTGGGTGTCGACGCGGTCGGCGACCAGGGCGCGGTCCGCTTCGGTCCAGGCGTGGGCGCGGGCCTGGTCCGGGGTCGGGAAGGGGATGGCGCCCTCGGCGGTGCGGATGCTGCGGACCCACAGGCCGTAGCCGGTGGTCAGTTCGCGGGCGGTCGCGTCGTCCTCGGCGACGACGACGTCGGCGGAGACGCTGACGTAGGGCTTGTCGAGGTGGTCGGACGGCTGGAACGCGGCGCGGTAGCCCTCGGCCGCCTCCAGTACGGTGGCCGGGCTGACGTGGTAGTTGGCGGCGAAGCGCAGGCCGTTGCGGCCGGCGACGTCGGCGCTCTGTCCGCCGCTGCTGCCGAGGATCCAGACCTCCAGGTCCGCGCCCTCGCCGGGGACGGCGTGCGCCTCGGTCCCGTCCGCGGAGCGGTAGTCGCCGCGCAGGAGCGCGAGGACGTCGTCGATCTGCTCGCCGTAGTCCTGGGGGCGGGCGCCGGGCTGGTGGAGCAATTGCTGCTGGAGCAGGAAGCGAGGGCTACCGATCAGGTGCTCGAAGGAGAACCGGGGCGGGATCTTCAGCCCGTTGGGGGCCTGCCCGTCCACGACGGGGGTCGTGGTCGACCGGGGGCCCGCCGTCTGCCCGGAGGGTCGTCCGCCGGAGCGGCCGAGCCCCAGGTCGAGTCGCCCGGGGTGCAGGGCGTCGATCAGTCCGAACTCCTCGACGGTGGACAGCGCGGTGCGGTGACCGAGCTGTACGGCGCCGGAGCCGATCCTGATGGTGGAGGTCGCAGAGGCGGTCAGGGCCAGCACGACGGCGGGAGAGGACCCGGCCACACCCGGGTTGAGGTGGTGCTCGGCGAACCAGTAGCGGGTGTAGCCGAAACGCTCGGTCTGCTGGGCCAGATCGATGGTGTCGCGCAGCGCCTGGGCGGCGGTGGAGCCGGACGGTATCGGGACGAGGTCGAGGACTCCGAGAGGGATGCCGGACATGGTCGGGTGGTGCTCCTCAGCGGTCGGTGGGCGCGGGTGCCGATGCGGGCGGGGATACGAGATGGGGCTCGGGCGCCGCGGTCGGTCGACCTCGCCGCCCGCTACGGATGGCGAGGAACTTCACGACGCGACCCGCCGGGTCTCCGTCTCCGTGCGGGCGTCGGGGTGTGCCAGGCCGAGGTGGTCGCGGAGCGTGGTGCCCGTGTAGTCGTGGCGGAACACGCCGCGTTCCTGGAGCAGCGGGACGACGGTGTCGGCGAACTCGTCGAGGCCGCATGGGGTGAGGTGCGGGACCAGGATGAAACCGTCGGCGGCGTCCGTCTGGACGAAGTGGTCGATGGTCTCGGCGACGGTGGCCGGGGAACCGATGAACGACTGGCGGCCGGTGGTCTCGATGACCAGCTCGCGGATCGACAGGTTCTCCGCTTCGGCGCGCTCGCGCCATTGCCTGGCGACGGCGAGCGGGTCGCGGAACATCCGGACGCCGGCACGGCCGCGGGCGATGGTGTTCTCGCCGGGGTCCGGGTCGATGTCGGGGAGTGGGCCGTCCGGGTCGTACGCGGAGAGGTCCCGGTTCCACACGTGTTCGAGGTACGTGATCGCGGTCTGGCCGCTGACCTGTTGGCGTCGTACCTCACGGGCCAGCTCCTGTGCCTCGGCGTCGGTGTCGCCGAGTACGAAGGTCGCCGCGGGGAGGATCAGCAGTTGGTCGTGGGTTCGGCCGTGGCGGGCCAGGCGTCCCTTGACGTCGGTGTAGAAGGACCGGCCGGCCTCCAGGGTGCTGTGCCGGCTGAAGATGGCGTCGGCGCCGGCGGCGGCGAACTCGCGGCCCTCGTCGGAGTCTCCGGCCTGGAAGATCACCGGGCGGCCTTGGGGGCTGCGCGGGACGTTGAACCGGCCGGCGATGTCGAAGTGCTGCCCTTGGTGGACGAAGGCTCCGGCTTGCGCGTCCTTCAGGAAGATGCCGGACTCCCGGTCGGCGACGATCTCGTCGCCGTGCCAGGAGTCGAACAGTTCGGTGGCGGTGGACAGGAACTCCTTGGCCCTGGAGTACCGCTGGTCCTCCGGGAGGAAGCCGCCGCGCCGGAAGTTCTCGCCGGTGAAGGCGTCCCAGGAGGTGACGACGTTCCAGGCGGCTCGTCCGCCGGACAGGTGGTCCAGGCCGGCGAACTGGCGGGCCACCTCGTAGGGCTCGTTGAAGGTGGAGTTGATGGTGCCGGTCAGGCCGAGACGATCGGTGACAGCGGCGAGCGCGGACAGGACGGTGAAGGTGTCGGGGCGCCCCACCACGTCCAAGTCATACAGCTGACCGCCCTGTTCACGCAGCCGCAGCCCCTCGGCGAGGAACAGGAAGTCGAACTTGGCGCGTTCGGCGGTCCGTGCGAAGTGCGCGAACGAGCTGAACTCGATGTGGCTGCCCGCCCGTGGGTCGCTCCACACGGTGGTGTTGTTGACGCCGGGGAAGTGGGCCGCGAGATGGATCTGTTTCAGGGGCTTGCCCGTGGTCGGGTCGGTCATGGTGGTACGACTCCTGCGGCTCAGAGGGCGGCGGCGTAGCGGTTCGCGGGTCGGGCGAGCCCGAGCAGCCCCCGGAGGGTGTCTGCCTCGTAGGCCTGCCGGAAGGCGCCCCGGCGTTGGAGTTCGGGCACCAGGCCCCGTGTGATCCGTTCCAGGTCGTGGCCGATCACTCCGGGGCGCAGCCGGAAGCCGCTCAGGCCGGCCCGGCTCCACTCCAGCAGCAGGTCCGCCAGGTGCCCGGGGGTACCCGTGAACACGTCGGCGTCGCTGGTCCAGCCGTAGCCCGCGAGGCCGTCGAGGCGGGCCTTGCGGTCCTCCGCCGCCGCGGGCTCGTCGTCCAGGAACACCACCAGGTCACCGAAGATGTGCAACGACTCCCCCGCCCGTCCCGCGGTGCCCTGGGCGGCACGGATCTCGGCGACGATGGCGCGCGCCTGGTCGGTGTCGTGCGGGGTGACGTATCCGATGTCGGCGGAACGGCCCACCAGTTGGAACGGCACGCTGTCGTGCGCGAGCGCGCTGACGAGGGGCTGTCCCTGCGGCGGCCGAGGGGTGATCGAGGGGCCCTTGACGCTGAAGTGCCTGCCCTCGAAGTCGATGTAGTGCAGCTTGTCGCGGTCGATGAAGCGTCCGGTGGCGACGTCACGGATCTCCGCGTCGTCCTCCCAGCTGTCCCACAGGCGGCGCACCACCTCGATGTGGTCGGCGGCCTCCTCGAAGAGCTCGGCGATCAGATCCCGGCCGGCCGGGGTGCCCCAGTCCTCGATGCGGAGGGGCGGGAAGGTACGGCGGCCGAAATGCGCGGCCTCGTTGTGCCGTGCCGTCACCTGGACGCGCAGGCCAGCGCGGCCGCTGCTGACGTAGTCCAGGGTGGCGATCGCCTTGGAGATGTGGAACGGCTCGGTGTGGGTCGCGACCACGGTCGGCACCAGCCCGATGTGTCGGGTCAGCGGTGCGACCCGGGCGGCGACAAGCACGGCGTCCAGTCGACCCCGGACCTGGTCGGTGCGCCCGTCCGGCTCCGTGGGGTGCGAGGACTGCTGCCCGAGCCCGTCCTCGAACGTCACGAAGTCGAGCAGGCCGCGTTCGGCCTCGGCCACGAGGTCGGCCCAGTAACCGGCCGTGAACAGGTCGTGGGGCCGGGCGTCCGGCTCGCGCCATGCGGCAGGGTGCCAGCCGGTGCCGTCCAGTGCCACGGCGAGGTGAAGAGGGGCATGTGCGGACACGAGAAGGGGGCCTTCCTGGTCGACCGTATGTGATCACCGGCCCTCGTGCCGAGGGCTCGATGGCGGGGAACAGGTCAGGAACGACAGAGGGCGCCGGCAACCCCGTCGCAGGTCGATGTGGGGGCGGGAGTACAGGCGGACGCAGCCGCGCGCGACGAGGACTGTGGCAGCCGGGACAAGCGCACGGGAGACGAGGGAGACGGGGAGCGATACCGTCACCTCCGCTCTTCCGGCTGTTCTTCCTGCTCGGGCCGGGGCCTGCCGCGCTCCGGCACGGCAGGCCCCATGTCCTCTGTCCTCGCAGCCTAGGTGGAGCTGGACGGGCGAAGGTGGAGAGCGTGTTGCGGTTCCATGAAACGGTCCGCATGCTCCTGGCAGGGCTGAGCGCCGTCCCCGCCCGCGATGTGAGCCGCCCAGTCGAGGATCTGCACGGCCGCCCCCGCGGCCTCCAGTCCCTTGCAGTGGGCATGGTGCCTGCGGGCGATGCCGTCCAGGTCGAGGTGTCGGCCGAACGCCGGGTGGGCGGCCAGTCGCCGTGCGTAGGCCCACAGGTGCGGATGGTCGGCGATGCGGTGCACCGCGGCGGCGTCCAGGTGCAGGCGGTGCACGGTGTCGAGTTGGACCAGGGTCACCCACAACTGCACGTCGGCGGCGGTGATTTCGTCGCTCAGGAGGAACTGCTGGTGGGCGAGCCGCCACTCCAACGAGCCCAGGACGCGGAGCAGGGAGCTGAGGGCGGACCGACGCACGGTGGCGTCGACGCCGGCCTGGCCGGCGTGCTGTGCGGCTTCGTTGATGCGGTACTCGCAGAGGTGCTTGACGGCCTGGATCTCGGCATCGGCGCCGTGCGGGTACAGCGCGGACCGGTCGGAGACGTCACCGGCGAAGCGCCGGGCCAGGTCGCTCAGGATGTCCGGGGTGTGGGTGCTGACGATCCGCCCCGTCCAGGTATCGCTCAACACCGGTGCGGTGGCCGGTCCGTTGTGCCGGTGTGAACTGGCCTCGTACAACGGGCGCAAAGCGGAGTGTCCGCCCTCGGGTCCGTCGGGAACGGCCGGCAGCAGTACCACCGGGAGTGTCTCTTCCAGACCTAGCAGGCTGTGGGTGATGGCGATCCGTAGACAGTGGGGACAGGACAGCGTGAGGTGGAGGCGGTAACGGCGCGGCACGGCGTAGTAACCGCTGCTCGCATCACAGCCGATCCTGCCCCGGAACGACGGCAGGGACGGGAGGGGCGGGACGGACGGCACGGGGGTGAGGGGTGCGGCGGGCATGTGTCTCCCTGGGTGTCCAGGTCCGGCTTCCGGTTCTCGGAGGTGCGGCGGGGCGGCGCACGTGGGGTGACGGGCGCGCGGCGGCGTCGGCGCGCTCCCGTGACGCGGCGGGGGATGCGGTGCCGACGGGGATGCGGTGCCGACGGGTGCCGGCGGTTCAGCGCCGAGGACTCGCCGCGCTGCAGACACGCAGGAGATCGATGTGGCGGCGGGAGGTCAGGAGGAGCGGCGAGCGGCCCGCGTGCACGGCGCGGTCGGCGGGCGACTCCAGACACTCCATCATTTCCCACCCGTCCACTAGGGATTCTGTACTGGAGTGTCGGGCGGCCTTCGGACGTCGTCAAGAGGGCATGCTCGCATGTGGCCCGCCGTCTCACATGCTGGAAGGAGGGGGACCTGGGCGGCGAAGCCCGGGCGACTCCCCTGCCGATTGCATAGGAAATGCCCCCGCCGCCGAATCCGGACGGATCCCACTCCGTCCGACCCCCGCGATCAGCGACGGGATGTGCGGGACAATGCCCGCATGCGGATCTCAGCCAGGGCGGACTATGCGGTACGGGCCGCCCTTCTCCTCGCCGGCGCCCCCGAGGGCGGCCCTCTGAAGGCGGAGGCCATCGCCGAAGCGCAGGAGATCCCGCACAAGTTCCTCGAAGGCATCCTCAACGACATGCGCCGCGGCGGACTGGTGGTCAGCCAGCGCGGCGCCAGCGGCGGCTACCGGCTAGCCAGGGCCGCCGAGGACATCTCCGTCGCCGAGGTGGTGCGGGCGGTCGAAGGCCCGCTGGTCTCCGTGCGCGGCGTACGCCCGCCGGAGCTTTCGTACAACAGCCCCGCGAAGTCACTGCTGCCACTATGGATCGCCCTGCGCGCGAACGTCCGCCAGATCCTGGAAGGCGTTTCACTGGCGGACATCTCATCGGGCGAGCTCCCCGACTTCGTGCATTCCCTGGCACAGGATCCGGCCGCCTGGACCAATCCCTGAAACGGCACGTGAGGCTCTGCCTCGCCATCGTCTCTGCACCCGGGACGAGGCCGTCCACTCTTCGGTCACCCTCTTGCCAGGCGTGTGCCTCCCTCGCAGTATCCCTATCAACTCGATGGGAAAACTAGGAATTTGCCACGGGCGTGGCGCGAAGAGCGCCCCGACGCCCTCAACACACTCCGGGAGTAGCGCACATGACCACCACCGCCCGCCACCATGACACCGCCGCGCACCCGGCCCCCGGGCCACATTCCCGCACCTCGGCCTGCCGGTGAGCACCATGCCGACGACACCGACCACGCCCCTCCCCCCGACCGCCGACGAGCGGCGGCGCTCGCTCCTGCGTACCGCCCGCGACGTGGCGGACGACCTCGCCACGGACGCGATCGTCCGCGACCAGGCAGGCAAGCCGCCCGTCGACGAGACGGCCCGGCTGCGCGAGGCCGGTCTGCTGGCGGCCCTCACCCCGCCCCTGCCGGGCGGCGGGGCGGACTGGCGCACCGGGTGCGCCGTCATCCAGGAGGTCGCCACGGCGGACAGCTCCCTCGGCGAAGTCCTCGCCCGCCACTACGCGCACGCCTGGAGCGGCCGCTTCTACGCGTGGCACCACAGCGCGTCCGCCCTCGAAGAAGAGGCGGCACGCGAGCAGTGGCTGTGGTCCGGGACCGTCCGCGCCCCAGGCTCGGCACACGAGACCGGCGGACCGGACCTCACCCTGACGCCGCTCGACACGGGCTACGTGCTGAACGGGCGCCGCTCCGTGGACACCGCGGTGAGCGTCGCCGACCAGTTCATGGTGGACGCCGTGTGCGCCGTGACGGGAGACGTGCTCGTCGTACGGATCCCGGCCGACGACCCGGGAGTGATCGCCGAACCGGCCCACGACCGTCTCGGCCAGCGCGTCGCCGGCGCGGGCGCGGTCGTCATGGACGGGGTCGTCGTAACCTCCCGGCAGGTGCTGGGGCACCGGCCGCAGGACGAGGAGTCGACCGCGCCCTTCACCGCGCTCGCCGAGGCCGCACTCCGCCTCGCTCTGTGTCACGTGGGCCTGGGCATCGCCGAGGGCGCTCTCACCGAAGCCCGCGACCTCGGCAGGAACACCCATGCCCCCGGACCGCCCGGCGACGACCCGGACCTGCTCCTCACGTACGGCGAACTCGCCTCCGCCGCCCAGACGGCCGCCGCCGTGGTCGAGAGGGCGACGGACGCGATGACACTCGCCCTGAGCGCCGGAGCGGAGCTCCACCCCGAGGAACCGGCGGCCGTCGACGCCCTTGTCGCCATGGCCGAGACCGTCACGACGAGGGCGGCCCTGCAGATCACCACCCGGGTCCTGGAGCTCGCGGACGCTCTCGGCCTGGACCGCTTCTGGCGCAACGCTCGCACCCTGACAGCCCACCACCCGGCCGCCCACCGCCTGCGCTCCATCGGCGACCACTACCTCAATGGCCGCCGCCGGGCGATGGCAAGGGCGGACATCTGACGCTGACCTGCGACGTATCGTATCACGAGACGAGATCGTCCATTATGTGAAATCCCTCTTGGGGCCGAAACTCGCCTCTGCCACTATGCCTATCAGCCAGGTGGGAAAACTAGGGATTCCGGGAGGTGGGTAGCTGTGCGCACGCTGAAGCAGGCAGGCGACTCGCTCCCCCTTCTCACCTCCCGCCGGCACATCGACCTCGGCCACACGTCCAGCGCCATCTGTCGGCCTCTCTAAGGCCGGTCGGCGGATCCGGCTGCCCGCCCACAGAACGCCGCCACCGCCGTACGCATCCCGGCCCAAGCACGCGTCAACCGTTGGAGGCGCGGCCCGGCGATACACGGCGGTCCGGCATCCACCCCTCGGCGTCCAGCACTCACACCCCCACATCGGCCCACAGCGACGGCCGTGGGGTGGTTGTGCATCGCGTCGTGTTGTCTCCGCACCTCCCTGAAACCCATTCCGTGAAAGGACACCTCCGTGTCTGCCGCAAGACCGCTCACCGCCCTGCGCACCATCGCCGCCATAGCGGCGCTTCCCTTCCTGCTCACCGCCTGCGGCTACGGCTCCCAGGCGACCGAGGACGACGAGCAGCCCAAGGTCGCGGCCGATGCCAAGAAGCTCTCCGCCGGCGAGGTGAGGATCGGCTACTTCCCCAACCTCACCCACGCCACCGCTCTCGTGGGTGTCCAGGAGGGTCTGCTCCAGAAGGAACTCGGCGGCACCACGATCAAGCCGTCCACCTTCAACGCCGGCCCGTCCGAGATCGAGGCGCTGAACGCCGGCTCGATCGACATCGGCTTCATCGGCCCCTCCCCCGCGATCAACGGCTACACCAAGTCCAAGGGCAAGAACCTGAGGATCATCTCCGGTTCCGCTTCGGGCGGGGTGAAGCTGGTCGTCAATCCGGCGAAGATCAAGACGCTGGACGACGTCAAGGGCAAGCGGATCGCCACCCCCCAGCTCGGCAACACGCAGGACGTCGCGTTCCTGCACTGGGTCTCCGAGAAGGGCTGGAAGGTCGACTCCCAGTCCGGCAAGGGTGACGTCTCGGTGCTGCGTACGGACAACAAGGTGACCCCGGATGCCTACAAGTCCGGTTCCATCGACGGCGCGTGGGTGCCGGAGCCGACCGCGTCGAAGCTGGTCAGCGAGGGCGCGAAGGTCCTCCTCGACGAGTCCGACCTGTGGCCCGAAAAGAAGTTCGTGATCACGAACATCATCGTGCGGCAGGCGTTCCTCAAGGAGCACCCGGACGTCGTCGAAGCGGTGCTGCGCGGCACGGTGAAGACCAACGCGTGGATCACCGCCAACCCGGACAAGGCCAAGGAATCGGTGAACGCGGCGCTGAAGAAGGAGACCGGCAAGCCGCTGTCGGCCAAGGTGATCGACGCGGCCTGGCCGTCCATCACCATCACCGACGACCCGCTCGCCGCCACCCTCCAGGCGCAGGCCGAGCACGCGGTGGACGCCGGACTGCTGAAGGAGCCCGAGCTGGCGGGCATCTACGACCTCACGCTGCTCAACAAGGTGGTCAAGGCCGCGGGCAAGCCGGAGGTCTCCGACGCCGGTCTCGGCGCGAAGTAAGCCCGTAGCAGCCCGAACTCCCAGGAGGTGACGACCATGGCCACGACCGCGATGCTCGCCAAGGCCAAGGCCAAGGCCGAGGACAAGGCCGAGGACCGTACGGCGGTGACGCACGCCGCCCGTATCGAGCACGTCTCGAAGTCCTTCGGCGGACCCGCCGACGCGCAGCTCGTGCTCGACGACATCTCGCTCGATGTCGCCCCGGGCGAGTTCGTCACCCTCCTGGGAGCCTCCGGGTGCGGCAAGTCCACGCTGCTCAACCTGGTCGCGGGGCTGGACTCGCCCACCGCCGGTTCCATCACGACGGCCGGTCGGCCGGCGCTGATGTTCCAGGAGCACGCGCTGTTCCCGTGGCTCACCGCGGGCAAGAACATCGAACTGGCCCTGCGGCTGCGCGGGGTGCCGAAGGCCGAGCGCCGCCCGGAGGCGGAGCGCCTGCTCGAACTCGTGCGGCTCTCCGGCTCGTACGGCAAGCGGGTGCACGAGCTGTCCGGCGGCATGCGGCAGCGGGTCGCGCTCGCCCGGGCACTCGCCCAGGATTCACAACTGCTGCTGATGGACGAGCCGTTCGCCGCGCTCGACGCCATCACCCGGGACGTCCTGCACGACGAGCTGTCCCGCATCTGGCGGGAGACGAAGCTGTCGGTCCTCTTCGTCACCCACAACGTGCGCGAGGCCGTGCGGCTCGCCGAGCGCGTGGTGCTGCTGTCGTCCCGGCCGGGGCGGATCGCCCGGGAGTGGACCATCGACATCCCGCAGCCGCGCCGTATCGAGGACGCCGCCGTGGCGGAGCTGTCCGTCGAGATCACCGAAGAACTGCGCGAGGAGATCCGCCGTCATGGCCAGCACTGAGACGAAGACCGACGATCTGGCCGGTCTGGAGGCGGGCCTCGACGCCCTCGACACCGTGCAGGTCCGGCGGACCCCGGTGCGCGAGGTCCTCCTGAAGAAGGTCCTGCCGCCGGTCCTCGCCGTGGTGCTCGTGGTGGCGGTGTGGCAGCTGCTCGTGACCCTGAAGGTCACCGACGAGGGCAAGCTGCCCGCACCGTCCGCTGTCTGGGACAGCCTGGCCACGATGTGGATGGAGGGCACGCTCCTCGACGTCCTGTGGACCAGCGTCTCCCGGGCCCTGCTCGGCTTCCTCCTCGCCTTGGCGATCGGCACACCGCTCGGCCTGCTCGTCGCCCGGGTGGGCGTGGTGCGCACCGCGATCGGCCCGATCCTCTCCGGTCTGCAGTCGCTGCCCTCGGTGGCCTGGGTGGCGCCCGCGGTGCTGTGGCTGGGCCTCAACGACCAGATGATGTACGCGGTGATCCTGCTGGGTGCGGTGCCGTCGATCGCCAACGGCCTGGTGGCGGGCGTGGATCAGGTACCGCCGCTGTTCCTGCGCGCCGGGCAGACCCTCGGCGCGACCGGGCTCAAGGGCGCCTGGCACATCGTGATGCCGGCCGCGCTGCCCGGCTACCTGGCCGGGCTCAAGCAAGGCTGGGCCTTCTCCTGGCGCTCGCTGATGGCCGCCGAGATCATCGCCTCCTCCCCCGACCTCGGCCTCGGACTGGGCCAGTTGCTGGAGAACGGGCGCAACAACTTCGACATGCCCGGCATCTTCCTGGCGATCATCCTGATCCTGCTCGTGGGCGTCGCCATCGACCTGCTGCTGTTCAGCCCGCTCGAGCGCGCGGTGCTGCGCCGCCGCGGCCTGCTGGTGAAGGGCTGAGCATGGGCGGTGATGTCGTCGTCGCGCCGTACCGTGTTGTGGGCCCCGGCGAGGATCGTGCCGTCCGGGCCGGCCAGCAGGGAGCCGTGCGGCGAGTCGCCGAGGGCGACGGCACGGGGTCATTGGTACGGCGCAACACATCTTGGGCGGGTGTCCGTGCCATCCGACAAAGACAGGGCCCTGTCCTGGCGGGCGGCATCCGCTGCCAGGGACGATGCCGTCATGGCCACTGACCACGACCTCGTGTCCGTGCGGGCGCCGCTCTCCGCCCCCTTGGCGTTCGCCGTTGGAGCGGCCGTGGGGGTGCTGGGCGGGATGATCGGGCTGGGCGGTGCGGAGTTCCGGCTGCCGTTGCTGATCAACGTGTTCGGGTTCGCCGCGCTCTCGGCGGTCATCCTGAACAAGGCGGTGAGCCTGGTGGTGGTCCTGGTCGCGCTGCCCGCCCGGATGGCGGCGGTTCCCGCCTCGGAAGTGGCCGCGCACTGGCCCGTCGCCGTCAACCTCCTGGCCGGAAGTCTGCTCGGTGCCTGGGCCGGAGCGGCCTGGGCGGTGAGCATGCGCAGTGCCACTCTCTACAGGGTGCTGGCCGGGCTGATGGTGCTCATGGCGGCGGCCCTGGTCGCCAGCCACAGCGCCACGCCGGGAACGCTCGCGCTGCCAGTGTGGGCGCAGGTCACCTGCGGGGTCGTCGCCGGGTTCGGCATCGGGGTGGTCGCGGCGATCATGGGCGTGGCCGGCGGCGAGCTGCTGATTCCGACGATCGTGCTGCTGTTCGCCGTGGACATCAGGGCGGCGGGCAGCCTGTCGCTGCTGGTGTCCTTGCCGACGATGCTGGTGGCCTTCGCCCGCTACAGCCGTGACGGCAGCTTCGCGGTGCTTGGCGCCAACCTCCGCTTCGCCGCGGTCATGAGCATGGGCTCCGTCGCCGGTGCCGTGCTGGGCGGGGTGCTCCTCGGGGTGATCCCCGACCTGGTGCTCATCCCGGTCCTGGCCGTGGTCCTGCTCGTCTCCGCGCTCAAACTCGCCCGTCATCGCTGACGCCACCGCTCTGCCGAGATCGCCATGCCGACCCGGCGCAGCACCGGTCAGAGGTCGTCTTCGACCGCGCGACGCCGGCGCGCGGCACCGCGCCTTCGAGGTCCGCAGCTGCGCACGCCGGAGCCCGCCCACCGTCGTCGCGACGCGGGGATACTGGCGCACCGCACCGGAGTTGTGTTCTCCTGAAGCCGTGAGCCTGCTCGTGATGCGTCGACACGTGGACTACGTGCGCGTCACGGCCATGGCCTGTTCCGGCTGACACCGAGGCCTCGTCCCGGCGTCCGGACACCGACGCGCTCGCCCCGAAGGGCTCCTGGGCGCCCCTCCGACGGCCTCGTTCCGCCCCGTGGTCCGTTCCCCCTGCCTTCCGGCCCCCCGCCTTGGGGCTTTCGGCTTCCTGGCACTGGACACGGGGCCGTGCACACCACACCATCCACCGCACCAGGAGGAGACGCATGAGCGTCCATGACATCCCCGACGCGCGCGAAGCCGTCGACAACAACGACGACCACGACGACCACGCCGGCGTTCCCGATCCGGAGGTCTTCGCTGCGGAATGGCAGGAGTGGCACCGGGTCAAGGACGCCCGGCTCGCGTCGGAGCACGGCTTCCTCGCGGTCACCGGTCTGCACTGGCTCTCCGCCGAGCCCCAGAGTTTCCCCGGCGTACCGGGGACCTGGTCGACGGGACCCGACGGGGTCGCCGTGTCGCTCGACGAGGGGACGGAACTCGTCGTCGCCGGCGTGGTGGTGCGCGGGCGGCACCTCTTCGGCGTCGTTCCGGAGCGCGGCGGTGTCGACGCCGTCTGGGGCGACACCGTGATCGAGGTCGCCAAGCGCGGCGGCCACGATGTCGTCCGGCCGCGGCACCCCGACCACCCGCTGCGGGTCGCCTTCACTGGGACGCCCGCGTACGCGCCCGATCCGCGCTGGGTGGTCACGGGCCGCTACGAGGCCTTCGACGAGCCGCGACCGACCACGGTCGGCGCCTCCGTCGAAGGCCTTCGGCACGTGTACGACGCTCCGGGCCGCGTCGTCTTCCGGCTGAACGGAAAGGAGTTGAGCCTGACCGCCTTCAACGGGCAGGCACCCGGGAGCCTCACGGTGCTGTTCACCGACGAGACCTCGGGCGTCACCACGTACGCGGCCAACCGCCAGCTCGGCGTGACCGCGCCCGGTCCCGACGGCACGGTGGTGCTCGACTTCAACCGCGCCACCAATCTGCCCTGCGCCTACACCGACTTCGCGACCTGCCCGCTGCCGCCGGCCGAGAACCGGCTGCCCGTCGCGATCGAGGCCGGCGAGCGGATCCCCCGCGAGCGCGGCCCGGTCTCCTAGCGGAAGCCTGCGGAAGGAAACGGCTCGGATTGTTGCCGCGACGTGACGGCGTCATGGCCGCCTCGTGGCGATGCCTTCCGCCTACGGGTGGAGCCGCCCGGCAACGCCTAACATCCCGGGGACGGCCCCGCCGCTGGTGGTGCGGGGCCGTCCCCCGTCTCTGCCAAGGGCAGGTTTCTCATGAGTATTTCCAGCATCCTCAGCGTCGACGAGGCCGAGCCACGGCTGCCCGAGCTGAGGGTGGTCGACGTCCGTACTCCCGGCGAGTTCGCCTCCGGCCACGTGCCGGGCGCCGTCAACGTTCCCCTGGAGCGCGTCGAGGGCAGCCTGGCGGAGCTGCGGAGCGCCGCCGAGAGCGGACCGCTGCTCCTGGTGTGCGCCTCGGGCGCCCGCTCCGAGAAGGGCGCCGCGGTCCTCGCCTTCCACGGGCTCGCGGCCGCGAGCCTCACCGGCGGTCTCCGGGCCTGGGCCGCCGCCGGCCACCGGCTCGAGCACCCGCCCGGTCCCGTACGCGCTGTCTGGGGGATGGAGCGTCAGGTGCGCTTCACCGCAGGCGCCCTCGTGCTGCTCGGTCTGGTCCTCGGGCTGCTCGTGCATCCGGCGTTCCAGGTGCTGTCGGCGGCGATCGCAGGAGGCCTGGTGTTCTCGGCGCTCACCGACACCTGCGGCATGGCGGTGGTCCTCGGCCGGCTTCCCTTCAACCGGCGCGGCGCGGCACCTCAGGGGTGACCCGCGCCGCCGCTCCCGCCGCGGTCATCCTCTGTGCGACGGCTCCCCGGACCGATCCGGCCGAGCAGCGCGGTGAGGAGCACCGCCGTCAGGGTGCCGGCGACGACGCCGCTGCCCAGGATCGTACGGGCCCATCCGGGAAACCCCGCGTACAGGTCCGGGCTGAGCAGCGGCAGCAGTCCCGCGGTCAGCGCGAGCGCGGCCGTCAGGGTGCCCGTCCCCGTGCCGGACAGATCGGCGCGGCGGAGCATCTCCACGCCCATCACGGCGATGACGGCGTAGACGACGAGGGCGGAGCCGCCCACGACGGCCTCGGGTATGCCGGCCAGCCCCCGGGACACCGGCGTGGCCAGGCCGAGGACGATCAGGAGGACTCCGGCCCCGGCGGTCACGAAGCGGCTGCGGACACCGGTGAGCCGGCCGATGCCGATGTTCTCGGCGCTCGTGACCATGAGGGACGTACCGAAAAGGCCGCCGGCCAGGGAGACCAGGGCGTCGGCGCGGGCGACGCGCGGAACGTCCCGTTCGGGGGCGGGAGTCCGGCCGACGGTCTCGCTGTTGAGCACGGTCTGTCCGGTGATCTCGGCCAGCGTGGTGAGGCTGAACACGAGCAGCGGAAGGGCGGCCACCAGGTCGAACCGGGGTGTCCCGAAGGGCAGGAACGCGGGCAACGCGAAGCCGCTGCCCGCCGCGGGGGCGAAGGCCCCGAGCCCGGTCGTCACCGCCACGACGGTGCCCGCCGCCATCCCGATGAGGACGGAGGTCTGACGCCAGACGCCGCGCAGCAGCACGTACGCGGCGACGGTGAACGCGACCGTGAGCGCGGCGAGGAGCACCGCGCGCGGCTCGCCCGTACCGTCAGGGCCGGTGACGAGCCGGGCGGCGACCCGGATCATCGCGATCCCGATGAGCAGCACGGTCACGCCCATGACCAGGGGCGGGAAGAGCCGTACGACACGGGCGTACAGCGGCAGTACGGCCAGGAGCAGCGCCGCCGCCAGGAGGACGGCGCCGGCGGCGGTCGGCGCCCCGTGTTCCTGCGCGATCTGGAGGAAGAGCGCGGTCGCGGCGCCGCCGGGCAGCATGACGAACGGGAGCCGGCCGCCGATCCGCCACACGCCGAGGGACTGGAGCAGGGCGCCCGCTCCGCAGAGCAGGAGAACGGCGCTGAGCAGCGAGGCCGTCGCGCCGGGCGGCATCTTCAGGGTGCCGGCGACGAGGAAGACGGTGGAGACCGGCGCGGCGATCATCGCCAGGACGTGCTGGGCCGACAGCGGTACGAGTCGCCGCAACGGCACCGGTGCGTCGACGGCTTCGACAGAGCGGGTGGCAGCCGGGGCCGGGGTGGTCGTCATGCCGTCGCCTCCAGCCACGGGATGTCGGCCGCGGCGTAACGGTGGGCGCGGAAGACGGCGTTGGGCTCGGAGGGGAACAGACCCCGTACCTCGCTCTCGCCGTAGCCGGCGAAGTACGGGACGACGTACTCCCAGCACAGGTAGCCGTCCTTCGTCACCTCGAACAGCCTCCCGGACGGAGAGTCGGTGACGAGGGTGTTGCCGTTCGGCAGGCGCTGCGCGGAGCCCATGAAGGGCGCGAAGAAGAACTCGCGGGCCGGGTCGTGGTACTCCCACACGATGTCACCACCTGCCCGGTCGATCTCGACGACCCGGGAGTACGGCACATCGTGGCCGGGCCGGAAGACGCCGTTGTCGAAGACCAGCAGCCGGCCGTCGTCCAGTTCGGTGGGCGCGTGCTGCTGGCTGACCGTGCCGGGGCGGCTGTGCCAGAGGATCTCGCCGGTCTCGCGGCTGATGACGACGACGGCCGAGACGCTGCGCAGGCTGGCGAGGATGTTGCCGTCCCGCAGCGGTGTCACGCTGTTGATCAGGGGCCAGTGCTCGCGTGCGTACGCCTCGTGCAGCGGGAACTCCTCGCGGTCCAGGTGCTCCGCCACCCGCCAGGACCACAGGAGTTCACCGTCCGGGCCGACCTCCTTGATGGTGTCGGCCCAGACGACACCGTCCGCGGCTTCGGAGCCGGGCACTCCGCCCCGTACCGCCGCGGCCTCGGCTCCGGTCAGGGGTTCGAGGGCGGTGTAGAGGATGCGGCCGTCGTCGAGATGGTGGGCGTCGTGGTGCTGGAAGGGGTCACGGTGCTCGCGCAGCACGGTTCCGTCGGGTGCCGCCCGGAGCATGACGCCTCCCCGGTACTTGTGCCACATCGGGAAGAGGGCCTTCTCGCCCGGGAGTACGCCGTTGTAGGCGAGGGTTCCATCGGCGAGCAGGCGGGCGTGGCGGCCGGGGCGGTAGGGCAGGTCCCAACGGTGGACGGTGCGGCCGTGGAGGTCGATCAGATAGACCTCTCCGCTGCCGGTGAGCGGGGCGAAGAGGGTGTAGCCGTCGGACACGGCCGTCTCGTCGAGGGCGATGAGGCCGGTGGGACGGCGGCGGCGCGAATTCTGGTCGATCGGGGGCACGTCGGAACTCCTCGCGTCAAACTTTCTTTGATGAGAACAACTGACTTTGACGGTAGAGACGTTGTGTGACGGGCGTATGTCGGGAGTACGAAACCGTCTCAGGGTTCCTGGCGCGGGCCGCGTAAGGTGCCATCAGGCGCCGTCGACCTGGGAGAACGGCGCCGCGGGGCGGGGAAGGACGGGACGATCCGTGGATGCCGCGAACACACCGCGGGTGGGTGCTGCCGTACGCCGTCGACGCCGGGCACTCGACCTGACGCTCGCCGAGGTGGCGGGGCGCAGTGGGCTGTCCTCCCCGTTCCTCAGCCAGATCGAGAACGACCGGGCGCGCCCGAGCATGCGGTCGCTGCAGCGGATCGCGGACGCTCTCGGCACGACGGCGGTGCAGTTGCTCGCTGCCTCCGACGAGACCCGCACGGTGGACGTGGTGCGCGCCGGCGACGACAGCGGCCTCGAACGGGAGGCGCGCGTCCGGCCGGTGGTGCGCGGCCGCCATCAGCTGCACGCGCTGGAGTTCGTCGGCGAGCACGAGGCGGACCGCGAGTTCCAGCACCGCAACGACGAGCTGATGTACGTGGCGGACGGCTCGGTGGAGGTGGAGGCGGACGGCCGGGTCCACCGGCTGGGGCGCGGGGACACGCTGCTGCTGTCCGGCGGCGTCCGGCACCGCTGGCGCACCACCGAACCGGGCTCGCGGGTCCTGGTGGTCGCGGTCGGCGACCATGTGGAGGTACTGGAGTCCTGACGGGGCAAGGCCGTGCGCCTGTGCGCCGTCCCGCGCTCGTGGGAGGAGCGAGGCAAGCGACCGGCCCCGTCGCCGCGCGCGCCTGCCAGGCCCGTCTGGTGTGTCTCGGTCCGCCGGGACCCGTCCCGGGGCCCGTCGCGGGGCCCGTCCCGAGGCCCGTCCCGAGGCCCCTCCCGAGGCCCGTCCCGGGGGGCCGTCGCGGGGCCGTCCCGGGGCCGTCCCAGCGCCCATCCGCCGGACCGGCGGACGACACCGCCGCCCCGGAAACCACCGGGAGACCGCCGGGCCCCGGCGGACACGACTCCGCCGGGCGGCCGCACGCGGAAGCCGCCGGACGGTCCGACGCGGCCGGCTCAGCCCCGCGACAGCTCGCCGAGCAGCTTCCAGGTGCGGCGCCGGTCGTCCTCGCCACTCAGGTCCGTCGCGGTGAAGACCACCTCGGTCGCCCCCGCTTCGCGGTAGCGCCGCACTTCGGCGGCGACGGTCTCCTCGTCGCCGAGGACGGCCAGGTCGGCGGCCCGGTCGGCGCCGGAGAGCTCGATGACGCGCTGGTAGGACGGCACCCGCTCATAGAGCGCGAGTGCCTCGGTCGCCTGCCGCCGCACGCCCTCGGGGTCGGCCGTGACCGCCCCGGGCACGAGCGCCACGATCCGGGGCGCGGGCCGGCCCGCCGCCTCCGCGGCGGCGGTCACGGCCGGGACGATGTGCTCGGCGAGCGCACGCGGACCGGCCAGGAACGGCAGGACCCCGTCGGCGAGTTCACCGCTGACGCGCAGGGCCTGCGGCCCCATCGCGGCGACCAGTACCGGCACCGGCGGCTGTGCCCCCGGAACCGCCGCCGAGTACGGCGTCGTCGCGGTGAGCAGCTCCCCGTGGAAGTCGGCTTCGCCCGTTTCGAGCAGGGGCCGCAGGGCAGTGAGGAACTCCCGGAGCAGACCGATGGGCCGCCGGTACGGCAGGCCGAATCCGGTCTCGGTGAGGTGCCGGGTGCCGAGGGCGAGCCCGAGGTGGTAGCGGCCGCCGGTGGCGGCCTGGGCCGTCTGGGCCTGGCTGGAGACGAGCAGCGGATGGCGGCCGAAGATCGGGATCGCGGCCGTCCCCACGTGCAGGCCCGGCACCTCGCGCCCGACGATCGCGGCCAGCGAGGGCGAGTCGTACGCGAAGGACTGACCGAACCACACGGAGTGCAGACCGGCGTCCCGCGCTTCGCGCGCGAGCCGCACGGTGCTGTCGACGGGGAGCTGTCGGGAGGTCGAGCTGAGCGTTACTCCGAGAGTCATGTTCGCCGCAACCGGCGGCTCCAGTCCTTGAATTCCGGCTCCGTGTGAACATCGTGTGGCGCATTCTCTCCCCGTCCGGTCCGGTTCGGGTGCCGTCACACGCTCTTCATGCCGTGTGCATGGTCCTGGTGCGGCTCTCCCGCCCATGATCGGCAGAACGCCCGTACCCCGCACCCACCCCGCTCACCCGCACCCGAGGAGCCGTCAGCCATGCCCAGCCGCCGTACCTTCCTGGCCGGTTCGACCGCCGCGCTCGGTCTGGCCGCCGTCACCGCCGCCCCCGCGGAGTCGGCGCAGGCAACGTCCAGGCCGACGGACTCCGATGTGGCGGAGGCATCGGCCACCCGGCCGCCGAACTTCGTCGTCATCCTCGCCGACGACCTCGGCTACGGAGAGCTCGGCGCCTACGGCCAGAAGCTGATCACCACCTCCCGCCTGGACCGGCTCGCCGCCGAGGGACTCCGCTTCACCGACGCCTACTCCACCGCCGCCGTCTGCGCCCCGTCACGTGGCTCCCTGCTGACCGGACTCCACACCGGCCACTCCACGGTCCGCGCCAACCCCTCCTCCGGTGGCCAGGGTTCACTCACCGCCGACGACACCACCTTCGCCGAGGTGCTCCGGGCCCGCGGCTACCGCACCGCTGTGATCGGCAAGTGGGGCTTCGGACCGGAAGCCGCCGGCCAGGACAGTCACCCGGCCGCCCGCGGCTTCGAGGAGTTCTACGGCTACATCGACCACAGCCACGCCCACCAGTACTACCCCGCGTACCTCTGGCACAACGACGTGAAGGAACCCATCCCCGCCAACGCCGGCGGCGTGAAGGCGGTGTACGCCCCGGACCTCCTGGAGCAGCGCGCCCTGGAGTTCATCGGCGCCCACACCTCTGAGCCGTTCCTCCTGCTGCTCACCCCGAACGTGCCGCACGCCCCCAGCGACATCCCCGACTCCAGCGCCTACGCCGACCGGACCTGGACGGCCGCGAACAAGGGGCACGCGGCCCAGGTCACGTACTTCGACTCGCTCGTCGGCAAGGTGGTCGACCGGCTCCGGGAGGTCGGCCTGGAGCAGGACACCATCGTCCTCGTCACGAGCGACAACGGCCCCCACGAGGAGGGCGGGGTCAATCCCGACCTGTTCGACGCGAACGGCCCGCTGCGCGGCTACAAGCGCAACCTCTACGAAGGCGGCGTACGCGTCCCCCTCATCGCCTGGGGCCCCGGCCGGGTCCGCCAGGGCACCAGCGACCGCCCCACCCCGCTGACCGACGTGCTCCCCACCCTGGCCGAGCTCGGCGGTGCCCCCTCCCCCACCGATGTGGACGGGCTGTCCGCCGCTCCCCTCCTCGCCGGTAGCGTCGTCTCGGCGCGCCACGGACACCTGTACTGGTTCCGCGACGAGCGGGGCGTCACCAGCCGGGCCAACTCGCAGGACGGCGGGCGTGCCACCTGGCTCGCCGAGGCGGTCCGCCGGGACAACTGGAAGGCCGTGCGCTTCGCCCCCGAGCGGGACCACACCCTCCCCGACGAGCAGTGGCAGGTGGAGCTGTACGACCTGGCCACCGACATCGGCGAGACCCGCAACATCGTCGACAAGCACCCGGCCAAGGCCACGGAACTGGTGGCGTTGATGCGCTCCTCCTGGAAGGACAGCTATCCGCGCATCCCGTTCGGAACCCGTCTGACCCTGCCCGGTCTGGCCGTCCCCGGCCAGGCGTTCACCGTGACGGCCACCCTCGACAACGGCTCCTCCCGCCCGTGGAACGCGGCCTCGCTCGCCCTGCACGCCCCCGACGGCTGGATCGTGGCCCCCGCCTCCCCGACCACGGCGGACCAGCTCGCCACCGGCAGTCGGCTCACCGCCTCCTGGCAGGTCACCCCGCCCTCGAACGCCGCCCCCGCGACCACGTGGACGCTCGCCGCGGAAGGCAGCGCCCTCACCCCGGCCGGCCCGGTCCGCTACCCGGCCACGGGCACGATCCCGACCCCGCCCCCTGCCCCCACCCGCGACTCCTACCTCTCCGACCTCGCCTGGATCAGCGCCACCAACGGCTGGGGACCGGTGGAACGCGACACCTCCAACGGCAAGAACGCCGCCGGCGACGGCCCGCTGATCTCCTTCGGCGGTACGACCTACTCCAAGGGCCTGGGCGTCCACGCGCCCAGCGACATCGCGTACCACCTCGGCGGTGCCGCACTCCGTTTCACCGCCCTGGTCGGCATCGACGACTTCTCCGCCAAGCAGAGCAACGTCGGCGCCACCCGCGCCAAGGTCTACGGCGACGGCCGCCTGCTGCTGACGACCCCCACGCTCACGGCGGCCACCGGCCCCGTCGGTGTCGACCTGGACGTGCGGGGGGTGCGCGTCCTGCGGCTGGTCGTCGAGGACGCCAACAACCGCACGTCCTTCGACCACACCTCCTGGGCCCTGGCCCACATCACCGTGGGCTGACCTCCCGCGCCCGCACGCCAGAGGCCGTTTCGGAACACTCCGAAACGGCCTCTTCCACAGCACGGCGGACGGACGGTGCTACGCAGGGTCGGCGGCCACCCGGAACCCGATGTTGCCGGTCGAACTGTCGGGCGTGTTGGAGCTGCGGGCGGCCACCCGGTAGCGGTTGCAATAGGAGTCGTGGCACAGGTACGAGCCGCCGCGCATCGCCCGTGAACTCTCCTCGCCCGGGGTGAACCAGTCCGCGCACCACTCCCAGACGTTGCCGACCGTGTTGTAGAGCCCGAAGCCGTTGGGGCGGAAGGACTTCACGGGGCCCGTGCCCACGTAGCCGTCGGCGGCGGTGTTGAGGTCCGGGAAGTCGCCCTGCCAGATGTTGCACATGTGGCGGCCGCCGGGCGTGAGCTCGTCACCCCACGGGTACCGGCGCTGCTCCAGGCCGCCTCGGGCCGCGTACTCCCACTCGGCCTCGGTGGGCAGGCGGGTGCCGGACCAGGCGCAGTAGGCCTGGGCGTCGTTCCAGGACACGTGGACAACGGGGTGGTTCTGCCGGTCGGTGACGTGGGAGCCAGGCCCCTCGGGGTGGCGCCAGCCGGCCCCCTCCACCGCCCGCCACCAGGGGACGGCTGCCACGGGCGGGGATACAGCGGCCACCTCCTCGCCGAGAAAGGCTCCGAACGTGAAGGAGAAGCCGAAGCGCTCGGCGTCGGTGACGTGTCCGGTCGCCTTGACGAACGTGGCGAACTGGGCGTTCGTCACGGTCGTGGACGCGATACGGAAGGGTTCGACGACGGCGTCGCGGACCGGCCCCTCGGCATCCTCCGGAACGCCTTCCGGGTCGTCGGTGCCCATGAGGAAGCGCCCACCGGACAGGGTGAGCAGCTGCCGGGCCACCCGGGAGGGCGCGGGCGCGGGGCGTGGCGGTGCGAGGGTCAGTACGGGGGCGTGGGCGTGACCTGGGGTGCAGCATTCGGGCATGACGGCTCCGTGGGAACGATGGGTGGCCGGCACCCGTGCCTTGCGACACGGGTGCCGGCCGGCGGTTCTGTGATGCGGGTCAGGCCACGCGGTCGGCGGCGAGCTGGGCGGCCAGGGCGGGGATGCCCAACGCCTGCTCCTCGGCCGGTGTGGCCTGATACAGCTTGTTGGTCAGCTGGTACGGGTCGTTCACCAGGTCGTAGTACTCGCGGAACTTCACCTGGCCGGTGCCGGACACCGTGCCGTTCGCGTCGGTCGTCAGGTCGTAGTACTCCGTGTACTGCTTGTCCTTGGCGACGTACGAGGACCAGGTCGGTGCCCCGCCGGTGCCGGTGCCCTGCTTCCACCACTCCACCAGCAGGTGGTCGCGACTGTAGGAGGAGAGCAGGGACCTGCCGTCCTGCGGGGCGCTCGGGGTGATGCCCGCCGCGTCCAGGATGGTCGGCGCGATGTCGATGTTGGCGACGACGCGGTTGTCCAGGGTCCCCGCGCCCCGCCCGCCGGCAGGCCAGGAGAGGTAGAACGGCACCTCGTGCGCCGGGCGGTAGGGCACCGACTTCGCGGTCCAGCCGTGGTCCCCCCAGCTGAAGCCGTTGTCGCCGATGTAGATGACCAGAGTGTTGTCGAGCTGCCCCAGGGCCTGGAGCTTGTCCTTGAACGCCTGCACCGCGTCGTCGACCGAGAGCAGGGTGCGCAGCTGCTCGGCGCGGATGGTCCGGCCGTCGGCGAGGGTGCCGGTGGCGTTCCTGATGTAGGCCGGCTTGTCGCTGCGGTCGTTCTCGGGGACGGAGGGGCGGCCGTTCCAGTCCGGGACCGGGGTGCCGGCGTACTTCGCCTCGGGGGTGCGCGGGCCGTGGGAAGCGTAGGGGGTGACCTACGCGAACCAGGGCCGGGGGTCGGCGGCGGCCTTGTCGAGGAAGTTCAGCGTGCGGTTCTTGACGATGGTGGTGGTGTAGCCGTTGATCGTCTGGACGGTGCCGTTGACGTTCCACTGGGCGTCGACGTATCCGGGCTGGAGGAGGGCGAAGTCCTCGAAGTGCGGCGGGTTGTCCGCCAGCGCCCAGGAGTTGAGGTACTTGCCGAACAGGCCGGTGCGGTAGCCCGCCTGCTTGAGGTACTTCTGCACAGTGGTGCTCTGGTCGAGCGCGTGCGAGGCGCCGTTGTTGCGCACGCCGTGGTTGTGGGCGTGGCGGCCGGAGAAGACGCTGGAGCGCGAGGGCGCGCACAGCGGGGTGGTGACGTGGCCGTTGGTGAACTTCACGCCCTGGTCGGCGAGCCAGGCGACGGTCTTGGGCAGGGCCCACTCGGTGTGCTTGGGCTGGTCGTCGGTGACGATCAGCAGGATGTTCGGGCGGGCGGCGGCAGCGGCGGGGCCGGCCCCGGCGATCTGTGCCAGGCCGGGTACGGCGGTCGCGACCGCCACGGCGGCGGCGCCGCCGAGAAAGCCTCTGCGGCTCACCGGGGGGCGTCGGTTCTCGCTCATGATGTCCATTCCTCCGGGGTGCGTCTGCACATGGGGGCACAGCGGACGAACGGACGATGGGTCAAGCCGTCGGCCGCGGTGCGAAAGGGGAAGAGACGGGAGTCAGGCGGGGCGCCAGGTGGGGATCCCGTGGGGGAGAGGGCGCGTTCAGCGCACCGGGGCGACCGTACAGAGGGCGCTCGCCGCGCCCCCTTGGTCGACGTGGCGGCGCGCAGTGAGGACTTCTGCTGCCATGACCACGACAGTAGGCGACGCGGAACCGTCCTTCCATATACGGCAGATGAAATAGGCGGACAGCGGGGCGGGCGCCGGACGCCGGGGTCGGTCTACTCGAAAGCCGCGGCCGCCTCCTTCAGGGCGGCGGCGACCGCGTCCGGGGCGTCGGGTCCGGGCGGGCCCGGGCGGTGGGTGACGGAGCGGATGCCGCCGGTGTGGCGGAAGGAGCGCCGGCGCTCGTACAGGGGCCAGGAGACCGGGGGCTTGCGGTCCACTCCGACGCCGATGCCCTGGAACGGGGCCATCCCGATGAGCTGGTGCACGCTGTCGGGAGCGGCCCGCTCCTCGGCGGTCGCGGTGAGCACGATCTCGTGGGGGTCCGGGGCCAGGGGGCCGGCGTCGGTCTCCTGGAGGCGTCCGAACTCGTCGTAGGCGAAGGCCAGTCGGCCGTCCTCGACGTACAGGCTGTAGCCGCCGCCCTGGTCGCCGTGGAAGACGAGGACGCCCTCGCCGGGTTCGTCGAGCAGGACCTCGACGGTGAAGGAGCGCAGGGAGACAAGCCTCGACGAGCGGTAGCACTCCAGCTCGGGGGTGCCACATGCCGTCGGGCTCCTGGACCGGGACGTGCCGCCGGCGCTCGGGGCGTTCGATCCCGGCGAGTTCGAGGAGGGTGGGGGCGATGTCGGTGACGTACTGGTACTGCGGCCGGATCCCGGGGGCGAGCCGGCCGCTGCGCACTCCCTCGGGCCAGGAGAGGACGAAGGGGACCCGGACGCCGCCCGCGTAGGTGTGCCGCTTGTAGAGACGGAAGGGGGTGTTGGAGGCCATGCCCCAGCCTCGCGGGTAGTGGACGAGACTGCGGGGGCCGCCGATGAGCTCCGGGTCGCGGTCGACGTCCGGGTCCCAGTCGCCGGGTAGGCGGGGGTGGACCGGTACGGCCACCTCAGCAGGACGGTCAGGAGCGCTGCCGTCAGGTCGTCGCGACGGCCGTGGGGCCGCACGGACTCACGCCAGGCCGAGCGACCGCAGTGCGCGGCGCTGGCTCGGTGCCGGCTTAGCGGGCCAGAAGACGTAGCAGACACCGCCCGTACCGCTTCTGGCCTTGCCGTTCGCGTCGTACCGCTTGGTCCGCAGCCAGATGTTCTCCCACTCGCGGCGTCGGTAGACCCTGCGTACGGCCTCGTTGTTGGGCGAGGCGGGGTCGTTGGCGATCACGTCGCCGGTCGGGGTGAAGCCGATGACGGTCATCAGATGGCCGGAGGTGCCGTAGCCGGCGCCGGTCAGCTCCTCCTTGCGGAAGGACTGTGACGTTATGGCTGGAATGCCCGCCCGGATCAAGGTCTCGAGGTCCGTGAGGGAGCGCAGCCGGGTCACGACGGCGTTCATGTCCGGGTAGGTGGCGGCGTAGGCGGCGTTGAAGGGCCAGTTGCCGCAGCCCTCGTACTGGTGGTCGAAGGTGAAGCGGGCGGCGTGGCAGACCTGGGGGTCGGCGAAGGCCGGGTCGACCCAGGCGAGGTCCTCGGTGCTCGGCCGGCGTCCCCAGTACTCGACGATCATCTGCGAGGAGGTCGGGCTGCACCAGGCCTCGCCGCCGTTGTCGTACTCGGGGTACTGGCCGACATGGGTGTTCTGCGAATACCGCGGGACGCTCAGCTCATGCGCGAGGCCGGGCACCGACGCCGGGACGGTGAAGCGGTCCGGGATGTCGGAGGCCATCGCGCCGAGTCGCCAGACCGTGGGCGTGAGCGCGGTGCCGGGCAGCCGGTAGAGGGTCAGCCGCAGCTGGTACGCGTCGAGGCGCAGTCCGCTCGCCGCGTCGTCGACGGAGAAGGTGTCGGTCCAGATCGAGCTCCTGCCGTCGCTCTGGTCGTCGACCGAGGTGCGCTTGATGTCGCCGTCCCCCGCCGCCCAGCGGCCCATCACGAACCAGGGGGTGGTGCTCGCGTCGTTGTACGTGCCGCGCAGCTCGATCTGGATCCAGGTGCCGGGCGGGGTGTCGGCGTTCCAGGAGGCGATGACCTCGGTGGCGGGGACGGTGGAGGTGTGGACCGGGGAGGTCCAGCTCGCGTACTCCCAGGTGGAGGTCGTACCGCCGTGCGGGTCGGCGTAGTCGAGACGGCCGGCGGGGGTGGCGATCACGAGTCCCGGCCGACGGCCGGCGACGGCCCGGGTGCCGGCGGAGTCACCGCAGCGCCAGTCGGTGTACGAGGTCCAGAAGCGGTTGTCGACGAGGCCGGGAGCGGCGTCGGCCGCCGGGGCGCCCGCGGCGTCGCGAGGCAGGGCGGTCGCCGGGGCGACGGAGGCCGCGGCCGTGCCGGCGGCGACCGCGAGGGCTGCGGTGAGGACGGTTCTGCGCGGGGTGGATCTGGTCATGGGCGGTGACCCCCAGTCGAGAACGGTTGAGGCGAACGGACGGGGCTGCGGGCGCGCGGGCGCGGCGCGGGTGCGCATGGCTAAGGGGAAGGGGAAGGGGAAGGAAGTGGTGCGGTGCCGGGCGTGGACCACTATCGCGGCTCAGCGAGGACTTCTGCCAGCGATTCGACCCGCGTCGCCGTACCAATATTGGTCTTCACCACTGGCGGCGCCATGCCCCTGACCTGCGTCGAACGACCTTCGTCTACGCTTGCCCCCATGACCGATCCCGACAGCGCCGCCGACGCGCTGCGCGCCCTGCCGCCCTCCTGCGGGCCGGTGCGCCTGGTCGCGGTCGACGGTCACGCCGGCTCGGGCAAGTCCACCTTCGCGGCCCGCCTCGCCGCCCGGCTGGTCGCACCCGTCCTCCACCTCGACGACCTCGCCACGCACGAGGAACTGTTCGCGTGGACGGAGCGGATGCGGGACCAGGTGATCGCGCCCCTCTCGCGGGGGGAGACCGCGCTCTATCACCCGTACGACTGGAATCTGAGGACCTTCGGTCCGGCACGGGAACTGCCCCCCGCTCCGGTCGTCCTCGTGGAGGGTGTGGGGGCCGGGCGGCACGCCCTGCGCCCGTATCTGGCCGCGCTGCTCTGGATGGAACGGGGCCCCGAGGAGTCCTGGGCGCGCGGTCGGCACCGCGACGGACCAGCGCAGTCCGCTTTCTGGGACGGCTGGACGGTGGCGGAGACTCGCCATTTCGCCGCGGACCCTTCGCGGCCCTTCGCCGACACCCTGGTACGGGAGTGTCCTGAGGGTTACGAGTGGCTCCCCGGGCCTTCTGTGACAGCGGGCCCGAACCAGATCATCACGGAACGTGACGGAGCCCGCCTCCGGAAATGAGTAGCCGGAAGGCGACTTCCGCAAGTGCCTCAACTCACCTTGACCCAAGGGGCGTACAGGTCCTACGTTCTCAATGTGCGGCTTTTCGGAGTCGCCGCGGACGCGAAGCCCCCGGTTGTTCCCCCGTGATCGGGGGCTTCGTTCTGCCCTGATCATCCCTTTCTCCGGCCCGTCGCCTCCCCTGATGCTTACCCAGGGTTATGGCCACCGGATCATGCGCTTCTCCTTCGTCGCGCACGCTCTGTGCAGGTACGATGCCCCTCGGTGGGGTCAATCCCGTCCACGAGAAGGCGGTTCTGTACGGCTTCCGGCGGGCGCCCGCCCGCCGGGACAGTAACGGGGGCACGTTTTGTGGGGGACCCGATGGACATCGGCACGCAGGGCGGACAGGCCCCGGCCGAGCTCGCCTGGCTGCGGGGAGTCGACGCCTACACGATGGGCGCCTATCCGCAGGCGGAGGAAGAGTTCCGAACGGCGGTACGCGTCGATCCCGGCATGGCGGACGCCTGGCTCGGGCTGCACGCGCTGCGGGTGGACACCACCACCGCGCTGCTGCGGATGTACCGCAACCGCGACCGCTTCGGCGAACAGCGCGCCCGGCACCGCCGGACGCTGAACTCCTGGTACTGGCTGGGCTGGTGGGTGCAGCCCGTGCTCGAGAGCCCGCGTGATCTGCTGCTCGCGCACGCCTCGCACTGGCTGGACGGACGCCATGTGCCGGAACTGGACCGGGCGTTGGCGGGACTGCCGCCGGTCGACACCGATCCGCAGGTCCGCTTTCTGCACGCCTGCCGGTCCTATCTCGTCAAGGACTGGGACCAGTTGGTACGGCACACCGAGCCGCTGGTGAACGATCCCCTGCTCGGGATCGAGGCGGGGCTCTTCGGCGGGATGGCCCGGGTCCGGCTGGAGATGTACGGCCAGGCGGAGCCGCTGCTCTCGGCGGCGCTGATGCGGTGCCGCAGCGAACAGCCGCAGCGCAAGGAGCTCCGGTACTGGCTGGCCCGGGCTCATGAGGGCACCGGACGCAGCGCCGCCGCCCTGCCGCTCTACCGGGCGGTGCACCGGATCGACCCGGCGTTCATGGACACGGCCGCCCGGCTTGCGGCGATCACCGAGTACGACGGGTTCGAGGGCCCGGACGACCCGGCGGGGCTCGCCTCGGTCGCTCTCGGCGGAGTCGGGCAGGACACGGCCGACGCGACGCAGACCGATCCCGAGGGGACGGCGCCCGACGGGCTTCGCCTGGGCACGGAGCCGGGGCCCCCGCCCACGCCCGCCGGGCCGCCCGAACCCCCGGACGTGGTACGGCAGAAGGCGGTGATCCCCGTCCAGCCGGCGCCGCCGCGCTTCCCCGCCAGCCCCACGGACCCGGCCCTGCTGGCCGAGGCGCTCGCCGAGCTGGAGCGCATGGTCGGGATGGAGCCGGTGAAACGGCAGGTCAAGGCGTTGTCGGCGCAGCTGGAGATGGCCCGGCTGCGGGCCGGGCAGGGCCTACCGGTCCAGCCGCCGAAACGTCACTTTGTCTTCTCCGGCCCCTCCGGCACCGGGAAGACCACCGTCGCACGGATCCTCGGACGGGTCTTCTACGCCCTCGGGCTGCTCGGCGGCGACCACCTGGTGGAGGCCCAACGCGCCGACCTGGTCGGCGAGTTCCTGGGGCAGACCGCGGTGAAGGCGAACGAGCTGATCGACTCGGCGATCGGCGGGGTCCTCTTCGTGGACGAGGCGTACTCCCTCTCCAACACCGGCTACAGCAAGGGCGACGCGTACGGGGACGAGGCGCTTCAGGTGCTCCTCAAGCGTGCCGAGGACAACCGGGACCACCTGGTGGTGATCCTGGCCGGCTACCCCGAGGGCATGGACCGGCTGCTCGCCACCAACCCCGGGCTGTCCTCCCGCTTCACGACCCGGGTCGACTTCCCTTCGTACCGTCCGCTCGAACTGACGGCGATCGGCGAGGTGCTGGCGGCGGCGAACGGGGACGGCTGGGACGAGGAGGCGCTGGACGAGCTGCGCTCGATCAGCGGCCATGTCGTCGACCAGGGCTGGATCGACGAGCTCGGCAACGGCCGCTTCCTGCGCACGCTGTACGAGAAGTCCTGCGCGTACCGGGACCTCCGGCTGTCGGGCTACCCGTGCACGCCCACGCGCGAGGACCTGGCCACCTTGCGGCTCGCGGACCTGATGCAGGCGTACGGGGAAGTCCTCTCGGGCCGGGGGCCGGCGGGCCGGGGGCAGCAGGATCCCGGAGTGACGTGACCCGCCCGCCGGGCACTGACCGCGTGCGTGGCCAGGGAACGGGGCCGCGTGGGTGGCCAGGGAACCGGGCCGGCACGTGGCCAGGGAACGGGGCCGGGTGCGGCCCGGTGGGTGGATGTGCCCACCGGGCCGCCCTGGCGGGACGAATGCCCACCACCACCCTGGGACGTCAGGCCGTGACCACCTCCGGTGCCGGCTCGGGGCGGCGGGGGGCCGAGGGCAGCGGCGCCCGGTGCGCCGGGTCGCGGACCTCGCCGACCAGCATCTCCAGGACGTCCTCCAGCGCGACGAGACCGAGCACACGCCCCGATCCGTCCGCGACCTGCGCGAGGTGGGTGGCCGCGCGGCGCATCACGGTGAGGGCGTCGTCGAGCGGCAGCTCGGCCCGGACGGTCGCCATCGGGCGCCAGATGTGCTGCGGCACCGCCCGTTCCCGCTCCTCCAGGTCGAGCACGTCCTTGACGTGGACGAACCCCATGTACGTCCCGCGCCCTTCGGCGCACACCGGGAAGCGCGAGTAGCCGGTGCGCACGGTGAGCTCCTCGATCTCCCGCGGGGTGACGGACGGGGTGACCGTCACCAGCGTGGCCGGGGCGATGAGGACGTCCGTCACCGGGCGGCTGCCCAGTTCGAGGGCGTCCTCAAGACGCTCCTGCTCCGCCGGGTCGAGCAGTCCGGCCTGGCCCGCGTCCTCGACCAGTCGGCCGAGCTGCGCGCTGGTGAAGACCGCCTCGACCTCGTCCTTCGGCTCCACGCGGAAGGCCCGCAGCACCAGTCGGGCCCAGGCGCCGAGCGCCCTGGTCACCGGCCGGCAGACCCGGGCGAAGCCGACCAGGCCGGGGCCGAGCAGCAGCGCGGTCCGCTCCGGCGCCGCCATCGCGAGGTTCTTCGGGACCATCTCGCCGATGACGAGGTGGAGGAAGACGACCGCGGCGAGCGCCACCACGTACCCCAGCGGATGGATCAGTCCGGCCGGCACGTGCACGGCGTGGAAGACCGGTTCGAGGAGGTGCGCCACGGTCGGCTCGGCCACCGCGCCCAGGGTCAGGGAGCAGACGGTGATGCCGAACTGGGCGGCGGCCATCATCTGCGGCAGGTTCTCCAGGCCGTACAGGACCTGGCGCGCCCGCTTGGAGCCGGAGCCGAGCGGCTCGATCTGGCTGCGCCGTACGGAGACGAGCGCGAACTCGGCGCCGACGAAGAAGCCGTTGGCCACCACCAGCAGGACGGCGAACAGCAGTTGGACCATGCTCATCGGACGGCCTCCGGCACCAGGGGCCGTTCGGCGGTCCGCACGATCCGTACGCGCTCGGCGCGGTAGCGGTCCACCTGGCGCACCGACAGCCGCCAGCCCGGGAGTTCGGCCCGGTCACCGGGGGCCGGGATGCGTCCGAGGAGGTCGGCGACGAGCCCGGCGACCGTCTCGTACGGCCCGTCGGGCACATCGAGGCCTATCCGGTGCAGCGTGTGGACCCGGCAGGAGCCGTCGGCCTCCCAGGCGGGGTTGCCGTCCTCGGCGGCCACGGCGGCCAGTTCGGGCCGCTCGTCGGCCGCGGTGTCGTGCTCGTCGCGGACCTCGCCGACGAGCTCCTCCACGATGTCCTCCAGGGTCACGACCCCGGCCGTGCCGCCGTACTCGTCGACCACGACGGCGATCGGCTGTTCCCGGCGCAGTCGCTCCAGGAGCGCCTGGGCCGGCAGGGTCTCGGGGACGAGCAGCGGGGGTACGGCGATGCGGCCGACCGTGGTGCGCTGCCGCTCCTCCGGCCGCACGGCGAGCGCGTCCTTGAGGTGGACCATGCCGACGATCTCGTCGATGCGGTCGCGGTAGACGGGGAAGCGGGAGAGCCCGGTGGCCCGGGTGAGGTTGAGGACGTCGGCCGCGGTGGCGTCCGACTGGAGCGCGCTCATCCGCACCCGCGGGGTCATGACCTGCTCGGCCGTGAGCCCGCCCAGCGACAGGGTCCGGACGAAGAGGTCGGCCGTGTCCTGTTCCAGCGCGCCGGCCCTGGCCGAGTGCCGGGCCAGCGAGACCAGCTCGCCGGGGGTACGGACCGAGTCCAGCTCCTCGGTGGGCTCGACGCCCAGGAGCCGGACCAGCCGGTTGGCGACCCTGTTCAGCAGGGCGATCACCGGCCGGAACACGGTCGAGAAGAGGTGCTGCGGTCCCGCCACGAACCGCGCCACCTGGAGGGGTCGGGAGACCGCCCAGTTCTTGGGGACGAGTTCGCCGATCACCATCTGGACGGCGGAGGCGAGCAGCATCCCGATGACCACGGAGACACCGGAGACGGCGCCCGCGGGCAGGCCGGTCGCGGTCAGGGGCCCGTCGAGGAGCTGGGCGAGGGCGGGCTCGGCGAGCATGCCGACGACGAGCGAGGTGATCGTGATGCCGAGCTGGGTGCCGGAGAGCTGGAAGGAGAGCTCGCCGAGCGCCTTGACGACGGTGCGGGCCCGCCGGTCACCGGCGGCCGCGGCCTGTTCGGCGTCGGGGCGTTCCACGGTGACGAGGCCGAACTCGGCCGCCACGAAGAAGCCGTTGGCGAGGATCAGGAGGAAGGCTGCGGCGAGCAGCAGAAGGGGGATGATCATGCCGCCGCCTCCGTGGAGGGGGCGGCGCAGGTACTACCGGACGATCCGTCCATTGCCGGAGGGAGTCACTCCTCGGGTCGCAGGGAGGCCCCGCGGGCCGCGGCAGCGGCCCTGCACATGCGAGGCGGTGGTGCCGCTCGGCACCACCGCCTCCAGAGTAATCACGCGGACCCCGCGCGGGGCAGGGGGTCAGCCCCGTATGGGGGACCCGGGACTCAGCTCGCGTCGGATCCCGTGCCGCGGCTGTCGGCCAGGGCCCGCAGGGCACGGGCGTCGCGGATGGCCTGCTCCTTGGCGATGCCGGGCTGGATTCCGAGTGCGGGCATGCTCGTGCCGTCGCTCAGGTCCAGGAAGACCCAGGGGTCGCCGGGCCGCAGGTTGACCCGCAGGATCTCGGCCCACGCGAGTCGGCGCGTCCGGGTGATGTTGACGACCGTGACACCGCTGTCGTCGGCGACGACCTTGGGTCGGCTGAGCATCGCCAGGACGCCGAGGAAGAGGGCGGCGGTGAAGATGAAGCTGGCCCGCTCCCCCGGTCCGAGCTTCTCCAGCATCAGCGCGACCGCGGTGATGACGGCGAACATCACCGTCCCGACCGTCAGCAGGACCGCTCGGGTGCGGCCCGGCCGGAAGGTGACCGGAAGGGTGGGCAGGGGTGACTCGGACATCGGTGCGTCGTTCCTTCGTGCCTGCGGGAGGGTCAGAGGCGGCAGGCGTGGATGGCCGTCGTCAGGATGGCGCGGGCACCCAGCTCGTACAGGTCGTCCATGATCCGCTGCGCCTCCTTGGCCGGGACCATGGCCCGGACCGCGACCCAGCCCTCGTTGTGCAGGGGCGAGATCGTGGGCGACTCCAGGCCCGGGGTGAGGGCGACGGCCTGCTCCAGGTGCTCGGCGCGGCAGTCGTAGTCCATCATCACGTACGACCGGGCGACCAGGACGCCCTGGAGGCGGCGGAGGAACTGCTGGACCTGCGGCTGCTCGGCGTCGGCGCCGTTGCGCCGGACGACCACGGCCTCGGACTTGAGGATCGGCTCGCCGATGACCTCCAGGCCGGCGTTGCGCAGGCTGGTGCCGGTCTCGACGACGTCCGCGATGATCTGGGCGACACCGAGCTGGATGGCGGTCTCGACGGCGCCGTCGAGGTGGACGACGGAGGCGTCGATCCCCTGGTCGGCGAGGTGCTTGGCGACGATGCCCTCGTAGGAGGTGGCGATCGTCATCCCGTGGAAGTCCTCGGGGCCGTTCGCGGTGCCGGGCCGGGTGGCGTAGCGGAAGGTCGACCGGCCGAAGTTCAGCGGGAGGATCTCTTCGGCGTTGGCCCCGGAGTCGAGCAGCAGGTCACGGCCGGTGATGCCGATGTCGAGCTTGCCGGAGGCCACGTAGATCGCGATGTCCTTCGGGCGCAGGTAGAAGAACTCCACCTCGTTCTCGGGGTCGATGACCACGAGCTCCTTGGACTCCTTGCGCTGGCGGTAGCCGGCCTCATGGAGCATCGCCGACGCAGGTCCGGACAGTGAACCCTTGTTGGGGACGGCGATGCGCAGCATGGGATGAGCTTCCTTTGCCTGGGAGTTTTCGGGGAGGGTGTTCGATGCGCTCAGAAGGTGTACGTATCAGAGATGGGCGTAGACGTCGTCGAGCGAGATCCCGCGGGCGACCATCATCACCTGGACGTGGTACAGCAGCTGCGAGATCTCCTCGGCGGCGGCTTCCTTGCCCTCGTACTCGGCGGCCATCCAGACCTCGGCGGCCTCCTCGACGACCTTCTTGCCGATGGCATGGACGCCCTTGTCCACCAGTTCCGCGGTGCGGGAGGTGGCCGGGTCGCCGTTCTCGGCCTTGAGCTTGAGCTCGGCGAAGAGCTCTTCGAAGGTTTTGTTCGCCATGATGGTCCTAAGGGTACGGGGTAAGGGTCGCGCACTCAGCGCCAGGGTTCGCTGACCGTGCGCAGCGTGGTCGCGGTGGCGACGGCGGCGGTGACGGCCTCGTGGCCCTTGTCCTCGCTGGATCCCTCGAGGCCGGCCCGGTCCAGGGCCTGCTCCTCGTTGTCCACGGTCAGGACGCCGAAGCCGACGGGTACGCCGGTGTCGATCGAGACCTGGGTGAGGCCGTGGGTGACGCCCTGGCACACGTACTCGAAGTGCGGGGTTCCGCCGCGGATGACGACGCCGAGGGCCACGACGGCATCGTAGCCGCGACCGGCGAGGACCTTCGCCACCACGGGCAGCTCGAAGCTGCCGGGGACGCGCAGCAGCGTCGGCTCGTCGATGCCGAGCTCGTGCAGGGCCCGCAGGGCGCCGTCGACGAGTCCGTCCATGATCTTCTCGTGCCACTGCGCCGCGACGACCGCGACCCGGAGGTCGCCGCAGTTCTTCACGCTGAGGACGGGTGCGCCCTTGCCGCTCATGTCTCTCCTTCTGGCCGTTCTCTTACGTTTTGTTACTGGTTCGCGCAGGTGGACTTGTTACTGGTTCGCGCAGGTGGACGCGGTGCCCGGGTCCAGCCACGGAAGGTCGTGACCCATCCGGTCCCGCTTGGTGCGCAGATAGCGGAGGTTGTGCTCGCCCGCCTGGACCGGCATGGGCTCGCGGCCCTCGACCTTCAGGCCGTGCCGGGTGAGGGCGGAGATCTTGTCGGGGTTGTTGGTCATCAGCCGCAGGCTGCGGACGCCGAGGTCGCCGAGGATCTGCGCGCCGGCCGCATAGTCGCGGGCGTCGGCGGGCAGGCCCAGCTCCAGGTTGGCGTCGAGGGTGTCGCGGCCGCGCTCCTGGAGCTCGTACGCGCGCAGCTTGGACAGCAGGCCGATGCCGCGGCCCTCGTGGCCGCGCAGATAGACGACGACTCCGCGGCCGGCCTCGGTGATGCGGTCCATGGAGGCCTCCAGCTGCGGGCCGCAGTCGCAGCGCAGCGAGTGGAAGATGTCACCGGTCAGGCACTCGGAGTGGACCCGGACCAGGACGTCCTCGCCGTCCCCGATCTCGCCGTGGACGAGCGCGACGTGCTCGACGCCGTCGACGGTGGAGCGGTAGCCGTACGCGGTGAAGTCGCCGTGCGCGGTGGGCAGCCGGACCTCGGCCTCGCGACGGACCGTCGGCTCTGAGGAGCGGCGGTACGCGATGAGGTCCTCGATCGAGATGATCGTGAGGCCGTGCTTCCGGGCGAAGGGGACGAGCTCGGGCAGCCGCAGCATCACGCCGTCCTCGCCGGCGATCTCGACGATCGCGCCGGCCGGGCGCAGGCCCGCGAGGCGGGCGAGGTCGACCGCGGCCTCGGTGTGGCCGTTGCGGACCAGGACGCCGCCGGACTTGGCGCGCAACGGGAAGATGTGGCCGGGACGGACGAAGTCCGTGGGCTCGTACTCGCCGCTCGCCAGCATCCGCAGCGTGGTGGCGCGGTCGGCGGCGGAGATGCCGGTGGTGACGCCGTGGGCCGGGCCCGCGTCGACGGAGACGGTGAAGGCCGTCCGCATCGACTCCGTGTTGTGCTCGACCATCTGCGGGAGCTGGAGGCGCTCCAGCTCGTCGTTCTCCATGGGGGCGCAGATCAGGCCCCGGCACTCGCTCATCATGAAGGCGACGACCTCGGGGGTGGCCTTCTCGGCGGCGATGACGAGGTCTCCCTCGTTCTCGCGGTCCTCGTCGTCGACCACGACGACCGGGCGCCCCGCGGCGATGTCGCGGATGGCCTGCTCGACGGGGTCGAGGGCGAGATCGGTGACGTCCCAGACGGGCAGCGCGCTCATGCGTGGGCTCCTTCCAGAGCGGGAGCAGTACGCGTCCGGAGCCACCAGTCGCGCATGCCCCAGATGACGAGGGCGAAGTAGATCACGTAGACCAGGCCGGAGAAGGCCAGGCCGCTGTTGAAGGCGAGGGGAACGCCGACCAGGTCGACGAGGAGCCAGGCGAACCAGAACTCGACCAGACCGCGGGCCTGGGCGACCATCGCGACGAGCGTGCCGACGAAGATGTACGCGTCGGCCCACGGGCTCCAGGAGAGCGACGGGTAGAGGGTGAACAGGCCGCCGACTGCGAGGGTGCCGAGGACCGCGCCGGCCAGGAGCAGTCCGCGCTCCTTCCAGCTCGCGAAGCGGACGGCGATGGAGCCGTCCTGGGCCTGCTGCCTGCCGCGGTTCCACTGCCACCAGCCCCAGGCGGCGACGCCGATGACCAGGAGCTGCTTGCCGACACCGCCGCTGAGGTGGGCGGAGGCGTAGGCGCCGACGAGGATGACGCCGGAGAGCAGCTGCGCGGGCCAGGTGAGTATGGAGCGCCGCCAGCCGAGTGCGAGGGCGATCAGACCGATCGTGTTGCCGATCATGTCGGACCACATGATGTGCTGGCCGAAGGCGGTGAACGCTTCGGAGTTGAGCCAGCTCACTTGACGTTCTCCCGGGCGTTCGGGCCGAGCAGCCGCTCGACGTACTTGGCGATGACGTCCACTTCGAGGTTGACCGGGTCGCCGCTCTGCTTGATGCCGAGCGTGGTCAGCGCGAGGGTGGTGGGGATGAGGCTGATGGTGAACCAGTCGTCGGCAGCCTCGACGACGGTGAGGCTGACGCCGTCGACCGTGATCGAGCCCTTCTCGACGACGTACCGCGAGAGGTGCGCGGGCAGGGCGACCTTGACGATCTCCCAGTTCTCGGACGGGGTCCGGTCGAGGATCGTGCCGGTGCCGTCCACGTGGCCCTGGACGATGTGTCCGCCGAGGCGGTCGCCGACGGCCATGGGCCGCTCCAGGTTGACCCGGGAGCCGACGTCGAGCGCGCCGAGGGAGGACCGCTTGAGGGTCTCGGCCATCACGTCGGCGGTGAACTCTCCGTCGCCGAACTCGACGACCGTGAGACAGACACCGTTGACGGCGATGGAGTCGCCGTGCTTGGCGCCTTCCGTGACCAGGGGTCCGCGCAGGCGGAAGCGAGACGCGTCGGCCAGCTTCTCGACGGCGGTGACCTCGCCCAGTTCTTCGACGATTCCGGTGAACACGGTCAGGCTCCCTTGAGGGTCGCGGTGATACGGAGATCGGGTCCGATGCGCACGGTCTCGGTGACGTCGAGCCGCAACGCTTCGGCGATGGTGGTGATTCCGGCGCCGGCGAGGGCGTTCGGGCCCGCGCCGAGGAGTACGGGGGCGAGGTAGCCGACGACCTGGTCGACAGCGCCCGCGGCGACGAAGGCTCCGGCCAGGGTCGGCCCGCCTTCGAGGAGGACGGAGCGGACGCCCTGCTGGTGGAGCATCGCGAGGAGTTCCGGGATGTCGAGTCCGCCGCCGGGGGCGCGGGAGAGCCGCCAGGTCTCGGGGAAGTGCATGGTCTCCTCCAGGAGCACGTCCTCGGCCACGGCGATTACGGTGCGGGCCGCGTCGTCGAGGACCCGGGCCCCCGGCTTCACGGCGCTCGCCTCGGTGTCGACGACGACCCGCAGCGGCTGGACGGCACCCTCGATGCCCCGTACGGCCAGATGGGGGTCGTCGGCGCGGGCCGTGCCGGAGCCGACGACGACGGCGTCGGCCTCGGCGCGCAGCCGGTGGACGTCGGCGCGGGACTCGGCCGAGGTGATCCAGCGGGAGGTCCCGTCGGCGGCAGCGATCCGGCCGTCGAGGGTGGCGGCGTACTTCCACCGGACGAAGGGGCGGTCGAGGCGTACGGAGGTGAGCCAGGCGATGTTCCCCGCCTCGGCCTCGTCCGCGAGCAGGCCGCCGAGAACCTCGACGCCGGCCGCTCGCAGGGTGTCCGCACCGCCCGTGGCCTGCGGGTTCGGGTCGCCGACGGCGTACACGACACGGCCGATCCCGGCCTCGACGAGCGCCTGGGCGCAGGGGCCCGTGCGGCCGGTGTGGTTGCAGGGTTCGAGGGTGACGTAGGCGGTGCCGCCGCGAGCGAGGTCGCCGGCCGCGCGCAGGGCGTGGATCTCGGCGTGCGGTCCGCCGGCGCGCTGGTGGAACCCGGCGCCTACCTGGTGTCCGGAGGCGTCGAGGATGACGCAGCCGACGACCGGGTTGGGGCTGGTGGAGCCGAGACCACGGGCGGCGAGCGCGATGGCGCGTCGCATGGCGGTGATGTCGGTCGGCTCTGCCACCGGGTCCTCCTGCCTCTTCGGGCACGGACTCCGGGGCCTGTCGATGACGACAGAGAGCGGGTACGACACTTCGCACAGGGGTGCCGAGGCCGGACACACCGATCGCCGAAGACGGCGACCAGCGGCGATACGGCCGACAGCGCCCCTTGAAGGGTCGCCCGCCGCGCACTGCCTCCCATCCGGACTTTCACCGTCGGTCCAGGAATTTCACCTGGTCAACCGGCCGCTGGCTGCGGACGGGTCGCGGACTATACCGCCGGTTCGGAATTACACCGACCCCGGAGTGCGCTGCTGCTGATACAGGGCCAGTGTGCCACGGCCGATCGTCGGCCATGCGGGTGAGGCCCTGTGGGCTGGCTCACAGCGTCCCATGAACTCTTCCGTTGGTCCAGACCTATTGACGCACTGGTCTAGTCCTCTTAATCTCCGTGTCACCTCCGAGGTACGGCCCGCCGGTGTGCGCACTCCACGGGCCCAACACGACCCACCCCTTTGTTCGTTGTGTTCCGATGACCTCCCCAGGAGGAACCGATCGTGTTGTCCCCCACGAAGACGAGGGCCTCGCTGCTCGCGTCCGGCGCGGCCGTCGCCGGACTGCTGATCAGCTCCCTCGCCGGCGGTGTCTCGCACGCCGCCGACAACGAGAGCTGTCGCCCCGACGGGCTGCACAAGACTCCCGGTGTCGACGTCCCGTACTGCTCGGTCTACGACTCCGAGGGCCGCGAGAAGATGGGCGCGGACCACCAGCGCCGGGTCATCGGCTACTTCACCGGCTGGCGCACCGGCAAGAACGGCGAGCCGGCCTACCTCGCCAACAACATCCCGTGGGACAAGATCACCCACATCAACTACGCCTTCGGACACATCGGTTCCGACAACAAGCTCTCGGTCGGCACGGACGGGCCGAACAACGCGGCCACCGGGATGACCTGGCCCGGTGTCGCGGGCGCGGAGATGGACCCGGCGTACACGTACAAGGGCCACTTCAACCTGCTGAACAAGTTCAAGAAGCAGCACCCGGACGTCAAGACGCTGATCTCGGTCGGCGGCTGGGCGGAGACCGGCGGCTACTTCGACGACAACGGCAACCGGGTGAACTCCGGCGGCTTCTACTCGATGGCCACCAACGCCGACGGTTCGGTCAACCAGGCCGGGATCGACACGTTCGCGGACTCGGCCGTCGCCTTCATCAAGAAGTACGGCTTCAACGGCGTCGACATCGACTACGAGTACCCGACGACGATGAAGGACGCGGGCAACCCGCTGGACTGGCAGCTCTCCAACGCCCGCCGCGCGGGTCTGGTCAAGGGCTACGACGCCCTGATGAAGAGCCTGCGCGAGAAGCTCGACCGGGCCGGCGCCGCCGACGGCAAGCACTACATGCTGACCGTGGCCGCGCCCTCCTCCGGCTACCTGCTGCGCGGCATGGAGACCTTCCAGATGCAGAAGTATCTGGACTACGTCAACATCATGTCCTACGACCTGCACGGGGCCTGGAACGAGTACGTCGGCCCCAACGCCTCGCTCTTCGACGACGGCAAGGACGCCGAGCTGGCCGCGGCGAGCGTGTACTCCACCTCGCAGTACGGCGGCATCGGCTACCTCAACACCGACTGGGCCTACCACTACTTCCGCGGCTCGATGCCGGCCGGCCGGATCAACATCGGCCTGCCGTACTACACCCGCGGGCACAAGAACGTGCAGGGCGGCACGGACGGTCTGTGGGGCAAGGCCTCCGCGACCACCTGCCCGGCCGGCTCCGGTCTGACCAAGTGCGGTGACGGCGCCGTCGGCATCGACAACCTGTGGCACGACAAGGACACCAACGGTGTCGAGTCGCCGGCCGGCTCCAACCCGATGTGGCACGCCAAGAACCTGGAGAAGGGGATCGTCGGCGACTACGTCACGCAGTACGGCTTCCCCGCGAACACCACGCTGACCGGCACCTACGCCCGTAAGTACGACTCGACCCTGGTCGCGCCGTGGCTGTGGAACGCGCAGAAGAAGGTCTTCCTGTCCACCGAGGACGAGCAGTCGGTGGCCGCCAAGGCCGACTACGTGGTCAGCAAGGGCATCGGCGGCACGATGGTCTGGGAGATGGCCGGCGACTACGCCTGGAACGCCGGCAAGGGCCAGTACGAGATGGGCTCCACGCTCACCTCGCTGATGTACGACAAGTTCAAGGCGGCCACCCCCTACGGGGCGAAGAAGTCGAACGCGACGCTGCCGACGCAGGCCGTGAACGTGGGCGTGGAGTTCACCGAGTTCAAGCTGGGCGACTCCAACTACCCGATCACCCCGAAGATCAAGATCACCAACAACACGGCCACCGCGCTGCCGGGCGGCACGGAGTTCCAGTTCGACTACGCGACGGCCGCGCCGGGCAACGCCTCGGACCAGTCCGGCTTCGGCACGAAGGTGATCAGCAGCGACCACACGGGCAACAACGTGGGCGGTCTGAAGGGCGACTTCCACCGGGTGTCGCTGAAGCTTCCGACCTGGCAGTCGCTGGCCCCGGGCGCGTCGGTGGACCTGGCGTTCAACTACTACCTGCCGGTGTCCACGCCGTCGAACTGGACGGTGAACATCAGCGGCACGACGTACGCGCTCGCCGGTGACCTGGCGCGCGGCACGACGGTGGTGGAGCCCGGCGGCTCGACGCCGACCCCGACCCCGACCCCGACGCCGACGCCGACCGGTCCGACCCCGACTCCGACGGGTCCGACCCCGACGCCGACGCCGACCGGTGGCACCTGCACCGCTCCGGCGTACGTGGCCGGCACGGTCTACACCGCGGGCAACGAGGTCTCCCACAAGGGCCACACGTGGAAGGCCCAGTGGTGGACCCAGAACGAGGAGCCGGGCACGACCGGCGAGTGGGGCGTCTGGAAGGACCTCGGCACCTGCTGACGCCCTGACCTCCGCAGAACGCCCGGCGGCGGACTCACGGCCCTTGCCGCCGCCGGGTCCCTTCCCTTCCGCGCCTTCGCCGCGGCCCGCGTGTGCGC
>NZ_JBHWJZ010000032.1:0-90200 GCF_042731085.1 Streptomyces sp. NPDC059875
AACCGCTGGAACCGCTTCCACTACATCCGCGTCGCCGTCATCATCGCCGCCTTCACCCTGCTCGCCGCCGCCCTCACCTGACACCGCGGACCGACACTACGGGCCGTACTCGCCCGGAAATTGCGCTACGGCGTATATCCGGAGGTGACGAAGTAGGCCCCGTACGTGAAAGAAATAAACGCCAGTACGCCGAGCGTCATAGCCAGTGTGATCGGTTTGGCCTTGGCCAGAGCGGTGGCCGCGGGCAGCAGCAGAGTGAACCCGGGCAGCAGAAAGCGGGGCTTGATTTGAATGAAGCCGCTCACGCCGAAAGCTACGGCTGCCAGGACCAAGGTGAAGACGATTACGGCCGCCGGCGGACGCGAGCTCAGGAGGGCCCACAGAAGTACGAGGCCTGCCATCACGATGAGCACGGAGGTTTGCTCCACCGCGCTCACGTGGCCGGCGGCCACCCTGGTTGTGGCCGCGATCACGGACTCGCCGAAGTCGACGTGCGTCTTCCAGTCGCGCTGGACATCGAAGTAGCCCAGCGGTCGCCCGGTACACACTCCGGCCCACACGAAATAGCTGAGCAACCCCAGCGGCGCGATGAGGATCGCGGAGAGCGTTCGACGCCCGCGCGGAGAAGCGAGCAGCGCCGTAATGACGACAGCAGCTACTACGGCGATGCCCAACGGGCGGGTCAGACCCGCAGCCACGGCGAGAAGGGACGCCGGGATCAGACGCTGCGTCACCAGGGCGTACAGCGACCAGGCGCACAGCGCGGTGAACATTGCCTCCGGGTAGGCCATGGACTGGATGAAAGCCTGCGGCAGCAGACCCCAGAGGATGACGAGCAGCAGCCCGACGCGCTTGCCGTGCAGGACTGTTCCGAGGGCGTGGATCCCCCATGCCGCGACACAGGAGGACACGCATGTGATCAGCAGTGCGGTACCGACGAGCGTCATCGGCAGCAGTTCGCCGGCCGCTCGCACGACAGCCGGATACAACGGAAAGAAGGCGAGGTCCTGCCATCGGCCGGCCGGGCCACCGCCGTAGCCGGGAATCAGCTCTGCCTGCCCGTAGCCATTCTGCGCAATTCCCATGTACCACTGCGCATCCCACACATAGCCCATCAATGTGACAAGAGGCTTGCCACCCTCGCTTGCTTGCATGGCAATCCAGGAGACACCCAGGACCTTGCATGCCAGGTAGCAGAGGAGTGCCGGTCTGGCGCTTCGATACGACAAGATGACACGTCGACCAAGAATGCTCCGCCGCGACTTCTGCGGAACTACCTGTACGGTTTTCGCACCAGCCTCGACGGTCAATTCGTGTCCAATCATCGGCGCCGCACCAGTAACTCTCGGGAGTCTACTGAGAGCACGCCCGAGAATTCGCGCAATGGAAAAGCTACTCGCCGAGGGGATTGGTCACCGATCGGGTGAAAGTCGGCAGTCCATAACGGGCGAGTTCCTCGTCGTCGACGAGGGCACTCGTGATCACGCTGTCGGACCGGCAGCCTCGCTGCCCAGAGCAACGGTGTCAGCCCGCACAACTAAGGGCTGTCCCGTAATCCTTGGTGGATCAGCGGAACAGCCCTTAGGCGCGCCTCAGCGCGGGCAACAGGCGGAGCGCGTTGTCGCGGTTGATGCCGCGTCGTTGGCGGTTGGTGAAGACGGGGTCGGTCTCGATGGCCGGCACCGTGAAGTCGGTGATGATGTCTGCGGAGGCGGCCGGCCAGTCGGTGCCGAAGAGGATCCGGTCGGCGCCGGCGGTGGCCACCAGAGTGCCCGAGGGGGCCGACGGGCCCGCCGTGTCGTAGTAGAAGCGGTGGAGGTAGTCCCGTACACGGGCAGCATCGAGGGGTGGAGTGCAGAAGCCGCCGAAGGCCTCCATGCGGGTGGCGATCTGAGGGAGGAATCCTCCGGCGTGCGGCAGGATGACTGACAGGTGCGGGTAGCGGTCGAGTGTCCTGGTACGGATCAGGTTCACAGCAGCACGCGTGGTGTCCAGCAGGAAATCGCACATGAAGTTCGGAATTCCGGGGACGGTGGGCACGCCGGGTGTTCCGCCCGGGAGGTCGAGCGGATGCGTGAAGAGGACCGCGGCGCGCTCGTCGAGTTCGGCGAGGAAGCGGTCGTACGAGGGATCACCGAGGTAGACACCGTTGTGGTTGGCTTTCACGCTGGCTCCGACGGCACCGAGCTCGTCGAAGGCGCGGCGGAGAGCCCACGTGGTCACTTCGGGATGGTCCAGGACAGCAGGAGCGAGGACGGCGAATCGGCCCGGGTGTAGGGCCACCAGGTCGGCCATCGCCTCGAAGACGACGGTGAGACCTTCCCTGGCCTGTGCCGCGGTGCGGTACCGGTCCTGCATGGTCGGGTTGAGGACCGCGGTCGCGATTCCTACCCGGTCCATCAGCGCCAGGGTGGAGTCCAGATCCCAACGCGCCCACCACAGCAGCTCCTGCCGCCGCACCAGGCCCTCACGCTCCGCCCAGTCCACCCATGCCGGAGCGGTGAAATGGTGGTGGACGTCGATCCTTGCCCGGCCGGCGTCATCGCCGCTCCCCGAGCCCCGCGGCACCGCTTCCCCCCTGGCCAGAGCGCTGGACTCGCCCGTGGCAGCGACGGTGGTCGCCAACGCCCCGCCGGCGATGAGCAGACTGCGCCGGCTCATGGCCCGGGTCGATTCGGACATCCGCGTTCCCCATCCGTAGCGCCATCGGTTTGCCGCACCACGATGGCTCGTCGGCGGGCCCACGATCACCACGGCGTGCCCTGTTCGAGGTCGGTTCCCTCGGACGGACGCGGTCCAGCCCACCGTCTGCCACGAAATCCCAGGCCAGGATCCCTTCACGGCCGGCTCACGTACGAAGTCGGGGGCCGTCGCGTCCGACGGCCCCCGTTCCGGGTGATCAGCAGCAGGTGGCGGTCGCGGTGTCGTTGCCGCGTGCGTTGCTGCCGGCCCGGCGATTCAGATGATGCCGGTCCCGGACGACGGGACCGCGCTGCCAGCCGATCACCCCACTCATGCCCAGTCAACGCCGCAGCAGCCACACCAGTTACGGGACAACCTTTAGGGTTGCCGACCACTGACCTCAAGGGGCTTCACCATGGGCATTCATCCTGACGTGGCCGTATTGCTCGACCTCGTGCCGGCGGACTTCGCAGGCGGCGAGCGGATCGACTGGGCTGCGGCCGAAGTTGCGCTGGGCACCGGGCTGCCGAGTGACTACAAGGCTCTGTTGGACACGTACGGCGTGGGCGATATCGGAGACCTCGTCATCCTGCCGCCACTCCCGAGTGATGTGCGCGGGTGGGAAGGGTGTCACATCGGAGGCAGGACAGACGGCCTGCGCGGGCTCTGGGAGGAGGACGCAGGTCTCCCGGATGTGGCGCTAGGTGCCGATGCCGTCCTGCCCTGGGGCTGTGGAATGAACGCCAACGAGATGGCTTGGCTCATGAACGACCCGGATCCGGACAAGTGGCCTGTCATAGCCTGGCGACGGCACCACTCGTGGGGCGAGTCACCTTGGGCCTTGTTCGACTGCGGCATGGTCCAGTTCATCACCCGCATGATGCTGGGCCAGTTCGACGCCTGCCCGCTCGGCGATGCGTCGCTCTGGAAGCAGACGGACACTTTCGTCAGCTGGCGAGAGCAACATCGACGGCTCAGGGCCGGACTGGATCCTTCCACCGGCGAGCCCGACCCCTACGCCCACATGTATCCCGTCACCGATGACTGGCCCTGATCAGGACCGAAGCCAGTCGGGCTCATGCGGTCCGGCCCGATCCGCGGCGATGCCCCCCGAGGGGGGCATCGCGGCCGTCGGGGGCGGGCGGTCCGGCCGTCAGAACGTGAAGACCGAGCTCCTCGACATGCCGACGTTCATCTCGCACGTGTTGCCGTACGTGGCCGACCAGCTGATCCGCTTGCCCTCCCACACGCCGTCGCCGGTCACCGTGACCGGGTCCCAGATCTTGGTACAGGGGCTGTTGCTCCAGGCCACGGTCAGTTGGGCGAGGTCGCCGTCGACCGAGCTCAGGTCGGCGCAGGCCAACTCCGGCGCCGGGTGGGTTCCGCTGGGCGTGGGGGCGCAGCTCAGGGTGACCGCCCTGGCGACCGTCGCCGTCGCCGCGTCCTCGCCGTTGCCGACCGCGAGGACGAGCGCCGACGGCGGGTAGAGGCCGGCGGGCTCGGCCTGGGCGAGGTCGGGGGTCGCCGCGACGCCGACGAGGGCGAGGCCGGTGGCGAGAGCGGTGGTGAAAGCGGTGTTGCGGAGGACGTAACGCACGGGGGTGTCCCTTCGAGACGGGTGCGATCTGACTGCGCGCCGGAGTCTCGCCGATGCGGAGGGTGATCGCACATCGGTCGCCGCTTTCCGGCCGCACCCGCCCCGTGGGCCCCGTCGCGCCCCGGCCGACCGGTCGTTCGGGCAGCTGGGGGCGGGTGTGCGGCCCCGCCGAGGGTCGCCCGTCCTGTGGAATCGCGTGAGTGGTCCAAGCTCGAACAAGCCCTTGACCTGCGAGGACCCGGAATTGGTTCGATTCCGGAGCACTCATCGACGGCGCTGTTCGACCGGAAGGCCCCGCTCAGGGCCCCCGGTCGGAAGGCGTCCGTCAGCTCCACCTCGGCAGGGTGATCTCGTGGTCGTCCGAGCCGTCGATGGGCTCGGGCACGTCGGCGATCTTCACCGGCTGGGCGGTCGAGCCGAACTGCCCCCGGAAGATCGCCCACTCGCCGCTCTCACCGCTACGGCTCACCGCTACCCCTTGCTCACCGCCGCCAGGATCTCCGGCAGCCGCCCCGCCGTCCTCGGCGCCGCCAGCTTCAGGCCGCCCCAGGTGATCAGCGCGCCGTAGAGCGTGCCGACCGGGAACAGGAGCCAGAGCAGCGACTCCTTGTCCGCGAGGTGGAGGTAGACCGTCGCGCCGATCACCGGGGCGGACAGCAGCGCCGCCACGAGCATGCCGCCGAAGATCGAGATCCAGGCCAGGCCGCCCTGCCCCGGCGCGACGTTCTTGTACGCGCTGTCCTGCGGGATCGAGTACGGGAACATCGCCGAGGCCAGCGCGCCGACCGCCAGCATCGAACCGAGCAGCGCGAAGGCCAGGCCCAGTGCCTCCGGCAGTGCCGACCAGTTGCCGGCGACCGCCGCCGTACCCGCCGTCACCAGCACCGTGAACGGAACGGTGATCAGCAGCAGCGCCAGCGCCCGCGCCCGCAGTTCGGCGTACGCGTCCGCCTTCGTCGAGATCGTCTGAGCGACCATCCAGAACGCCGAGGTGTCCTGTCCGAACTGGTTGTACATCAGCATGCCGAGCATTCCTGAGGCGAAGCAGGCCCAGTAGACCGACCCCGCGCCCTGGAGCGCGTTGAACATCGGGACGATGGCACCCATCGCGAGCGAGGTGATCCACGCCGACTTCGTCTTCGGATCGCGCCAGATGTAGCGCAGGCTGCGCTCCATCACCGTTCCCGTACGCCCGCCCGGCAGCAGCCGTCCCAGGAATCCCGTACCGGCCCGGTCCGGGCCCGCATCGGACGCCGCGCCGATCGTGGAGCCGTCCGGTGTCGTCATCAGCTTCACCAGGCTCCGCTGCCACCAGTACACCAGCGCCACCAGGGCCGCCACGGTCAGCAGCAGCCGGCCCGCCGCCACCGCGTAGTCGCCCTTGCTCGCCGAGTCCACCGCCGCGATCGCCGAGGCGGGCGGCAGCCAGCTCGCGACGGCCGCCGCGGGTTCGAGCGAGGAGAGACCCCCGGCCCGACTGAGCCGCTGCGCACCGAAGTTGACCAGCTGGATGCCGACCGCGATCACCAGACCGCTCAGGACGGCCAGGTCACGGCCCTTGCGCGAGGTCAGCAGCCGTACGTTGGCCGCGGCGACCGCACGCGACAGCGCCACGCACACCACGACCACCAGCGGCACGGCGATCGCCGCGGCCGTCATGCCCGCCGCGCCGTGCGCCAGGGCGAGCGAGGCGCCCAGCGCTGTGCACAGCGTGAACAGGGGGCCGATGCCCACCAGTGAGGCCACGAGCAGGGCGCGCACCAGCGGCCGGGGCCGCAGCGGCAGCATCACGAGCCGGGACGGGTCGAGCGTCTCGTCCCCGCCCGGTACGAACAACGGCATCACGGTCCACGACAGGGCGAGCAGCGCCGTCAGCAGCACCACGATCGAGTCCGCGTCCGCGTTGCCCCGCATCAGCACGAAGGCGAGCACCATCGCCGCCGCGAACACGACCGTGACCACGAGGGAGGTGACGTACGCGGCGGTCCGGCCGGCGGACTGCCGCAGCCCGTTGCGCAGCAGCGACAGCTTGAGCCGTACGAAGACCGATGTCAGGGAAGGAGAAGCAGGGGCGGCGGCCGTGGTCATCGGGCCGAACCTCCGAGCCAGTCCAGGGAGTCGCCGGCCGCCTCGCGCCCGTTGGCGCCCACCAGCTCCAGGAACGCGGCCTGCAGCGACGGCGCCTCGCCCCGTACTTCCGCCAGCGGTCCCTGGGCCCGGATCTGCCCGGCGGCCATCACCGCGACCCAGTCGCACAGCGACTCCACCAGCTCCATCACGTGGCTGGAGAAGACGACGGTCGCGCCGGAGCCGGTGTACCGCTCCAGGACGCCCCGGATGGTCTGCGCGGACACCGGGTCGACGCCCTCGAACGGCTCGTCCAGGAAGAGGACTTCCGGGTTGTGCAGCAGTGCTGCCGCGAGCCCGATCTTCTTGCGCATACCCGTCGAGTAGTCCACGACCAGCTTGTTCTGCGCGCCGGCCAGGTCCAGGACGTCGAGCAGCTGGGCGGCCCGCTTGTCCACCTCGGCACCGGGCAGCCCCCGCAGCCGCCCGCTGTACGCGAGGAGTTCACGGCCCGAGAGCCGCTCGAAGAGCCGCAGTCCCTCGGGCAGGATCCCGATCCGGGCCTTGACCTCGGCGACCGACTCCGGGTCGGCCCAGACGTCGTGTCCGGCCACCAGGATCCGCCCGTGATCGGGCCGCAGCAGACCGGTGATCATCGACAGCGTCGTGGTCTTGCCGGCGCCGTTGGGCCCGACGAGACCGATGAACTTGCCCGCGGGCAGCACCAGATCGATGCCGTTCACCGCGATCTGCTGGCCGAAGCGCTTCCACAGCCCCTCGACGCGAACGGCGGGCACCGCACCCGATCCCGGTGCGCTGCCCGCCTGTTCGAACACTCCGTCAAATGCCTGGTCAGGCATGTTCCGTCAACCCTTCGGTTGTCCCCGTAACTCGTACGAGCACACCCTAAGGGCCCTGAGCTGCGCCTCTCAGGGGCGACGAGCCCTGGCCGCCGCCGCTTCCCGGCCGCACGCGTACGCGAGAGGGCTGATCAACTCCTCGGCGTCCGGCAGCCAGCGGTTCGCCGGGGTGGGCCGCCGGGCCCACTGCACGGCCCCGGACCCGCCGACCCGGGTCGGCGGCGCGGCGACGTAGTGGCCCTCGCCCCGGGTGACCAGGTCGATCGAGGCCGGGGCCCAGCCCAGCTTGCGGACCAGGTCGGGGACCTTGGTCGCGGCGCCCGGCAGGACGAAGAAGAGCATCCGGCGGTCGGGGGTGCAGGTCACCGGGCCGAGCGTGAGCTCCATGCGCTCCATCCGGGCCAGCGCCAGGAAGCCGGCCGACTCGGGCACGTCGATCGCGTCGAAGGTGCGGCCGGTCGGCAGCAGGATGGACGCCTTGGGCTGCTTCGACCACATGCGCCGCGCCCCGACGGCGCTGCCGGTCGCCTGGGTCGACCAGTCCGGCCTCGCCGGGTGGGCGCCGGGGGTGGCGCAGCTGTCGACGCCGCAGGAGCAGCGCTCCCTGCCCTCCACGGCTTCCAGCCAGGTCCCGGGGAACACGTCCCAGTGCCGCTCTTCCGCATACCGCACGGCGCAGTCCAGCAGCAGCTCGCCTCGCTGCTTGGGGATGTGTGCGGCTTCCGTGACTCCGATGGTCTCTTCCACGGTGAGCACAACTCCCGCCGTCACCTGGGGTTACGGGCGCGGTGAAGAGCGGTGTGGAGCATCGATCCTGCATGCGGGGCGCATGGGTGCACGGGTGGGGGCGCGCGGGAGGACGGGAAGCGGTGGGTGGGTAGCCACAGTCGGGGGGTGTCGCCCGGGGTTCTGCACGACTGGGTGATGCGTCCGGTTTCGCGTGTTCACATCGGCATTGACCGGATATTCGCCGGGCAGTGATCAGTTCTCCATCGAACGCACACCGGCCTCAGGGGGTAGTTGTAGTGATGGCAGCCAGGCCACTCGTCGCCCGTCAGCCGAACGAAAGGCTGCAGGCGCTGATTCAGGAGGCCGCGTGTTCCAACGCCGGCCTCGCCCGCAGGGTGAACATGGTCGGGGCCGAGCGCGGCCTCGATCTGCGCTACGACAAGACGTCGGTGGCGCGCTGGCTGCGCGGGCAGCAGCCGCGCGGCCGGGCGCCGGGGATCATCGCCGAGGCGCTGGGCCGCAAACTGGGCCGTACGGTCACGATCGACGAGATCGGCATGGCGAACGGCAAGAACCTGGCCTCCGGCGTCGGGCTGCAGTTCGCGCCGACCGTCCTCGGCGCGATCGAGCAGGTCTGCGAGCTGTGGCGCAGCGACGTCGGGCGCCGCGACTTCCTCTCCGGTTCGACGGTGGCGGCCTCCGCGCTGGTGGAGCCGAGCCGGGACTGGCTGATCACGGGCGCGGACGCGCAGGTGGCCCGCTCGGCCGGGTCGCGGGTGGGGGTCTCGGACGTGGAGGCGGTCCGGGCGATGACACGTGCGTTGGTCGACCTCGACCGGCGGTTCGGCAGCGGGCACGTCCGGCCGGTGGTGGTGCACTACCTGAACAGTGTGGTGGCGGGGATGCTGTCGGGCTCGTACCGGGAGGCGGTGGGCCGGGAGCTGTTCGCGGCGGTCGCGCGGCTCACGGAGCTGGCCGGGTACATGGCGGTGGACACCGGGCAGCCGGGGCTCGCCCAGCGGTACTACATCCAGGCACTGCGGCTCGCCCAGGCGGCGGGCGACCGGGGGTACGGCGGCTATGTGCTGGCGGCCTCGATGAGTCACCTGGCCGCTCAGCTCGGGAACCCGCGGGAGATCGCCCAGCTGGCGCGGGCGGCGCAGGAGGGCGCGCGGGGGCGGGTCACGCCACGGGCGGAGGCGATGTTCTACGCGGCGGAGGCGCGGGGCCACGCGCTGCTCGGGGACGCCCACTCCTTCGAGGCGGTCGCGGGCCGGGCCGGAGGGGCGCTCGAGCGGGCCGATCCGGAGTCGGGGGACGACCCGGACTGGATCGCGCACTTCGACCACGCGTATCTCGCGGACGAACTGGCCCACTGCCACCGGGACCTGGGCCGGTCGGAGGCGGCGGCCCGGGCGGCGGAGGAGTCGCTGAGCGGTCATCCGCCCACGCGGGCCAGGCGCCGGGCGATCGGTCTGGTGCTGCTCGCGTCGGCGCAGGTGCAGCGGCGCGAGGTGGAGCAGGCCTGCGCCACGGGTACGCAGGCGCTGGAGCTCCTGGCCACGCTGCGGTCGTCGCGCGGGGCGGAGTATCTGGACGATCTCAAGGAGCGACTGGAGCCGTACGCGGGGGAGGCGGCGGTGCGGGAGTTCGGGGCGCGGGTGGAGCTGCTCGCGGCCTGATGCCGTGTGACCACGGTCACCGGGTGGGTCGATCGGCCTCTGTGGTGCGGTAGTTGCGTGTGGGGTTGCTGTGGTTCTGTTACCGGTCTCACACGTGTGTGCGCGGCCCTGGACGCACCCGGTAGCGTGAACCGACGATTCCGTAGGTCCATCAGTAGGAGTCCCGGTGACGCAAAGCGGACAGGGTCCGGAGCCGCAGTATCCGGCGGTACGGCCCACGCACGAAGGTGTCGTGCTGCCCGCCGAGGGCGGCGTGGAGACCGGCCCGGCCGCAGGCCCGGCCGGCGGCCGGCCGTGGGGCGGCGCCTGGGGCCCCGGTGGGGCGCCGCAGGGGCAGCCCATGCCGCCGGCCGCCCAGCCGCTGCCGCCGGAGGCCGCGCCGGGCGGGGCCGCGGACATGCAGGCGACGCAGTACATCGCGCCGGTCCCGTCGCAGGGCGCGCCCCCGGCCGCCGGACCGGGCCCGCTGCCGGGCCCCATGCCGGGCGCCATGCCCGGGACACCTGGGGACATACCGGGCGCGCACCCGCTGCCGCCGCAGGGGGGCTACGGCTTCCCGCCGCCCGCGCAGGGTGGCTACGGATACCCGCCCCAGGCTTCCGCTCAGGGTGGCTACGGATACCCTCAGGCGCCCGCGCAGGGCGCCGGAGACATGCAGGCGACCCAGCACATTCCGCCGGTCGCGGGTGGGCAGGGCGGCCCCGGCCAGGGCGTCGCCGACATGCAGGCGACCCAGCACATCCCGCCGGTCGCGGCGGCGCAGGGCGGGTCGGACACGCAGTTCCTCGGCACCGGGCCGCTGCACCAGCAGCCGGGTACGCCCGGTCAGCCGGCCGGCGCCTCCGACGCGACCCAGTACATCGCTCCCGTACCGTCGCAGATGCCCGGTGAGCGGCAGCCGCCCGCCGAGTTCGACAACCTCTTCCGCAGCGACGCGACGCAGCACCTCCCGCAGCCTCCGCAGCCGCAGCCGCCCCGGGCGCAGCAGCAGTACAGCCCGCAGCCCCCGCCGCAGCAGCAGTTCCACCAGCCGTCGCAGCAGTCCCCCTTCCAGGGCGCCTATGGCCAGGACGGGTACCAGGACGGGTACGACGACGAGCCCGAGCCGCGCCGCAAGTCGCCCGTCGCCCTGATCGCCGCCGTCGTCGTCGGCTGCGCGATCGTCGGCCTCGGCGCGGGCGCGCTGCTCAGCGGTGGGGACGAGGACAAGGGAAAGAAGCCCGGCCAGAACGTGGCCGCCAGCTCCGGAGCCCCGTCCGCGGGCGCGACCGAGAAGGCCGCCGACCCCGCCGAGCCGCAGGCGAAGGAGCTCGACAAGCTGCTCGCGGACAGCAACAACAGCCGCGACGCGGTGATCCGTTCGGTCGAGGCCATCAAGCAGTGCAAGAACCTCGACCAGGCCGCCACCGATCTGCGCGGCGCCGCCCAGCAGCGCCGGGACCTGGTGACCCGGCTGCAGGCGCTGCAGGTCGACAAGGTGCCGTCCAACGCCGCCCTCACCGCCGCCCTCACCAAGGCGTGGCAGGCATCCGCCGCCGCCGACGACCACTACGCCGCCTGGGCCGACCAGATGAAGGCCAAGAAGGCGTGCAAGGGCGGCAAGGCCCGCAGCACCAACCAGACGGTCGAGGCGAACAAGAAGAGCGGCGAGGCCACGATCGCCAAGCGCGAGGCGGCCGGGCTGTGGAACCCGACCGCCCAGAAGTACTCGTTGACGAAGCGGGAGCCCCACCAGCTGTAGGAGGGGGCTCCGTGGCGGGCGCGGCTACGGGGCGCCGAGCACGGTGTCGCCGACGTCGACGAAGCCGGACTTCTGCGCCACGAGCTGCCCCTTGCGCACCACTTGGAACGTCACCTCGTGGTTGACGATCCGGGGGAAGCGGGGGGCGCCGAGCATGTCCTCGTAGCGCCAGCGCAGTTCGGGCGTGAGGCCGCCGGTGTCGATCCGGACACCGCGGTCGAGGGCGTGCGAGAGGGCCCCCGCCGTGATCGTGTCGCTGTCGAGCGACTCGATCACCTTCCGCAGGGCGGTGTACGCGATCCAGGTGGTCTGGACGCCCGCGTCGGTCGGGTCGACGCGGTTGTCCGCGAACGCGTGCTCCTTGATCACCTTGCGCATCGGAGCCCAGCGCGCGTCGTTCGCCTCCGGGTACCAGCCGGTGACGTACGCGCCCTCGAAGGGGCTGTGCGCGCCGCCCGTCCGGTCGATGACGGGCTGGCTGACGCTGCCGAGGACGGAGGAGATCCGCACCGAGTCGCCGGTCTTCCCGTCCTCGCCGCCGCCGTCGTCGTTCCCGCCGTCCGCCTCGCCGCTCTCGGGCAGGCGCCGGAAGGAGTCGAAGAACGTCTGGGTGCGCTCGCCGAGGACGGCCGCGACGCAGCCGTCCTCGCGCCCGGCCTTGGTGCGGGCCCGCTCGGCCTGCTGCGTGTACTCGGCGGCGTCCTCGAGGGCCGGGATGTCGGTGGCGCCGCTGTGGCTGCTCTTGCGCAGACCGGAGTTGAGGAGGTCGGGCAGCTTGTCGCCGGCGAGGGTGTCGGGCCGGACGAGGGAGACCTTGCGGCAGGACTCGGCCAGCTGCATCCCGTGGCCGGCCATGAGGGAGGCCTGACCGCCGTTCACGGGGTAGGAGAGCGGGCTGGTGAACTCGTCCTCGGAGATGCCGTAGCCGCCGATGTACGGGATTCCCGCGGCCTCCAGCGGGGCCATGAAGGCCCGCCCGTTCTGGCTGTACGAGCCGACGACGGCGACGACCTTCTCCTGGACGGCCCGGCGCGCACAGGCCGCGGCGCCGGCGGAGGTGTTCTGCTCGTTGCAGGTGAGGATGCGCAGCTCGTGGCCGTCGATGCCGCCGTTGGCGTTGGCCCAGCGGGCGTAGGCCTGGGCCATGGCGGGCATGCCGGGCTGGTTGGTGGCGCGGGTGCCGTCGGGAGCCCAGGTCATCACCGTGACGGGCTCCCTGGATCCCCCCGTGGTCCCAGGGAGCACGCCACAGCCGGTGAGCAGCGACGCACAGGCCGCCGCCGTCGTGACATACGCGAGGAGTGAGGTCGTGCGTCGCCTACCGGTCATGGGCATGCACAATTCCGCCTCACGGGTAACGCAGAAATGTGGGTAGTTCAACGCGGAGTGACGTGAAGGTGAATTGCGGGGGTCGTATACAGCCGGGGAGGGGGCCGGTCCACCGATCTTGAAGGGGAACGTACGATCGAACGGTGTCCAGTCCAGTCTCCAGTTCGGTGAACTCTTCCCGTCGCGGCCGTCGCTCCTCCACCATGGGCGGCATGCCGCTCAACGACTTGCCGTGGTGGCGCTGGCGCAGCAACGTGCGCTCGGCGCTGCACATGCTTTCCGATCCCGGGTTCCACGAGACGACCTGGCTGACCGGCCAGGAGGGGTACGGCGACGTCACCGACGCCGTCTACCGCCTGGTCGAGGACACCTGGCTGGACAACTGGTCCGCCGAGAAGTACGTCGGAACGATCTTCCGCGACTCCGGCGAGGCCGCGCTGGTGGACGTGGCCGTGCTGCGGGTGCTGCGGATCATGCACCAGGTGGGGCCCGACGCGCCGTTCTCCGCGTACATGGAGCACCATGGGTGGCCGGAGGCCGTGCGGGCCGCCCGCGAGGCACACGTACGGATGGCCTCCGCGGACGGCGAGGACCCGGACACGCCCCCGCGCTCCCTGGACGTGCTCCGTATCATGACGGGGTCCGCCTGACGGACGCCGGCCCTGCCCTTCCGGCGGGGTGTGGCACCCTACGGGGATGACCGACCAGTACGTCCTCACGCTTTCCTGCCCGGACAAACAGGGCATCGTGCACGCCGTGTCGAGCTATCTCTTCATCACGGGATGCAACATCGAGGACAGCCAGCAGTTCAAGGACCGGGACACGGGCCTGTTCTTCATGCGGGTGCACTTCTCGGCCGAGGCTCCGGTGACCGTGGAGAAGCTCCGCGCGAGCTTCGCGGCGGTGGGCGACTCGTTCGCGATGGACTGGCACATCAACCGGGCCGACGAGCGCATGCGGGTCGTGCTCATGGTGTCGAAGTTCGGGCACTGCCTGAACGATCTGCTGTTCCGTTCGCGGATCGGGGCGCTGCCGGTCGAGATCGTCGCGGTCGTCTCCAACCACACGGACTTCGCGGAGCTGGTGGGCTCCTACGACATCCCGTTCCGGCACATCCCGGTCACCAAGGACAACAAGCCGGAGGCCGAGGCCGAGCTTCTGGAACTCGTCCGCGCCGAGAACGTCGAGCTGGTCGTCCTCGCCCGCTACATGCAGGTGCTCTCCGACGACCTGTGCAAGCAGCTGTCGGGCCGGATCATCAACATCCACCACTCCTTCCTGCCGAGCTTCAAGGGCGCCAAGCCCTACCACCAGGCGCACGCCCGCGGCGTGAAGCTGATCGGCGCGACGGCCCACTACGTGACGGCGGACCTCGACGAGGGCCCGATCATCGAGCAGGAGGTCGAGCGGGTGGGCCACGAGGTCACCCCGGACCAGCTCGTGGCGGTCGGCCGCGACGTGGAGTGCCAGGCCCTGGCCCGCGCGGTGAAGTGGCACGCCGAGCGCAGGATCCTGCTCAACGGCCGCCGCACGGTCGTCTTCGCGTAACGCACGCACGGCCGTCTTCGCGTAACGCCCCTCACGGCCGGGTCTCCTACAGCCGGCTCAGGGACGCCGCCGCGAAGAGGACGTCCCTGATCGCCTCGCGGTCGCCGTCCTGGCCCGCCGCGGCCTCCTCGGGCGGGACGTGACCCGCCACGAGCTGGCAGAACTCGACGCCGTCCATCGCCACCTGGGCCACCGCGTGGTCCGGGGAGCCGACGGCCGCCGGGGAGTCCAGGGCGATGTACCAGTGGCCGCCGCCCGAGCCCTCGACCTCCAGGTGGAGCGAGCGGCCCGGGGCGCCCGCCTCGACCAGATGGCGCGACGGGGCCGCAAGACCGGAGCGACGGCGGTCGGCGAGCGCCGCCGGAAGCAGCCGGGCCGCCAGATCGATCATGCCGTGCAGATGCGCCCCGCTCGGCGGATCGTACGGATACGCCACCGCGTTCGCGATGTCGTCCGCGTGCACCCAGCACTCGAAGGCCCGCTCGAGCAGCGAGTCCCGCATCGGCAGCGCGAAGTCGCCGTACGTCACCGTCAGGTCCGCGACTCCCCGCCCCGCGAACGAGACCGTGCGGATCAGCGTGTGGCTCTGCTCGCGCCACGGCTCGCGCACCCCGCGCGTCGGCGGATGGTACGAGCCCTGCCAGTACGCCTCCGTCCGCTCCGCCGGCGACACCGCCGTGACCGCCGGCCCCAGCGGATCGTCCAGGCCGAGCGCCGTCGACACCAGGCCGTCCACCGTCAGCAGGTGCCCGATCACCCCGGCCACCGTCGTCTTGCGGCTCACCGGCCGCTCGCCCTCGAACCACTTCAGGCGCACCGGCGCGTGCCACTCCGACTCGCCGATGTCCCGCAGCAGCGCGTCGAGCCGGGCCGTCTCCGCGTCGTACGGAGTCGCCCAGGTGGGCACGGGGATACGGGCGGGGCGCCGGCCCAGGCAGTTCTCCAGGACCCGGGAGCGCAGCAGCGGATCGAGGTCCAGGTCCCGCTCCGAGTGCAGCAGCCCGACCGCGTCCCGCAGTCGCAGCGCCTCGTCCGCGCACGGCGCGCACACGGTGAGGTGCTCCTCGACCGCCTGGGTCTCCTCCGCCGAGCACGCGGACAGCGCCCACGCCCCGAGGAGGGACTTGAGGACGGCGTGCGTCGGAGGAGGCGGCGGGGGTGGCGGCGGAGGGGCTTCCTCGACGGGCTCGGGGGTGTTCACGGCAGGGGGTCCCGTCAGGTCCGCGTGGTCGTCCGCGGCCGACCGCGGTCCCGGTATCCACGGAGCGCGCGCGACCCCGTCCGAGTCGCCGTTCGCCCCGTTCACAGCGTGCGTCCGTAGCCGGGCGGTGAGGTCCCCTCCAGCGGGCGGGTGTTCGCGGTCGACAGCAGCTGCAGGCCGAGCCGCAGCCGGCGCCGCGCCTCGTCCTCCGTCACACCCAGGTCCGCGGCGGTCTGGCGGTAGTCCCGCCGCTGGAAATACGCCAGCTCGAGCGCGGCCCGCAGCGGCGCCGGCATCGACGTGACGATGTAGTCGGCGCGGGCCGCGACCGAGGCCCGGCGCACCTTCTGCTCCAGCTCCTCCGCCGAGCCCTCGCCGGTCTCCGCGTACGCCGTCGCCTCCGTCTGCCGCAGCCGGTGCACGGCCTGCCGCTGGGTCAGCTTGGCGACCCACGAGCGCATGTTGCCCTGCTTGGGGTCGTAGGCGTCGGGGTTCTCCCAGATGTAGCCGAAGACCTCGCGGGTGACCTGGTCGGCGGCCGCGTCGTCGTCGAGCACCCGGTGGGCGAGGCTGTGCACCAGAGAGGCGAAGCGGTCGTAGAGCTCGCCGAGCGCCGCGGCCTCACCGCGCGCCAGCCGCTGCTGCATCCTGCGGTCCCAGCGCGGTGGTGTGTCCTTCGCCATACGAAGCCCTCCGGAGCTCTTCGGCGGCCCTCCCGACCCGAGTTCACTGTCCAAAGTAATGCGCCGCACCGACAGCGCACTCCCCTTTGTGACAAGTACGCCCTGGAGGGGGCCGGGGATGGTAGAGAAAGCGTCACCTTTCATCCGGGGTGTTTCGTTCCGCCGTGGCGGGGCAGCGGGAGGGGACAGGAAGCACTGCCTCCGTTTTGAAGGGCGCTAGTCGTGACGCTCCATGTCGAGGAAGACGAGCGGGATCCCTGGACCGTGCTGCGCATCCAGGGCGAACTGGACCTGGTGACCTCGCCCCTGGTCCGCAGACGCGTCCACGACGCCGTCGCGGGCGGCCGACACGACGTGGTCCTCGACCTGTCGGGCGTGCTGTTCTGCGACTCCAGCGGCGTGGGCGTGCTGATCGCCGCGCGCCGGCTGATGCGCTCCTGCGGCGGGCGGCTGCGGATCGTGCTGCCCGCGCGCGGCGCGCTGGAGGGCTCGCACGTCAACCGCGTCCTGGCCGCGCTCGGCGTCCGCCGGCTCTTCGAGGTGTACGCGGACGCCACCGACGCGGTCGACGAGCGGGCGCGGCCCCTCCCCGTGGACTCGCTGGTCGGACAGACCGCGTCCGTGCCCGCCCAGCCGTTCCGTTCGCGGCAGGACACGCCACGCCCCCTCTCGGCATAGCCGCCCGCCAGGCCCGGCCGTCGCCCACGGCACGGCTCTCGGGCGGGCCGCCCCTCTCGGCACGGCGCCCCTCCTCGTCGTACCCTCCGCACATGGAGCCCATGGAACCCGAGCAGGACCAGGACCCCGGACAGCTCTACCAGCGCCGGATCGCCTCCCGTTTCGCCGCTTTCGACCAGGACGGCGACGGGACGATCTCGCGCGAGGACTTCGGCACGGCGGCGAAACGACTCCTGACGGAGTTCGAGGTCTCGTTCCGCTCCGACCGGGGACAGGCGCTGTGCGAGGGCGCCGAGGCCTTCTGGCAGGGCATGGCCGGGATCGCCGACGTCGACGGCGACCAGCGCGTCAGCCGTGAGGAGTTCGTCGGCGGGGCGGTCAAGCGGCTGCACGACCACCCCGAGCGCTTCGCCGAGATCGCCCGGCCCTTCCTGCACGCCGTCCTCGCCATCGCCGCGACCCCCGCCGACGTGGAGCGCGCCCTCCTGGCGCTCGGGATCGCCCCGGTCGCGGCGGCCCTGAGCGCCCGGACGCTGCCGACCGTCGCCTCCGGCCAGGTCGACGAGGCCGCGGCGGTGAGCGCCTTCGCCCACTACTTCATGACGGAGTAGTCGCCCCGTACCGCTCCCTGAGCTTGTACTTCAGCACCTTCCGCAGGGTCTCGTTGCGCGGCAGGGCCTCCACCACCTCCAGCTGCTCCGGCAGCTTGTGGACGGAGAGGCCCGCGGTGCGCAGGAAGTCCGTGACGGCCGCGAGGGTCAGCGGCCCGGCGCCCGGCGGCTGCTCGATCACCGCGCAGACCCGTTCGCCGCGCTCCGGGTCCGGGAGGCCGATGACCGCCGCGTCGCCGACCGCCGGGTGCTCGTGCAGGAGGTCCTCGATCTCCTTGGCCGATATGTTCTCGCCCTTGCGGATGATGATGTCCTTGATCCGGCCGGTGAGGACGAGGTGCCCGCTCGGGGTCACGTGCCCCACGTCACCGGTGATCAGGAACCCGTCCTCGTCGAAGGCGGCCGCCGACTGGGCGGGGTCCAGATAGCCCCGGCAGACGGCCTCGCCGCGCAGCCGGACCTCGCCGCCCTCGGCGATCCGTATCTCCATGCCCTCGGGCGGCCGGCCCTCCGTGGTCGCCAGGTTCTCCGTCGTGTCGTCCGGCGACCCCATCGTGATCATGGGGACCTCGGTCATCCCGTACCCGTGGGTGAGCTGGCACCCCATCTCCCTCGTCACCGCGTGATAGATCTCCGGCGGCTTCGGCGCCCCGCCGCCCGCGAGCAGCCGCAGGGTCGGTATCAGCTTCTCCCCGGGCTGTTTGCGCTGCTCGGTGAGGAACATCGAGTAGAAGGCGGTGGATCCGCCGGCCACGGTCACGCCGTGACGGCGGTACTCCGCCAGCGCGTCGGACAGCGCGAACTGTTCGAACATCACCGCCGGGAATCCGTACAGCAGCAGCATCACGGTGTAGTCGGGCCCCGCGATGTGCGCGTACGGGAAGGCCATCGAGCCGATGTCGTCCTCGGTCAGGTGCAGCGCGTGGGCGAGGCAGGAGCCGCCCGCGATGAGGGAACGGTCGGTGTGCAGGACGCCCTTGGGGTCGGAGGTCGTGCCCGAGGTCCAGTAGATCCACCGCACGTCGGTGCCGTTCGAAGGGGGCGGCGGCAGGACGGCCGGGTCGCCGTCGGGCAGCGAGTCGGAGTCGTACGCCTCGAAGATCCCGCGCGCCCCGAGCCGGCGCGCCATCTCCGTGTGGTCGAAGCCGCGCCACACCCCGGGCACGGCGAAGAACTCGGCCTTGGACTCGCGCAGCGCGAAGCCGACCTCGCGGTCCCGGTAGAAGGGGATGACCGGGGACTGCACGGCGCCGATCCGGGCCAGCGCGAAGGAGAGCACGGCGGTCTCGATCCGGGTGGGCAGCTGCCAGGCCACGACCGTGCCGGGCCGCACCCCCGTCCCGTACAGGCCGGCGGCGCACCGCTCGGCGCGCTCGCGCAGCCCGCCGAAGGTGAGGGTGCGGTCCCCCTGGAGGAGGACGGGCCGGTCGGGCGTGAGGGCGGCGCGGCGTTCGACGAGCTCCCAGAGGGTGCGGGAGGCGCCCAGGGCGTGTGCGGTGTCGGTCACGACGACTCTCCTAGCTGACGGTCAGTCAGATCGTGCGGAGAGCGTAGAGGTCCGCCGCTTGTCGGTCCAGGGGTGCGGAGCTAGCCTGAGACCCAACAGAATCTGACGGGTCATCAGAAATGGGAGTGGGTTCATGACGGAACTGCCCCGCATCATCAGCGTCGACGACCACGTGATCGAACCGGCCCACCTCTTCGAGACCTGGCTCCCGGCCAAGTACCGCGACCGTGGGCCCCAGCCCCTGACGGCCGGGATCGGGGAGCTCGCCTACGTCGGCGGGAAGTACCAGATCACGATGGACCCCGACGGACCCCCGACCGACTGGTGGATCTACGAGGACCTCAAGTTCCCGTACAAGCGCAACATCGCCGCCGTCGGCTTCGACCGCGACGAGATGACCCTGGAGGGGATCACCAGGGAGGAGATGCGGCGCGGCTGCTGGGACCCGAAGGCACGCCTCGCCGACATGGACCTCAACCACGTCGAGGCATCCCTCTGCTTCCCCACCTTCCCGCGCTTCTGCGGCCAGACCTTCGCCGAGGCCAAGGACAAGGAGGTCGCCCTCGCCTGCGTCCGCGCCTACAACGACTGGATGGTCGAGGAGTGGTGCGGCGACAGCGGCGGCCGGCTCATCCCGCTCTGCATCATCCCGCTCTGGGACATCGACCTCGCGGTCGCCGAGATCCGCCGCAACGCGGCGAGGGGCGTCAAGGCGGTCACCTTCTCGGAGATCCCGACGTACCTTGGTCTCCCCTCGATCCACTCCGGCTACTGGGACCCGTTCTTCGCCGTCTGCCAGGAGACGGGGACGGTCGTCAACATGCACATCGGCTCCAGCAGCCAGATGCCCGCCGCCTCACCCGACGCCCCGCCCGCCGTCCAGGCCTCGCTCAGCTTCAACAACGCCATGGCCTCGATGATGGACTTCCTCTTCTCCGGAGTCCTGGTGAAGTTCCCGACGCTCAAGCTCGCGTACAGCGAGGGCCAGATGGGCTGGATCCCGTACGCCCTGGAGCGCGCGGACGACGTCTGGGAGGAGCACAGGGCCTGGGGTGGGGTGAGGGACCTGATCCCGGAGCCCCCGTCCACGTACTACTACCGGCAGATCTTCTGCTGCTTCTTCCGCGACAAGCACGGCATCGCCTCGCTGGACGTCGTCGGCCGGGACAACGCCACCTTCGAGACCGACTACCCGCACGTCGACTCCACCTTCCCGCACACCAAGGAAGTCGCCCTCGACCACGTCAAGGGACTCGACGACGAGACGATCTACAAGCTGATGCGCGGCAACGCCATTCGCATGCTCGACCTGGGCATCGTCTGATGAACCTCGCGTACGGCGAAGAAGAGGAGGAGTTCAGGGAGGGGCTTCGGGCGTGGCTCGCGGCCGTCCTGCCCACGCTGCCGCCGAAGCCCGACCCGCTGGACTGGCCGGGGCGGCGGGCGTACGACTGCGGCTGGCAGCGGGCGCTGTACGACGCGGGGTACGCGGACGTGCACTGGGACGCCTCCCCGACCCAGCGGCTGATCTTCCTGGAGGAGACCGAGCACGCCGGAGCCCCGTACGTCGGCGCGAACTTCGTCGGACTGCTGCACGCCGGGCCGACGATCGCCGCCGAGGGGACGCCCGAACAGCGGGACCGCTGGCTGCCGCCGGTACTGCGCGGCGACGAGGTGTGGTGCCAGGGCTTCAGCGAGCCGGAGGCCGGCTCGGACCTGGCGTCGCTGCGGACGAGGGCGGTACGGGACGGGGACGCCTACGTCGTCACCGGCTCCAAGATCTGGACCTCGCACGCCGAGGTCGCCGACTGGTGCGAACTGCTCGTACGGACGGACGCCTCCGGCCCCAAGCACCGGGGGATCACATGGCTCGCGATGCCGATGGACGCGCCCGGGATCACCGTACGACCGCTGCGGACGCTCGCCGGGTCGACGGAGTTCGCGGAGATGTTCCTCGACGAGGTCCGGGTGCCGGTCGCCAACCGCGTCGGGGAGGAGAACGACGGCTGGCGCGTGACCATGGTGACCCTGTCGTTCGAGCGCGGCACGGCCTTCGTCGGCGAGGTCGTCGCCTGCCGGCGCGTGCTCGCCGAACTCGCGGGCACGGCGCGGAAGAACGGCACGTGGGACGACCCGGAGGTGCGCAGGCGCCTCGGCCGGCTGAGCGCCGAGTTCCGGGCGCTGTGGCGGCTCACCCAGTGGAACGTCAGCGAGGCGGAGGCGCAGGGGACGGGCGGGGTGCCGGGGGTGGGGGGCTCGGTCTTCAAGCTCCGCTACTCGCACGCGCGGCAGGAGCTGTACGACGCGGCCGCCGCCGTCCTCGGGCCGGACGCGCTCGACCTCGGGCGGGAGTGGAACCTGGACCGGCTGTCCTCGCTCTCGTACACGATCGCCGCCGGCACGAGTCAGATCCAGCAGAACATCGTCGCCGAGCGGATCCTCGGCCTGCCGAAGGGGCGGTGAGGGGTGGTGTCGTGGACTTCCGGCTGACGGACGACCAGAAGGCGCTGAAGGCGGGTGTACGGGAACTGCTCGCCGGGCGCTTCGACCGGGACGCGCTGCGGGCCGCCGTGGACTCGGGCGGCGGGCTGGACCGCGCGTTGTGGCGGGAGCTGGGGGCCGCCGGGTTCTTCGCGCTGCGGCTGCCGGAGGCGGAGGGGGGTGTGGGGCTTGGCCTCCCGGAGGCGGTGCTCGTCTTTGAGGAGGCGGGGAGGGTGTTGTTGCCGGGGCCGTTGATCGCCACGCATGTGGCGGCGGGGAGTGTGGATGGTGCCGCGGAGGGGGAGGTCGTCGTTACTGCGGTCGACGGGGGCGTTGTCGAGTGGCTGGACGAGGCGGACGTGGTTCTGGGGGATGTGACGGGCGCCGTCGCCGTGCGGTCGGTCGACCCGCTTACGCCCTTGCACCGGTTGCCCGGTCCCGTGGGCGCCGGGGTCATGGGCGGAACGGGCCCGCATGGGCGCCGTTCCGTTGTGCCCACCCTCCCCCAAGCTCTCGGCTTCGCTCGAGCAGGGGGGACCCCCATCGCCCCAGCGGAACGATTGCCCACAACGGGCGAGGGGGTGGGAGGGGCAGCGGAACGTATGCCCACAACGGAGGTCCTCCTCACCGCTGCCGAGCAGCTGGGGAGTGCTTCCCGTACCACCGAGATGGCCGTCTCCTACGCCCGGACCCGGGAGCAGTTCGGGCAGCCCATCGGGGCGTTTCAGGCCGTCAAGCATCTGTGCGCGCAGATGCTCGTGCGAACGGAGGTCGCCCGCGCCGCCGTCTACGCGGCCGCCGTGACCGGCGACCCCGTCGAGATCGCCGGGGCGAAGCTGCTCGCCGACGAGGCGGCGGTGGGTTGTGCGCGGGACTGTCTGCAGGTTCACGGCGGCATGGGCTTCACCTGGGAGGCCGATGTGCATCTGCACCTGAAGCGGGCCTGGGTACGGGCCGAGCGGGGGCTGTCGAAGGCGCAGGCGGAGGAGGTCGAGGCGGCCCACTTGTAGGCGGCGCGTGCCCGGTCGCTCACGGAGCGTCGATATCGGGTTGTGTCCTTCGGCCGGTCCGTCACGGCCCGGAGTCGGGGTCCCGCTCCGGTACGCTCCGTGGGATGCGAGTGCTTGTGGGCCCGGATCGTCCCGGTGCCGCCGATGCGGCGGCTCCGGATCCGGCGATGCCCGCCGTTCGCACCCCGTGGAGGCGCTGGGCGCCCTCCTGTTCGACTCCCCGCAGCGTGCGTCGCACAGTATGGACCATGCGTACTCCTTCGCGCTGGAATATGCCCGAAGCGCTTGTTGCGGTGACTGTACGTCAACCATGCTGTCTCACAAGGGAATCACGTTCCGTGAGGGCGTCGATGGCTGTGAGGCGCGAGGCGATGTGTCCGCCGGTTCGGATGGTGTGAGCGGTGCAGGTGCTTCAGGTTCAGTTGGAGGTCGGGCCCGACCCGGCGGAGGTGGGGCGTGCCCGGCGATGGGCGCGCTCGAGGCTCGCCGGATCGGGCATAGAGGATGACGAGCCGCTGGCCGAGACGCTGGTGCTGCTCATCTCCGAACTCGTGACCAACGCCGTGGTGCACACGGGCTGTCCGGCCGTGCTGCGGATGCTGTTCGCGGCAGGGGGCGGGGTGCGGGTCGAGGTCGCCGACACGAGCGACCGGCCGCCGCAGCCCCGGCACGCGGAGGGCGAGGACACCAACGGTCGTGGCCTGGAGCTGGTGGACGGCCTGGCCGACCGGTGGGGGTGGCAGCGCGAGGGCGTCGGCAAGAGCATCTGGTGCGAGGTGGACCGCGGGGCGCCTATGGCACCGCCTCCGGTGACGCCTCCGACGTCGTCGGCCACGCCTACGGCCTCGGTGCACTGTTGACGGTTCATGCCGTTTTGTTCACCCTGGGGTGAGCGATTCGTCGTGAGGGGACGACGAGGGGGCGCGGACGTTCCGCTGCCCTCGACGAGTGCGGGTCGTGTCCGGGGTGGCGGCGTCCCCCGCAGCGCTTCGCACGCGGGGGGACCCCCATTCGCTGCGCTCGCCGTGCTCGGGGCGCGTGCGAGTGCGCCGCCACCCTTCGATCACAGGACTGCCACCGGGGCCACCGGTGTGCCCGTACCGCCCACGAAGGGCTCGGGCATCGCGGAGAGCAGGAACGCGTACTGCTCACGTTGTGCACAGGCTGTGGACAGACTTTCCAGATTCCAGTTCTGGCCCTGGAGCATCCCCATCTCGACGAGGTCGAGCGCGTGCACGGGTAGCCAGAGGTTCTCGACCTCGGGCGGGAAGATCTCGAAGGTGAGCGTGTCGTTGGCGACGGCGGCGACATCGCGGGCGTGGAACCACTCGGGCGTACGGATCGAGAGGCCGGGGGAGGGGAACGCGTACGCGTGCTTGTCGCCGGCCAGGTACTGCCGTATCTGCCCGGTCCGTACGAGGACGATGTCGCCGGCCCGGACGGTGACGCGGCCGAATTCCGCGGCCTCGTCGAGGTCTTCGGGGGTGACGGCGTGGTCGCCGGGCAGCCGGTCCACACCCTTGGCGGCGGCCACGTCGAGCAGGACGCCGCGGCTGACGATGTGGCGGGCGGTGTGGATGCCGCTGAACTCGGAGCGGCCGTGCGGGGTGATCGTGGACGCGGGCCGGCCGTTGTAGATCCTGCCGGAGTGCGAGACGTGGGTGAGCGCGTCCCAGTGGGTGGCGGCCTGCAGGCCGAAGGTCACGGCGTCGTCGCTGGTGGCGACCGTGCCGGGGCCGAAGAGTTCCTGGTTGACCTGGACCATGACGTGGAGCGGGTTGACCCGGCCGGGGATCATGCCGGTCTGTACGCCGTCCTGCTCGAGGTCGAGGGCGAGCGGGACGCGGTGGCCGGAGCGGACGGTCGTGACGGCGTCCCGTACGACGTCGTCGGTGATCAGATTGAGGGTGCCGATCTCGTCGTCCTGGCCCCAACGCCCCCAGTTGTTCACGCGCTTGGCGATGTCGTGGAACTCGGCGGGAAGTGACATCGGTCCTCCGCGGGTCTTGTTTTCCGGTATCTGACGGGTCGTAGAATCCTGCTGACGAACGAATCTAACGGACCGTCAGAAAGTGCGGGAAGGGGCCGGGCGTGGGGAACTTCTTGGCAGGCAAGGTCGTCGCCGTGACGGGCGCGGGGCGGGGGATCGGTCGCGCCGTCGCCCTGGCGTGCGCGGCGGAGGGCGCGAAGGTCGTCGTCAACGACTACGGCGTCTCCATCGAGGGCGGGGAGCCGACGTCGGAGGTCGCGCTGTCGGTGGTGAAGGAGATCGAGGCGGCGGGGGGTTCGGCGGTCGCGGTCGCCGACGACATCTCGACGATGGCGGGCGGTCAGCGGATCGTCGATGTCGCCCTTGCGGAGTACGGGCGGATCGACGGGGTCGTGTGCGTGGCCGGGATCCTGCGCGAGCGGATGCTGTTCAACATGTCCGAGGAGGAGTGGGACCCGGTCGTCGCGACGCATCTGAAGGGCACGTTCACCGTGTTCCGTGCGGCGTCGGCGGTGATGCGGAAGCAGGGCACCGGGACGCTGATCGGCTTCACGAGCGGCAACCACCAGGGGTCCGTGGCGCAGGCGAACTACTCGGCGGCGAAGGGCGGGATCATCTCGCTGGTGCGGAGCGCCGCGCTGGGGCTGCACAAGTACGGGGTCACGGCGAACGCCGTCGCCCCGGTCGCCCGCACCCGGATGTCGGCGAACGTGCCGATGGAGCTGAAGGAGATCGGGGAGCCGGAGGACGTGGCGGCGCTGGTGGTCTACCTGCTGTCGGAGCGGGCGCGCGCGGAGAAGATCACCGGCCAGGTCTACACGATCGCGGGCCCCAAGATCGCGGTGTGGGCGCAGCCGAGGGAGCTCCGGGCCGGGTACGCGGAGTCCGGCGCCTGGACCCCGGAGCGGATCGCGGACTTCCTGCCGGGGACGGTGGGGGTGGACCCGATGCCGATGCTGGCGCGGCTGGAGGAGATGGCGAAAGCGGCGGCGGAAGGCGCCAGGCCGAACGGGTAGCGGCGCCCACCTGCCCACAACTCGCGCAGCAAAGGAGCACGCACATGAGAGGTGTCGTCTACGACGGCAAGCAGGTCCAGGTCGTGCACGACCTGGAGGTACGGGACCCCGGGCCCGGTGACGTGCTCGTGCGGGTCGTCGCCGCCGGGCTCTGTCACAGCGATCTGTCCGTCATCGACGGGACGATCCCCTTCCCCGCCCCCGTCGTTCTCGGTCACGAGGGCGCCGGCGTCGTCGAGGCCGTCGGCCCCGGCGTCACCCATGTCGCCGCCGGCGACCACGTCGCCCTGTCCACGCTCGCCAACTGCGGCGCCTGCGCCGACTGCGACCGCGGTCGCCCCACCATGTGCCGCAAGGCGATCGGCATGCCCAAGCAGCCGTTCTCCCGCACCGGTACGGGCGAGCCGCTCTTCCAGTTCGCCTCCAACTCCTCCTTCGCCGAGAAGACCGTCGTCAAGGCCGTCCAAGCGGTGAAGATCCCGCAGGACATCCCCCTCACCTCCGCCGCCCTCATGGGCTGCGGCGTCCTCACCGGCGTCGGCGCCGTACTCAACCGCGCCAAGGTCGACCGCGGCGAGACCGTCGTCGTCATCGGCACCGGCGGCATCGGCCTCAACGTCCTCCAGGGCGCCCGGATCGCCGGCGCGCTCACGATCGTCGCCGTCGACACCAACCCGGCCAAGGAGGAGACCGCCCGCCGCTTCGGCGCCACGCACTTCCTGAACTCGACCGACACCGTCCGGGACATCCTCCCCACCGGCGCCGACCACGTCTTCGAGTGCGTCGGACACACCGGCCTCGTCCGCACCGCGATCGACCTGCTCGACCGGCACGGCCAGGCGATCCTGCTCGGCATGACCGCGCCCACCGCCGAGGCGAGCTTCCCGCCGGCCGCGATGTTCCTGGACAAGTCGATCCTGGGCTGCCGGTACGGCTCCTCCCGCCCGCAGAAGGACATCGCGCTCTACGCCGAGCTGTACCGCGAGGGCCGCCTCCTCCTCGACGAACTCGTCACCGCCACGTACCCGGTGGAGGAGTTCGCGAAGGCGGCGGAGGACGCCGAGCGGGGGAAGGTCGCACGGGGTGTGCTGACCTTCGGCAGCTAGTACCCACGCGGTCCAGGCGTCCGTCGGCGCCTGGACCGTAGAGGCCTTCGACCCGGTCGGGGAGGCGTCGCGCCGCCCGCGCACAGGACCTCGAAACCCCGTATCGGCCACCACCGTCGGCCCGTTACGGTCGTGGCCATGGCCTACCGCGACATCGTCACCCGCCCCGTCCTCGTCTGGTCGGCCGTCGCCGTCGCGACCCGGCTGCCGGTGGCGATGGCGCCGCTCGCGCTGGTGTTCCTGGTACGCGAGAGGCCCGGGGGGTACACCCTCGGGGCCGTACTCGCCGCCGCGTACGTCCTCGGCGAGATCGTCGCCGCACCCGTCCTCGGCATCCGGATGAACGCCGAACGGGCCCGGCCGCACCTCGCCGTCGGTCTCGCGGTGGGCGCGCTCGCCTTCACCGGCCTCGGGCTCGGGCTTGCCGGGCCCGCGCACCCCGTCGTCCTCGGCGTCCTCGCCTTCCTCGCGGGCGCCGGGCCCGCCGCCGCGCCCGGCGGTCTGCGCGCTGTGCTCACCGGCATGGTCCCGGAGAAGGCCGTCACGCAGGCGCTCTCCATGGAGTCCGTGCTGACCTTCGGCATCTGGGCCGCCGCGCCCGCGCTCACGACCGGCCTGGCGCTCGGCGTCGGCCCCGGCGTACCTCCCCCTACGCCCTGGGGGCGTGGGGGGACCCCCACCTGCTCCAGGGCGGGTTGATGGCGGCGTCCGTCGCGGGCCTGTGGGCGCTGCCCGCCGGCTGGCAGGCCGAGGGCGGCGCGGGCGACGAGCAGGGCGAACCGATGCGGCGCGTACTGGTGCGGGCCTGGCCGGTGTACGTGACCGGTGCCGCGAGCCTGACGCTGCTCGCCCTCGCCGAGCTGATCCTCCCGGCCCTCCTCGAACAGCGGTCGATCGGGATCGGTTGGGCGGGGCCCCTGCTCGCCGGGTTCTCCATCGGCTCGGCGGTCGGCGCGTTCGTCTACGGGCTCCGCGGCGGCTGGCCGGGCCGGCTTCCCGTGCAGAGCCTGGTCCTCATCCTCGGCGTCTCGGCGGGCGTCGTGCTGGTCGCCGTCCTGCCGTGGGCGGGCGCCATCGCCCTCGCCCTCGTCCTCGCCGGACTGCTCCAGGCCCCGGCGATGCTCACCCGCAACCTGGCCCTCCGCCGGATCCTCCCGCCGAACGCCCTGGCTGCCGGGTACTCGGTGATGTACGCGGCCGTGGGCGCCGGCTACGCCGCGAGTGGCTCGCTGGCCGGCGGCCTGCTGAAGGTCGTCGCGCCGTCCACGGCGATCCTGTGGGGCGTCGGCCTGACGCTGCTCCTCACGGCGATCGGCGCGGCCGGCGACTGGCGCCGTGTGCGTCAGGGCGCGTACGAGAAGGCGCGACGGGCACCGGAACCTCCGGCGGATGCCCCGGCGAGCGCGGACAGTCGCTGTCCCTCCGGGACGGACTGACGGCCCGCGGCCACGCGCGGCGCGCCGCCCCGACGCCCCTACCCCGTCGCCGCCCCCGTCCTGAACGTCCGCCGGTAGGTCGTCGGTGTCACGCCGATCGCCGCCTGGAGGTGGGACCGCAGCGACTGGGGCGTGCCGAAGCCGGCGTCCCGCGCCACCAGGTCGACCGGCAGGTCGGTGGACTCCAGGAGGTGGCGGGCCCGTTCCACCCGCTGCTGGGTGAGCCACTGGCCGGGGCTGATGCCGACCTCCTCCCGGAACCGGCGCGTGAACGTCCGTACGCTCATCGACTCCCGTACCGCCAGGTCCCGCAGCTGGATCGGCTCGTGCAGATGCGCCAGCGCCCAGGCGCGGGCCGTCGTCGTGGTCGCCGTCCCCGGCGCCGGGAGCGGGCGCTCGATGTACTGGGCCTGTCCGCCGTCCCGGTGCGGCGGTACGACCGTCCGGCGGGCGACGTCGTTGGCGACGGCCGCCCCGTGGTCGCGGCGCACCATGTGCAGGCACAGGTCGAGCCCGGCGGCGACGCCCGCCGAGGTCAGCACGTCCCCGTCGTCGACGAAGAGGACGTCCGCGTCGACCTGTACCTTCGGGAACAGCCGCTGGAAGTGCTCGGCCGAGGCCCAGTGCGTGGTGGCCGGCCGCCCGTCGAGGTAGCCGGCGGCGGCGAGCACGTACCCGCCGGTGCAGATGGAGACGAGCCGGGTGCCGGGCCGGATGTGCGCGAGGGCGGCCGCCAGCTCGTCGGTCAGCCTGCCCTCGTCGTAGACCGGACCGAGTTCGTACGAGGCGGGGACGACGACCGTGTCCGCCGTCGCGAGCGCCTCCGGGCCGTGCTCCACCTGAATGGCGAAGTCCGCGTCCGTCCGGACCGGCCCGGCGGCCGGGGCACAGGTCACGATCTCGTAGAGCGGACGGCCCCCGGCGTCCTTGGCGCGGCCGAAGATCCGGTGGGGAATGCCCAGTTCGAAGGGGAGTAGGCCGGGCAGGGCGAGGACGGCAATTCGGTGCGGCACGAGCAGACCCCTTGAAATTCCCTTTGTGGTTTAGACCACTTGCTGCTAGAAGTCGGGTCCGTGACGGACAAGCGGATGGACAAGCAGGCGGAGCACTCCCCTTACAAGCCCGAGGCCGAGGAGTGCATTCCCGCGGTGGCGGGGCCGGACCCCCTGGTCGTACCCGCCCTCTGGAACCGTAACTTCCGGCTCTTCTTCGTGGCTCGCGCCGCCGCCGTGTTCGGCGAGGGCATGGTGCCCGTCGCCCTCGCCGCCGGTCTGCTCGGCGCCGGGTATCCCGGCTCCTCCGTCGGGTACGCGCTGGGCGCCTGGATCGGCCCGTTCGCCCTGTTCGTCGTCTTCGGCGGCGTCCTCGCGGACCGCTTCACCGCCCGCCGGATGATGATCATCGCGGATGCGCTGCGGCTGCCGGGCGCGGCCGTCCTGGCCGTCTCCTTCGCCGTCGGCAGCCCGCCGCTGTGGGCCGTGTACACGCTCACCGCCGTCAGCGGCGTCTGCGCCGCCCTCTTCCAGCCCGGGGTCGCCTCCACGATCCCGCGCATCGCCCCCGACGTGCAGCGCGCCAACGCGGTCCTGCGGGTCGTCGAGTCCCTGATGACGATGGCGGGCCCGGCGGTGGCGGGCCTCCTCGTCGCGCTCTCCGGCGCGGGGGCGGCCTTCGGTGCCAACGGCGCGACCTTCGCCGTCAGCGCCCTCTGCCTCGCCCTGATGCGGATACCCGCGGCGCCGAACGACACGGCGGCCCGGGGTTCGCTGCGCGCCGAGATGGGCGTCGGCTGGCGGGAGTTCCGGGCCCGGAGCTGGCTCTGGGGGGTCATCGCGATCTGGACGGTGTACGGCCTGACGGTCGCCGGCCCGATGGTGCCGCTGACCGCGACCCTGGTGACGGGTGACCACGGCTCGGCCGCGTACGGCACGCTGATGGCGGTCAACGGCGCCGGCAGCGCGGTCGGCGGTCTGCTCGCCCTGCGGCTGCGCCCGCGCCGCCCGCTGGCGGCGGGCGCGGTGGCGCTGCTCGGCCTGCCGGTGAACCTCCTCCTGCTCGGCTCGGGGGTGTCCGTGGTGCTGCTCGGCGTGGGGCAGTTCCTGGGCGGGGCGGCCTTCGCCTTCTGGCTGGTGATGTGGTCGACGTCGGTGCAGACGCATGTGCCGCAGGACGCGCTGAACCGGATGCACGCGTACGACGTGGCCGGATCGCTGCTGATGATGGCGGTGGGCCGGGCGCTGGCCGGGCCGGTGGCGGAGGCGGTCGGCACGGAGGAGGTCCTCCTGGCGGGGGCGGGGATCGCGGTCCTCGTGGTGGTGGCGCTACTGGTGGTGCGGCCGATCAGGACGCTGCCGCGGGTGTAGCCCGTCAGCCGGCGCCGAGGGCGTGCCGTGTCCCGATCCTTGCGAAAGCTGGCATTCGGGCCAGTGGTCCGGGCGGTCCTTCCTCAGGATGCTGTGTGACGTGACCCAGACAACCGAGACCCCCGCGCCCCCTTCCTCGCGTACGCCCCGTGTCCACCGCGCCTGGTTCGTCGCGGCCGTCACGTTCGTCACGATCATCGGGGCGGCGGCCTTCGCCTCGCTGCCCGGGCTGCTGATCGAGCCCTTGCACGAGGAGTTCGAATGGTCGCGCGGCACGATCGGCTTCGCGGTGTCGGTCAACCTCGCGCTGTACGGCCTCACGGCGCCGTTCGCCGCGGCCCTCATGGACCGCTTCGGCATCCGCCGGGTCGTGGCGGTCGCGCTCAGCGTGATCGCCCTCGGCTCCCTGCTGACCGTGTGGATGACCACGTCCTGGCAGCTCGTCCTGTACTGGGGCATCCTCGTCGGCCTCGGCAGCGGCTCGATGGCGCTGGCGTTCGCGGCGACCGTGACGAACCGGTGGTTCGTGGCCCGGCGCGGGCTGGTCACCGGGATCCTCACGGCCGCGGGCGCCTCGGGGCAGCTCGTCTTCCTGCCCCTGCTGTCCTGGCTGGTGGAGAACCACGGCTGGCGCCCCGCCTCGGTCACCGTCGCGCTCTCCGCCCTCGCGGTCGTGCCCTTCGTCTGGCTGCTGCTGCGCGACCACCCGGCGGACGTGGGCCTCGCGCCCTACGGCGGCACGTTCGCGCCGAAGCCCGCCCCGGTGACGGGCGCGGCCCGCCGCGCCGTGACCGTCCTCCTCAAGGCGGCCCGCACCGGCCCCTTCTGGCTCCTCGCCGGCACCTTCGCGATCTGCGGCGCCTCGACGAACGGGCTGGTCAAGACCCACTTCGTACCCGCCGCCCACGACCACGGGATGCCGATCACCGCCGCGGCCTCGCTGCTCGCCGTCATCGGTGTCTTCGACGTCGTCGGGACGATCGCCTCCGGCTGGTTCACGGACCGCTTCGAGGCGCGCCGGCTGCTCGCCGTGTACTACGCGCTGCGCGGGATCTCGCTGCTGTTCCTGCCCATGCTGCTGGCCCCGTCGGTGCACCCGCCGATGGTCTTCTTCATCGTCTTCTACGGTCTGGACTGGGTGGCCACGGTCCCGCCGACGATCGCCCTGTGCCGCGAGCACTACGGCGAGGACAGCGCGATCGTCTTCGGCTGGGTCCTCGCCTCCCACCAGGTGGGCGCGGCGGTGGTCGCCTTCGCGGGCGGCGTGGCCCGGGACCTCACCGGCTCGTACGACGTGGTCTGGTACGCCTCGGGCGCCCTGTGTGCGGCGGCGGCGCTGATGGCCCTGGTGATCCGCCGCCGGCCCGCGGCCCCCGTGGCGCTCTCCCAGGTCTCCTAGACCTCCCGGTGTCCCAGGTCTCCCAGGACTCCTGGCTCCCCTGGGTCTCCTAGGCGCTGAACCGCCCGAACCGCCCCCGGTGGAAGAGCAGCGGCTCGCCGTCCCCGTCTGCGTCCCGGGTGCCCAGGGCCTCGACCCGGCCCACCACGATGAGATGGTCGCCGCCCGTGTGGACCGTGGCGATCGTGCAGTCGACCCAGGCCGGGGCCCCGACCAGGCGCGGTGAGCCCGTCACCGGCGCGCCGTCGTACCCCACGCCCGCGAACTTGTCGGCCCCGCTCTTCGCGAAGCCCCGGCACAACTCCCCTTGGTCCGCGCCCAGGATGTTGACGCAGAAGACGCCGGCGCGGGCGATCCGGGGCCAGGTGGTCGACGTACGGGCGACCATGAAGGCCACCAGGGGCGGGTCCAGGGAGAGGGAGGCGAAGGACTGGCAGGCGAAGCCGGCCGGGCCGTCGGGGTCGAGCGCCGTCACGACGGTGACGCCGCTCGCGAAGTGCCCGAGCACGCGCCGGAACTCGGCCGGGTCGACGGGCAGCCGCTCGTCCTCCCGTACCGCCCGGAGCCGCGGCCTGGGGTGTGGTTCGACGGCCGTGGGCGACCCGGCCGACCTGAGGTATCGGACGGCGGTGGCCGCCATCCCAGCATGTCCCATCACACCGTCCATTGAAGCTGACGATGCGTCAGATGGATACCCTCCGGCCACCACGGGTACGGAAAGACCCCGGGACGGGCTTCACCAGCCCGTCCCGGGGTCTTCCGGTTCACAGCTCGATCAGGCCGCGACGGCACCCGTCGACGGGGTCCACGCGACACCCGCGTAGTGCGCGGGCCGGTACGCGTTCACGCGGACGGTGATCTTCATGCCGCGCTGCGCCTTGGTCAGCGTCAGCGTGGCACGTGTCGCCCCGCTGATCGGCTTCCCGTTGGCGTACCACTGGTAGCCGTACGAGGTCGGCGCCTGCGTCCACGTCCCCCGGTTCAGCGTCAGCGTGCGGCCGACCTTGACCGTTCCGGTGACGTACGGCGCGCGCGTCGCGGTCGCGGCGTACCCGTACGCGACGGCGACCGCCGTCGTCGTGGCCGAGCCGCTCAGGTGCCCGGTGCGGTGCGCCGTGACGGTCACCGTGATCTTCTTCCCCAGGGCCGAGGCGGGGAGGGTGTAGCCCGCCCCCGTCGCACCCGGGATCGCGACGCCGTTCGCCTTCCACTGGTACGTGTACGAGGTCGGCGTCACCGACCAGGAGCCGTTGCCGGCGGTCACCTTGGCGCCGACCGCCACCGTGCCGGTGAGGGCCGGGGCGGCGGTGGACCGGATCGGGGCGTCGACGGTGAACGAGCCCTTGTCGTACTGCGTGCCGGTGGTGGTGTGCGACACGATGCCCACTCCGTGGCTGTACGACCCAGCGGCCCGAGCAGGGCGGTCAGGGCGGCTACCGCCCCTCGTACCGAGGCGTCCGTCGCTCGACGAAGCTCGCCACGCCCTCGTTCGCGTCCCGCGTCGTCATATTGATCTCCTGCGCCGCCGCCTCCGCCGCGAACGCGGTGGCACGGTCGGTGTCCAGCGAGGCGTTCACCAGCTGCTTCGTGAGCGCCAGCGCGCGCGTCGGGCCCTGGGCAAGCCGCTCGGCCCACTCCCGCGCGCTCTTCTCCAACTCCTCGGCCGGGACCACCCGGTTCACCAGACCCAGCTCCCGGGCGTCGTGCGCCGTCACCGCGTCGCCGAAGAACATCAGCTCCTTCGCCCGCTGCGGCCCGATCAGCCGCGGCAGCAGATACGCCCCGCCCCCGTCCGGCACCAGGCCGCGCCGTACGAACACCTCGATGAACTTCGCCGGCTCCGCCGCCAGCACGAGATCGCAGGCGAACGCCAGATGCGCGCCGATCCCGGCCGCCGTCCCGTTCACCGCCGCGATCACCGGCTTCTCGCAGTCCAGTACGGCCCCGATGAGGCGCTGCGCGCCCTGCCGGATCGTCCGCGCCACGTCACCGGGGACACGGGCGCCCGACGACGGCGCCCCCCGCAGGTCGGCGCCCGCGCAGAAGCCCCGTCCGGTGGCCGTCACCACCACCGCCCGTACGTCCGGGTCGGCGGACGCCTCCCCGAGCAGTGCGATGATCCGCTCCCGCTGGTCCCAGGTGACGGCGTTCATCGCCTCGGGCCGGTTGAGCGTGATCCACGAGACGCCGTTCTCGACGGTGTGCAGCAGGTCCTCGATCGGCTCTTCCACCGGTGCCTCGGTCGCGTCTTCCATCAGGGCTCCTATCGGCAGACCGCGAGCGCGTCGAGCGCCACCGCGCCCTGGCCGCGCGGCAGCACCATCAGCGGGTTGATGTCCAGTTCGGCGAGGTCGCCGTCCAGCTCGAGCGCCATCCGCTGCACCCGCAGCACGACCTCCACCAGCGCGTCCACGTCCGCCGGCGGAGCGCCCCGTACGCCCTTCAGCAGGGCCTGCCCGCGCAGTTCGCCGAGCATGTCCCTGGCCTGGTCCTCGCCGAACGGCGGCACGCGCACGGACGCGTCGTTCAGGACCTCGACCAGGACGCCGCCCAGGCCCACCGTGACCGTCGGCCCGAAGAGCGGGTCGCGGGTCACGCCCACCACCATCTCGACCCCTCGCCCCACCATCTGGCAGACCAGGATCCCGTCGAGGTCGATGCCCTCGTAGCGCGCGATGTCGGTGAGCTCCCGGTACGCGTCCCGGACCTGGCTCGCCGAGGTCAACCCGACCTTCACAAGGCCCAGTTCGGTCTTGTGGGCGAGCTGCGCGCCCGAGGCCTTCATCACCACCGGATAGCCGACGAGCCCGGCCGCCCGGACCGCCGCCGCCGCGCTCGTCACCAGCTGCTCGCGCGGCACCCGGATCCCGTACGCCCGCAGGAGCTGCTTCGCCGCGTGCTCGCTGAGCTGCCGGCCCGGCCGCATCAGGGCCTGGGCCTTGCGGAAGGAGGGGGAGGGGGTGCGCGGGGCCTCGTCGAAGGGGGAGCGGTAGGCGGTGGTGAAGCGGTGGTGGTCGAGGTAGGCCTTCACGGCCCCGATGCAGTTGGAGAACGTACGGAAGGTGGCCACGCGCGAGGATCCGAGCAGGGTCTCCCGGTAGGCCGCCTCCGTCCCGACCGGCGAGCCCCACACGACGCACACCAGCTTGTCGGTGGCCTCGGCCGCGTGGACCAGGTCCTGCGCGAGCTTGTCGCTCATGGGCGGGAAGGGCCCGGTGATCGGACAGATCAGGACGCCGACGGACGGGTCGGCGAGGATCGCGTCGATGATCTTCCGCCCCCGCCAGTCGCCCACGGGGTGACCGCCGTTGTCGACGGGGTTCGCGACATTGAGGTAGTCGGGTATCCACTGGTGCAGCTCGTCCTGCTTGGCCTGCGGCAGCGTCGGCAGGCGCAGTCCGGCGGCCGTGGCGAGGTCGGAGAAGTGGGCGCCGGTGCCGCCGGAGATCGAGTAGACGACGACACCGTCCGCGACCGGCTTGCGAGCCCGGGCCAACAGGGCGGCGGTGTCCTGGAGTTCGTCGAGACCGTCGACCCGGATGACCCCGAACTGCCGCATCGCCGCGTCGACGACCTGGTCCGCGCCGGTGAGCTTGCCGGTGTGCGAGGCGGCCATCCGTGCCCCGGTCTCGGTCCGGCCGACCTTCACCGCGACGACGGGCACGCCCTGGCGGGCGGCGCGATCGGCCGCCAGCAGGAAGGAGCGGCCGTCCTTGAGCCCCTCGACATAACAGGCGATGGCTCCGACCTCGGGCCGCGTCGCGAAGTACGAGATGAAGTCGGCGGTCTCCAGGTCGGCCTCGTTGCCGGTGGGCGCCCAGTGGGAGAGCCGTACCCCCAGCTCCTGGAGGGTGTGCACCGGCCGCCCCTGGTGTCCGGACTGGGTGATGAGCGCGATCGCGGGGCCGTCCAGGTCCTCGCGGAAGCGCTCGAAGGCGTTGAGGTTGGTGTTGGGGCCGAGGAGGCGGATGCCGGACCGGCGGACGGCGTCGGTGAGACGTTCCTGCGCGGCGGCGCCCTCGTCGCCGGTCTCGGCGAAGCCGGAGGCGAAGGCGACGGCGAACTTCACCTTGGCCTCGGCCAGTTCCTCGATCACGGGCAGCGGGTCGGCGACGAGCAGGACGGCGAGGTCGACGGGCTCGCCGAGCGCGCCGACGGACGGTACGCAGTCGATGCCGAAGACGCTTCGGCGGGTGGGGTGCACGGGCACGAGACGGGCGCCGACCCGCTCGGCCCAGGCGATGAGCTGCCGGGTGATGCCGGTGTTGGGCCGCCCCTCGGCGTCGGAGGCCCCAACGACCGCCACGGACCCGGGCCGGAAGAACCGGTCGAGGTCGGGCACGGGGGCGTGCAGCGGCCGCCCGCTGACGTCCCGGTCGCCGTCCACGGCGGTGACGCCGTGCACGGCGACGCCCGGCGTCCCGGAATGCTCCCCGCAGGCGACCACGCGGGCGCGGAGATCGGTGGTGAAGGTGCCGTGAGTCGATCCAAGCATCGTTCCGCCCACTTTCCCGCTCGTGATTCCCGCTCGTTCCGGTCTCTGAACAACGAACTGACGCTTAGTCAGATTACAGAACTGACGGCCAGTCAGTAACACGTGTGCAGCAGATCCTCTGTCGATCTTTGGCGGATTCGGTGTGGATGAGAAGTGGATCACGGGTGCTAAGCTCCGCGTCGAACTGATCGGTTCATGCCAACGACCCATGTAAGTACTCAGGAACAAGGGCCTTTTCATGACGCTCAAGGCGCGAATCGTTGCGGTTCTCTCCGCCCTCTTCGCCATCGCCGGCTTCTCGCTGGTCTCGGCGACGGCCGCCAGTGCCGCCGGTTACGGCTGCAGTGGCTCGCTGATCGCTCAGAAGTCGATCCGGACGTCCCAGAACGTCCAGTACGGCACTCTGAACGTGTACTACAACTCGTCCACCGGTATGAACTGCGTTGCCGCGGTGAAGAACGCGACTGGCGGTGCCGGCATCGCCAGTGAGACGAACGTGACCATCTACCGCTGTGTCGCCGGCTCGGCGCCGGGTTCCTCCTGCTACACCGACGACAGCGACACCGACGGCGGCAGCTTCAGCTCCTACGCCGGCCCCGCAGAGGTGTACGCCGCGGGCCGTTGTGTCCGGCTCTACGCCAACATCTGGCACCCCACCAACGGCTGGATCGCCTCGTACTGGGGCGGTAACGCCAACAAGGCCGAGCACTGCGGCTGAGTCGTACGGTAGATGAGAGGCCCCCGGCGGACGCCGGGGGCCTTTCGTCTGCAGGGGCCTGCACGTCTGCGCGGCTGCACGTCTGTGCGCCTGCGCGGCTGACGGCTACCGCCCTGCCAGCGCCTTCGCGATCTTCTCCGCGTCGATCGCCATCTCGCGGAACATCCCGCTGATCGGATTCGTGAACCCCGTGAAGTACAGCCCCGGCGCCTCGCGCACCGTCCGCGCGCCCTGCGCCGTCGGCCGCCCGCGCTCGTCGAGGACGCCGAGGTGGCCCACGAGCGGCTCCAGGGCCCGCCGGTAACCGGTCGCGGCGATCACGGCGTCCGGGGTGATCGCGGAGCCGTCCGCGAGGACGACCTTGTCGCCCTCGAAGGACTCGACCGCGCCGACGATCTCCACCTTCCCCTTCCGTACGGCGTCGATCAGGCCCACGTCCTGCACCGGGATCGCCCCCTCGCGCACCCGCGAGTACAGCCCCGTGTCCGGCCGGGGCAGCCCGTGCTCCGACAGGTCCGGCACCGAGATGCGGCACATCAGCTCGCCCGCCTTGTCCACCAGGCGTACCGGCAGCCGCCGCACCAGGATGCCGGTGCGCTGCGCCGGCCATCCGGCGGTGGAGCGGCGCACGATGTGCGGCACGGTGCGCACCGCGAGCCGGACCCGCGCCGCGCCGCCCTCGACGAGGTCGGCCGCGATCTCGGCGCCCGTGTTCCCGGCGCCGACGACGAGGACGTCACGCCCGGCGTACGGGGCGGGGTTGCGGTACGCGCTCGCGTGCGCGACCTCACCGCCGTACGTGTCGAGGCCCGGCCACTCCGGCAGCCGCGGGGTGTGGTTGTAGCCGGTGGCGACCACGACCGCCCGCCCGGTCAGCTGCCGCCCGCCGGTCGCGTGCAGCAGCCAGTCGTCGCCGGCCCGCTCGACGCGGGAGACCTCGACACCGGTCACGATCTCCAGCTCGTGCACCTCGGCGTACTTCTCCAGGTACCGCACGACGTCCGCCCGGGCGACCCAGCGCCCGAAGGAGCGGGGCATCGGCAGTCCGGGCAGCGCGGAGAGCCGGCGGGTGGTGTGCAGCCGCAGTCGGTCGTAGTGCGCCCGCCACGAGGCGCCGACCGCGTCCGACTTCTCCAGGACGACGGCCCGTACGCCCTGCGCGCGCAGAGCGGCGGCGGCGGCGAGTCCGCCGGGGCCGCCGCCGATGACGTAGACGGGGTGATCGGGTCTGGAATGGGGGGTGTTGGACATGAATGCTCAGCGTAACGACTTGCTCACTTGTTGGGTCTCGGTCAAGAGGGGAATCGGTTGCGAAACGGTCACGTGTGGGTGGACCGTGCGGGGGTGCGCCGGGGATGTGTCAGGGATGTGCGGGGGTCTTGCGCGGACGGGCCGGGATCCGCTGAACTGACGTACCGTCAGATCAGGTTCGGGGAGGGGCAGGTATCGACCGATGCAGACCATCTGGCTGACCGGCGCCGAATGGCTCGCCGTCCTCCGCATCGGCCTCGGCCTGTGGTGGCTGGAGAGCTGGCGCCACAAGGACAAGAAGGGCTGGTTCGAGCGCGGAACGGGCATCGCCTGGGCGGCGGACGTCGCGGGCAAGCACCGGTGGCCGTTCGTGAAGAAGGGCTTCGACTCGGTCGTGGCCCCGCGCCCGAAGGTCATGGCGTACGTCGTCGTCTACGCCGAACTCGCCCTGGGCCTCGGCCTGATCCTCGGCCTCCTGACCCCCGTGGCACTGGTGGCCGGGCTGCTCCTCAACCTCCTCTACCTCGTCCTGATGATCCACGACTGGGCCGAGCAGGGGCAGAACGCGATGATGGCGCTGATCTCCCTGGTCGCGCTCTTCGCGATGTCCTGGCAGACCTGGTCCCTCGACCACGCGATCGGACTCTTCCGATGACGGCCGCCGACCCCGACATCGACGCCTTCACCCGCCCGTACTGGGACGCGGCGGGGGAGGGCCGGCTGCTGCTGAGGCGGTGCGACGGCTGCGGAAGGGCTCACCACTACCCGCGCGAGTTCTGCCCGCACTGCTGGAGCGAGGACGTGCGGTGGGAGCGCGCGAGCGGCCGGGCCACGCTCTACACCTGGTCCGTCGTCCACCGAAACGACCTGCCGCCCTTCGGCGACCGGGTGCCGTACGTGGCGGCGGTGGTGGATCTGGCCGAGGGGCCGCGGCTGATGACCGAGGTGGTGGGGGTGGCGGAGACGGACCTCCGGATCGGGATGGATCTGGAGGTCACGTTCCGCGAGGAGGGGGACGTCCAGGTCCCCGTCTTCACCTGCCCCGCCCGCTCAGACGGGTGAGATGTTGCGCCAGAGCTGAGCGCGGTTGCCGGAGTCGCAGGCGGACGTCGAGAGGAACGGCGGCCCGACGATCATGCACTGCCCGTTGCCCACATTCTTGATCGTCCGGCCGGAGGACGTTGTGGAGTGCACTTTCCACGCCTGGTTGCTGGAGCCGTTACAGGCGCCGACTCCGACGCCGCCGGGGTTCCCGCCCGACTGGAGACAGTGACCGGTCTTCTTGTTGACCAGTCGGAAGGTGCCGTTGGCGCCCGACGTGTAGGTCCACGCGTAGTGGATCGGGTTGCCGGCGCCGTCGTCGGCCCCGCACGTGTGCGTATTGGCGAAGTCGCCGTAGCCGGGGTTGTACTCACCCACGCACTGGCCGTTGGAGACGTTCTCCAGGGAGTACGTCCCCGAGGGCGCGGAACCGCCCGTGGACGGTGGGGGCGCCGGACGCGTGGTCTTCGGGGCGGAGGGCGTGGAGCCCCCGGAGCCGCTGGAACCGCCGGAGGAGCTGGAACCGCCGGAGCCGCCCCCGGTCGCGGAGGAACCTCCCCCGCTGCCCGGCAGAGAGCCGGTGCCGCCAGCTGCCGCACCGCCGCCCGCTGCCGCACCGCCACCCGCTGCCGCGCCACCGCCCGTGGTGGGTCCCGGCGGCTGGCCCGAGGGTGCGCCCGACGTGGAGGAGGGCGGCGCGGAGGACGGGCCCACGGTCGCGGGCGCGGGGTTGCCGGGAGTCGGCTGCGACGAAGTGGCGGAAGGCGGCGGAGTCGAGGCGTGGGGGCCCGCGCCCTGCCGGCCGATCTCGTACGGTCCGAGGGCGAGCGTCAGGGTCGTGCCGGTGGTCACGACGACCGGGACGGCGAGCATGATGAACCGGTTCCGTCGCTCGCGCGGCTTGCCGGCCGCGGCGGTTCCGGTGGCGGCGGCCGCATCGGGGCCCGCGGTCGCCGGCTCCTTCGAGTCCCGCGGAGTGAGCGACACGGTCCCGATGTCCTCGGCCCGCTCGCCCTCGGCTTCCTCCTCGGTCTCGGCGAGCTCCGCGAGCTGCTCGGCCGTGGGCGCCGTGGCGGCGAACGCGGCCCGCTCCTCGATCCGCTCCATGACGGCCGGCGGCCACCGGTCGGCGACGTCCACGTGGCCGTCGATGAGTTCGACGAGTTGGACGGCGGTCGGCCGGGCCGCGGGATCCTTGGCGAGGCAGGACCGTACGAGATGCGCCAGGTCGGGGGCCGTCTCCGTGAGCTGCCCGAAGTCGGGCTCGCCGTGGACGACGCGGTACAGCAGGCCCGGCCCGGAGCCGTCGCCGAAGGGCGGGCGGCCGATCGCCGCGTACAGCAGGAGGCTGCCGAGCGCGAACACATCGGCCGCGCCGGTCAGCTGCGGGTCGGCGACCGCCTGTTCCGGCGCCATGTACGCGGGCGTCCCGATGACCATGCCGGTCCTGGTCAGCCGGCTCTGGTCGGCCGCCCGCGCCACGCCGAAGTCGATGAGCGACAGGCCCCCGGAGGTGAGCATCACGTTGGACGGCTTGAGGTCGCGGTGCACCATGTCGGCGCCGTGCACGGAGCGAAGGCCGGCCGCCGCCTCCCGCAGCAGCCGCCACAGGGCCTCGGGCGGCAGCGGACCGCCGTGCAGCCGGATCGCCTCGTTGAGGGTGATCCCCGGGATGTACTCGGTCGCGAACCACGGCGGCTTCGCCGTACGGTCGCTGGCGAGCAGCCGCACACTGGCCCCGCCGGGAAGCCGGGCCAGATTGTCGAGCTCGTGCCCGAAGTGGCTCAGGAAGTCCGGGTCCTCGGCCAGCACGGGCAGCACCCGCTTGACCGCCGCGAACTTGCCTGGCACGGCGCCGAGATAGACCCGCCCCATGCCACCGGACCCAAGGACGCCGAGCAGTCTGAACGCGCCGATCCGTCGGGGGTCGCCCGACTCCAGCGGCGTGGCGCCGCTGCCGTTCAAACTCGAGTTGTTTTCCGGTTCCCCCTGCATGCGCAGGAGGATATCCGAGCTATCCATCGATCGGTATGGCTGCCCGGCGTCAGTAAGTCACAGTACTGTCCCGACAGTTGAAGCGATCTCAGGGGCCGCCTCCGCGAGCGTCGTGAAATGACGGTGTGAACCCGCAGGGGCCGTGGGGCTGTTGACCGTCCACACCGTCATACCGGCCGCCAGGCCGGAGCGGACCCCGGAGGGCGCGTCCTCGACCACCAGACAGTCGGCCGGCCCGGCGCCCAGCTTCTCGGCCGCCAGGAGGTACGGGGCGGGGGAGGGCTTGCCCTCGTCCACGGAAGCGGCGTCGACGATCAGCCCGGGGAACGGGAGCCCGGTGCGCTCGAAGCGGCCCCGGACCCGGTGCTCGTAGTTGGACGTGACGAGCGCCCAGGAGCCGGGAGGGAGGGCGGTGAGCAGTTCGGCCGCGCCGTCGAAGGCGGAGTACGTGCCCGTACGGACGTCCTCGTCCTCCAGCTCGTGGAGGAGCGCCAGACACACGTCCGGGTCGAGGCCGGGCGCGACGGCGGCGAAGGTCTCGACGGGCCGGGTACGGAGCGCCACCGCGTACACCTCGTCCCCGTCGAGCCCGTGGCGCGCCGCCCAGGCGTGCCAGACACGGCGCTGATTGGCGACGGCGTCCATGAGAGTGCCGTCGACGTCGAAGAGGATGAACTTCCCGGTCATGAGGGTGGAGCGTAGTGACCTGGGATGGGTGGGGGTGGGGCCTGGGGTGGTTGCGGGTGCGGGTTTCTGAGGTGGTCGGGGGCGGGGGTCTTGTGGGCTTCTGGTTCGGCCGCCCTCGCTCCGAGTGTGGCGGGTTCCACCGGCGCCTCAAGGGCGCTCCTTCGTCGCGTCGCTGCGCGATGGGCTTCGCCCACCCTTGACCCACCGGCTCCACCCGCCTTTTCACACTCGGAGGGCGGCCGGGGGGCGTGGCCACGCGGGGAGGCCCGGCCCCTTGCGCGCCGCCGCAGGCGGCCGTCGGGTACGTGGGTGGCATTGCGCGGCAGTTGAATGGGGCGGCCCCGCACCGGCTCAGCGTGTGACGGCCAGTGGGCGCCTGGGCCTCATGCCCCGCCGGTCACTCTCCGGCGGGGGTGGGGCGACACTAACCCCGCCGAGTTCGCTTCGTCGGCGCCCCAAGGGGGCCCTGAGCGGGCGATTCGGGGAAGTTGCAGCTGATAGGGAGCAGTTACGTTCGCCGACCTGTCCAGACGGGTCGACCGGCGGAAGGTGCTTGCGATCGTCCTCGGCTCTGTCGACGCTCTGCTCTAGATTCACGGCCTGACTGAATCCGCCTACCTCGCCGCGATCCGGGAGTCGTACGACACCGTCGCTGCTGCCTACGCCGCACGCGTCAAGACTCCCGCCGAGTTGGACCCCCTGTCGCGCGCGATGCTGGTCGCGTTCGCCGAGCTCGTGCGGACTTCTGACCGAGGACCGGTCGCGGACCTGGGCTGCGGGCCAGGCAAGGTGACAGCGCACTTGGCCGGGCTGGGGGTGCCGGTCTTCGGGATCGATGTGTCGGCGAAGATGATCGAACTGGCTCGAGAGGCCTATCCGGAGCTGCGCTTCAGCGTGGACTCAATGACCGCGCTGGAGCTCGGAGATGACGAACTCGGCGGAATTCTCGCCTACTACTCCACGCACCACACGCCTCCGGATTCGCTGCCGATGGTGTTCGCCGAATTCCATCGCACTCTGGCGCCCGGAGGCCACCTGATGATGGTCGGCCATGTGGGAAACGGAGAGCTCCGGCGCCTCACGCAGGCCTACGGCTGCCACCCGTGTCGTACGAGTCCCACCTGCTGCCACCTGCCCGGATCGCAGAGCTGTTGGACCAGAGCGGGCTTGCCGTCAGCGCGCAACTGGTGGAGAAGCCCGGCGCAGGGATGACCACGACGATCGCCACCTTCATGGCCCGAAAACCTGATGGTCCTCGGGACACCACGCTGCTTGGATCGGGGCTGAAGGTTACTGGTCAGGACTGACGTTCTAATGTGGCCAGTTGAGCGAAGGAGGCGACACATGGCCAACGTCATGGATCTGATCTGCTACCCCGTCAAGGGATGCGCAGGCACGTCGATGAGCGATGCGCTCCTGACGCCGGCAGGCCTCGCGCACGACCGCAGCTTCATGGTCATCAGCGAGGACGGGGTCTACCGCACCCAGCGCCGCCATCCCCGCCTCGCCCTGATCCGGCCCGCCGTCAGCACCGACGGCACTCGGCTCACGCTCGACTCGGCCGACGACACCGACCGTTACGGCACGGTGCGCCTCGACGTGGCCACGTCCGGGCCGCGACGCGACGTCGATCTGTTCGGTGCCGCCTTCAAGGGGATCGACCAGGGCGACGACGCCGCCGCCTGGTTCTCGGAGTTCCTCGCCACTCCCAGTCGTCTGGTCCGCGTGCCGCCGGAGCACGACCGGGTCGCCGACGGCCTGACCCCCGGCCGCTCCGGCTACGCCGACAGCAGCGCCGTACACATGCTGTCCCGGGCCTCCCTCACCCTCCTCAACCGGCGCATGGCCGAGCGCGGCGCCCCGCCCTTGTCCATGAACCGCTTCCGCCCGAACATCGTCGTCGACAGCCGCCACGGCCATGACAGCGACGACTGGGCGGCCGTACCGCACGCCGAGGACCGCGCACGCCGCATCACCATCGGCGGTGCCGAGTTGGGCTTTGCCAAGCTCGCGGTGCGCTGCGCGGTCACTCTGGTCGAGCAGGAGGCCGGGGCGCGGCGGGGGCCGGAACCCCTGCGCACGCTCGCGAGCTACCGACGAGCGTCGAGCGGGGGCGTGGTGTTCGGCGCGAAGTTCTCGGTGGTGCAGCCCGGGAAGCTGTCGGTCGGCGACGAGGTGGTCGTCCAGGACTGGGGCAAGGCCGAGGAGTAAAAACACCTAGCCAGTACGGGCAGCAGCGGCTCGATCCCCGCCCATAACGCGTCGTCGACCCCCCCGCACCCCCGAATCGCCCGCTCAGGGCCCCCTTGGGGCGCCGACGAAGCGAACTCGGCGGGGTTAGTGTCGCCCCACCCCCGCCGGAGAGTGACCGGCGGGGCATGAGGCCCAGGCGCCCACTGGCCGTCACACGCTGAGCCGGTGCGGGGCCGCCCCATTCAACTGCCGCGCAATGCCACCCACGTACCCGACGGCCGCCTGCGGCGGCGCGCAAGGGGCCGGGCCTCCCCGCGTGGCCACGCCCCCCGGCCGCCCCGAATGACGCGTTAATGACCTGCGCCGCCCGACGGTGATCGGTAGCATCACCCGATGTGAACACCGGACCGGCGCTTCGACGCCACGCACGGATTGGCCACCCGGTGGTGGACTGATCGCACGGCGGGTGCGTTCGAAGCACCCCCACTCCCTCGGTTCGGCACGCGGACCTCCCAGTGCTCCCGCACTTCGAGTCCATCTTTCGTGTCGAACACCATCGAGGTCAGCCGTATGTCAGTCTCGTTCAACCACACCATCATCGCCGCCAAGGACAGCAAGGAATCGGCGCTGTTCTTCCGGGAGTTGCTGGAGCTTCCCGAAGCGCCGTCCTGGGGGCCGTTCACCAACATCCAGCTCACCGACGGCGTGCTGCTCCAGTTCGCGACGCCGCCGCCGCACATCGAGATCCAGATGCAGCACTACGCCCTCCTGATCGACGACGAGCTGTTCGATCGGGCGTACCGGCGGCTGTGTGATCGCGGCGTCGAGCACTGGGCCGATCCGCAGATGCAGCGCCCGGGCGAGATCAACAACGGGCACGGCGGCCGGGGCGTGTACTTCAAGGACCCGGCCGGTCACGCGATCGAGCTGATCACCCGCCCGTACCTGTAAGCCGGTCGAACGCCCCGGGCACCCGGGCGTGACGTGGTCACCACGTCACGCCCGGGGCCGCGGGCCGTCGGATCAGACGACGCCGCGGGCCGTCGGATCAGACGACGGAGTTCGGCCTGTTGTTGGGCATCGTGGTGGCCTGTCGCTGCCCGAAGGGGGTGCTCCAGCTTCCCGTGCCCTTGTACAGGTAGGTGTTGGTGTCGGCGGCGTTGGTCGCGAACAGGTCCGGGCGGCCGTCGCGGTTGGCGTCCCCGATGCCGACGATGTGGCTGTACCCGCCCCAGCCGGCGCCGATCCGGACGCGCGGGGCGAACGTACCGTCGCCCTTGCCGAGGTGGAGCCAGAGAACCCCGGCGGTGTCGCGGGCGACGAGGTCGCCGGCGGGGGCTCCGGCGATGTTGCCGGTGGCGCTGATCAGGTTGTACCCCTGCCAGCCCGTGCCGATCTTCACGCGGGTCGTGTAGGGGGTGCGCCAGCTGCCGGTGCCCTTGTAGAGCCAGATGGCCCCGGCGGCGTCGGTGGCGACGAGGTCGGGCTTGCCGTCGCCGTTCAGGTCACTGCCGGCGGCGATCTTGTTGTACCCGCCCCAGCCCGAGCTGATCTTGTAGCGGCCGGCGAAGGTGCCGTCGCCGTTGCCGAGGTAGTGCCACAGGACGCCGGCGGTGTCGCGGGCGACGATGTCCGCGTGGGCGGCTCCGGCGATGTTCCCGGCGGCCTCGATCTGGTTGTAGCCACCCCAGCCGCTGCCGATGAGCTTCTCCTCCCCCGACGACAGCCAGGGGTTGTAGTGGTCGAAGTGCGAATCGACACGGTAGAGCGCGCCCGAGCCGAAACGCATGAGCACGTCCGGGGAGCCGTTGTCGTTGAAGTCGTGCGGCGCGGGCTTGCGGACGACCTTGAACGTGCCGGACGACGTCAGTGCCGGACCGATGCCGTTCAGGGGCTCGGCGCGGAGCTCCCAGACGTAGTCGCCGTTGTACGCGCTGCGGTTGACCCCCTTGACCCAGAGATCGCCCACCCAATCGAAACGCACGACGCCATTTGCCGGTTGGATGTCGTGCATTTCGTGGACAGTCCCCGTGCGTACGTGGCGCAGGGTCATCTTGACCTGCACGTTGTACCGGGACACTCGCCACTCGAGTGGCACCTTGCCAGGGTTCTTGTCGAGGTCGATCGTGCTGGGGACGTTGTGGCTCAGCAGGGCGACCTTGGTGGGTTCGCCGCTGCTCGCGACGAGCGTGGGGGTCGGCACCCCGTCGGTCCCGGGGGCGATCCGGTAGAAGCCCTCGCCCTGCTCGACCGTGCCACCGCGCACGACCTGGGAGCCGTCGGGTGCGACGGCGTCCGAGACGAGGTGGTCGAGGAGCTTGCGGGTCGTCCCGTCCTTCAGGCTGCGCGCGGTGAGGGCGTGCAGGGCGTTCGGCTCGATCTCGGTGAGGCCGCTGCGCGTGCCGTACGTGACCCAGTCGCCGACGAGGCCGATCTCGACGTCCTTCCGCCAGGCGCGGCCGACCTTCGTGCTCTGGGGCACCTTGGTGGCGCGGTCGACGGCCACCACCGTGGCGTTGGCCGATCCGTCGTACTCGACCCAGGCGACGTGCGTCGCCGAGACGGCGATGACGCCCTTGTCGGCGGCGGCCGGGAGTTCGTACGTCTCGGTCACGGCGTTGGTGGCGAGGTCGAGCAGGGCCACGTATTGCTTGGCCGCCGTGCCCGTGCCGGTGGAGTAGCTCACCAGGGCGTGGTCGGCTGTGCCGGCCTTGACGGTGACGCTCGTGGCTTCCGCCGGAAGACCGGTCACGCTCTGCAGCGTTCCGCTTCCGTGGCGACGGAGGTCCTTGCCCCCGCTCGCGTTGCCGAGAGTCGTGTAGAGGGCCTTGCCGGCGGCTCCCGCGTACTCGATCCCGGAGACCTCCGGGCCGAAGTCGATGCGCAGAAGCTGCTGCCCGGTGGACATGTCCTTGAGCCAGGCTTCCCTGTCCAGGCGCATGGCCACGACGTCCCCGGAGCCGGTGCTCTGGACCTGGGTCCGCCAGAACAGCTCCGTCGCGGGGGAGCCGTTCGCCGGCCTCCAGTGCCGGGTGGCCGAGGTGCCCTCTTCCGGCCGGGCCTCGGTGTACGTCAGGAAGCCCGTGGCGCCCACCCCGAAGACCCTGGTCTCGGGCGGGAGCGAGAGGACGTCCTGCGTGGCCGCCGCTTCGGTCGCGCTCTCGGCGGCCGGGGCGGCGATCGCCGGGGCGGTCAGCGCGGTCGAGCCGACGGTGACGGCGAGCGCGGTGACGACGGCTGCGGCGAGACGCCGGCGGGCGGGACGTGCGTGGGACAAAGTGTGTTCTCCTCGGGAAGACCAGGCGCACCATGCGTTGCGCCTGGTCCGACTCTTGATTGCGAGTGAAGGTTGTACGCGCGTTCGACGTTTCCTGCGGCGGCGATCAGGCGAGGTGGTTGTGCGAGGACACCGTGCCCCACGAGCCACCGATCTCCTCGGGCGCGCGGAACGGTGCGCTCCAGCTTCCCGTGCCCTTGTAGACGTACGCCGGACCGTCGTTTCGCCGTGCCACCAGGTCGGGGCGGCCGTCGCGGTCGGCGTCCCCGACGGCGACGAGCTGGTTGTAGCCGCCCCAGCCGGCGCCGATCCTGATGCGGGGGGCGAAGGTGCCGTCGCCCTTGCCGAGGTGGAGCCAGAGGACACCGGCCGTGTCGCGGCCGACGAGGTCGCCGGCGGGGGCTCCGGCGATGTTGCCGGTGGCGGTGATCTGGTTGTAGCCGTGCCAGCCCGTACCGAGCTTCACGCGGGCGGCGAAGGGGGTGCGCCAGCTGCCGGTGCCCTTGTGGAGCCAGACGGCGCCTGCGGCGTCGGTGGCGAGGAGGTCCGGCTTGCCGTCGCTGTTGAGGTCGCTTCCGCCGGTGATCTTGTTGTACCCGCCCCAGCCGGTGCCGATCTTGTAGCGGGTGTCGAAGGTGCCGTCGCCCTTGCCGAGGTAGTGCCAGAGGACACCGCTCCTGTCGCGGGCGACGATGTCCGCGTGGGCGGCTCCGGCGATGTTGCCGACGGCCTCGATCTGGTCGTAGCCGCCCCAGCCACTGCCGATGAGTGCGCTCTTGGGCAGGTAGACCTCGCTGTCCCCCCACGGAAGGTGCATCGTGTCGTCGCGCCACAGCCGGCCGGACGAGTCACGCCTGAGCAGGTCCGGTGAGCCGTTGTCCGTGTAGTCGTGCGGGGCCGGCTTGCGGGTGACGGTGAACGAGCCGGAGGCGACCAGGTTCGGGCCGATGCCGTTCTGCGGCTTGGCGGTGAGCGTCCAGGTGTACGCCCCGTTCGGAGCGGCGCCGGTCACGCGACCGTCCTCCGACACGGTGCCCGGCCACTCGACGTCGGCGACAGCGTCGAGTCCGGAACCGTCCGGAGCGGCGCCGACGTTCACGTGCTCCGTCGTCGTCGCTCCCGTCCGGGTGTGACGCAGGGTGACTTCCGCCAGCACGTTGAACCGGGACAGCGGCCAGGTCATGCGTGCCCGGTCGGCTTCGAGATCGAGCTCGACCACGGCGGGGACGCTGGGGTTGCCCCGCAGCGCGACCTTGGTGGGCCGGCCCGTGGTCGCCACGAGTGCGGCGACCGGGGTGCCGTCGGCCCCGGAGGCGATCCGGTACAGGCCCTCGCCGTCCGCGACCGTGCCACCCCGGACGAGCTGCGTGCCGTCGGGCGCGGTGGCGCTGGACTTCACGTGGTCCAGCAGCTTCCGCGTCGTCCCCGTCCCGAGGTCGCGCGCGGTCACCGAGTTCAGCACGTGCGGCTCGTAGGAAGCGAAGCCGTCGAACTGCCCGTACGTCACCCACTGGCCGACCAGGCCGATGTCGAGGGCGGACGTGGTGCGGCCCAGCCGGATGTCCTGCCGGGCACCGGTCGCCCGCTCGAGGACGACCACCCTCGTGTCGGAGTCCGAGCGGTACTCCACCCAGGCCACATGGGTGGCCGACAGGGCGACCTTCGAACAACACCTCGCCGGCGCGACGATCTCCTGGGTCTGGCTCACGACGCCGGTGGCGAGGTCCAGGAGTGCCCAGTACTTCTTGCTCGTCGTCTCCCTTCCGGTGCGGTACGTCAGCAGTGCCTCGCCGGACGTCCCCTCCTCGGCGAACACCCCGACGGCGTTCGCCGGAAGGCCGGTCACCTTGCGGTCCGACACCTTGTCGCCGGCTCTGTCGAGGAGATGGACGTCCTCGCCGTCGGGTCCGTTGGCGGTCCGTACGAGGAGAGTCGAGCCCACGGCTCCGCCGTACAGGGCGCCACTGCCGTACGTCGTCGGGTCGACGCTCAGCACCGTCGTACCCGTGGTCATGTCCTTGAGCGTGAGGGTGTTGCCCGTCTGGACGACCACGGCGTCCGAGGCCTGGGCGCCGTAGGCATGCCCGCTGGACGGCAGTGTCGTCGCGGTTCCGTCGGCGAACGTCGTCCACATCTGGCCGAGCCGTCCCAGGGTCAGGAAGCCCGTCGAACCAGCCCCGACGATCTCCGAGTCGAGCGGGAACGGAACCACCGCCTGATCCTCCGCCCCGGTGGCCGAAGCGAGTGCGGGGGCAGACGCCGGTGCCGGCGCGGCTGCCGCCGGGGCGGCGGCCGTCATGGCGAGGGCGACGGACACCGCGACGGTGAGTCTGCGGCGGAAGACATGCGAGTGGCGCAACGGACGGGCCCTCCCCTAGAGGCGACCGCGCGCAGCCCGCCCTCTGGCGGGCGGGACGGCGGTCGGGAAACACGGAGGCGGCCGGAGGATTCCCCCCATCCGGATCATCGCCGTCCGTGGACTGTGGCCGGAGGATAGCAACCCCGGCCGACACCCGTCACGATCTTTGTCGCCGCTCCACCACGCCCCGCACGTACGCCGCTTGGCCCGCGTGCTGGTTGTCCTCCGCGATCACGCTGACCAGGCGGACGCCCAGGGTGACCGGCGGGTCCCAGGCGTCGTCGACGACGCGGTCGAGGTCGGCGTTGGTCAGGGCGCCGAGGTGTTCCAGGGTGCGGGCGTGCACGGCGTCGTAGTAGCCGAGCAGCAGCTCCGCCGGGGCCCGGACCGCGGCGACCTGGGTGCTGGAGTGGCCGTAACCCGTGGCCCGTGCGCCGAAGGGGAGGCCGAAGCGGGACTTCCAGCCGTCGGACGTCCACAGCTGCTCGGTGTCGAACGCGCCCGCGATGTGGTCGTCCTGGATCCGGGTCAGGTGCCAGACCAGCCACGCGATCGAGTTCGCGTCCTCGTCGATCCTGGCCGTCAGCTCGTCCTCCGACAGGCCCTCGACGGCTCCGTACACGGCCTCCTGGACGCGGCCGAACGCGTCCAGCAGCAGGTCCGCGCTCCTCATGTCACTCACTCCTCGCTCGCCGGTGGGGTGTGCTCCACCCAGTGGGCCATCACGGAGGCGCGGGGACGGACGGCACGGCCGGTGACGCGGCCGGGAGACGGCCGAGTTCACCTGGTCGGTGGCCAGGGCGTGCGCGGGCGCGCGGGGGCCGGAGGCCCGGCAGGGCACACGGGGTCGCGGGCCTTCTCGGCGCGCTACCGGCCCTCCCTGCGGCTCCGGTCCTCGAGGTCTTGCCCGGCCTGGTGGTTCTCCCGGTCCTCCCGCCACCGCGCCAGCGTCTCCTCCACGTCGAACGGCTTCAGATTCAGCGGCGGCCCGGCCGGTGGGCGGGCCAGGGCTGCGGCGATCTTGGTGTTGATCTCGCCGAGGATCCGGCGCACCTGTGCCTCCGACACGGCCCGGCCGATCGCCTCCACCGCGTCCTCGGCCTCTTTGCGCAGGGTCAGGGAGGGCGGGAGGACGGACGCGCCTTCGCGGTGCATCTTGCCCTTGATCCACCACAGCTCGTCGTAGGGGGCGGTGTCGTCGTCGAGCGGCTTCCCGAAGCCGGCCAGCTTCGTGAACTCGCCGCGCTCCGCGGCCTCGCGGATCTGCTTGTCCACGAATGACTCGAAGCTGACGCCTGGCGGTTTGCGTTCGGTCATGCCTCCAGCGTACGAAACGGCCCCGGCGACGGCAGGGCCCCGGCGACGGCGGGGCCCCCGCTCCGGGACGGAACGGGGGCCCTGCCGCTCGGCGGCGCCGGTCAGAAGATGGCGGCGATCGATGAGGTCCAGCCCGCTTCGCCGACGACGGTCGGCGAGCCGTGGACGGTCGGCCGCCCCGGGTAGAACCGCAGCACGCCGGTCCCCGAGGCCCCGCCGGGCTGGGTGGCCCAGAAGTCCGGGGTCTCCTCACCCACGGTGGGCACGAACTGCTTGTACGTGCCGTGGTCGACGACTGTGCCCTGGGCGTTGCCCGCCGAGGCGAGCGACGGGATGTTCGCGGGCTGCCAGCTGGCGGCGCCGTACACCGACCGCGTGCCGGTGCGGTAGTGCGAGGTGCCCGTGGCGTCGGTCGTCCGGACTCCCGGGTAGAGGAACAGCTTCCCGTAGTCCGCGTGCGTGGAGGGCACCGAGTGGAGCCGTCCCAGCAGATCCGTCACGCCGTCCCCGTTGATGTCACCCGGAGCGATCCAGTCGTACGCGTCCCAGCCGCCGGAGCCGACCTGCTTGGCCGGGCGCAGCTTGTACGAGCCGGGCTCGGCGTCCAGGGGGCCCTCGATGGTGCCGCTGTAGAGCCACATGCCCACGCCCTCGCGGACCATCAGATCGTTGCCGGGCATGCCGTCCGCGACGCCGGCGGCCAGGATCTCGCCCGTGCCGGACCAGCTGCCGGGGACGACCCAGCGCTGGGCGGCGCTGCGGTTGCAGTCGTAGATGTGCAGCAGGTTTCCGTCGGTGGCGCTCCCGTTCGGCAGGTCCAGGCAGCGCCCCGAGGCGGCGTTGACCAGGGAGCCGTCGCCGCGGTCCCGCCACTGCTGGCGGGCGCCGCCGTCGCAGGTCCAGAGCTCGGCGGCCGCCCGGTTGTCGACGCCGTCCGCGGCCACGCACTTGCCGAGGACCTTCAGGGCCCCGCCGGTCAGGTGGAAGTCCTGGGCGGCGGTGTCGTTGCAGCCGTAGAACTGAATCGGCGTGCCGTTCGCGGTCGCGCCGGACTTCACATCGAGGCACTTGCCGCCGGAGCCGGTGAGCCGGCCGGTCTGCTTGCCGGTGGGGTGGAGCAGCTCCACGCGCTTGTTCGTGAGGAGATTTCCGGTGCCGTCGCCCGGGTACAGGTAGAGCTTGTTCCCGATCTTGACGAAGTAGTCCTCGTAGCCGTCCTTGGTCTGGCCGACGGTGGCCGCGGTGAAGTCGCCGCGGTGGGTGATCAGCGCGCCGTTCCAGCCGCCCCGGTCGAGGACGCTGCTGCTGCGGATGTCGCCGGCGCCGTTGCCGTCGCCCGCGTACAGCAGCAGGTCACCGGCGGAGCCGGTGGCGACGAGGTCGATGTGGCCGTCGCCGTCGACGTCGCCCGGCAGGTCGCCGGCGGCCCGGCCGTCGGCGTCACGGACGAACTCGGGGCGGGCGGTGACGATCAGGGTGGTGTCGGTCTCGGAGCCGTCGACGCCGCTGTACGAGGAGGTGTTCCCCGCCTTGTCGTACGCCTGCACGTGCAGCCGGTTGTTGGGCCAGAGGCTCGGCGTCAGCGTGACGGTCGCCCTGCCGTTCGCGTCGGCGGCGACGAACGTGCCGTTCGCGCACGTGGTGCTGGAGACGGACAGCGGCTCGTTCAGGCTGTAGCAGAAGCCGTCGAGGCCGACGGTGTCACTGGACTCGAAGGTGATCGAGCGGGCCTTCCGGGCGGGCACCTCGGCCACGTCCAGGGCGAACCCGTCCGCTGCGGTGACGGTGGGCTTGGTCGGCGCGGTCTTGTCGACCTTGAAGCGGCACGGAGCCGTCCACGCGGAGGTGTCGATGCCGTCGCGGGCCTGCACGATCCACTGGTACGCCTTGCCGTCGGTCAGCGCGGACGACTGCACCCGCACCTGTGACGTACCGCCGGAGGTGACGGCGTTGGTGGGCTGGGACAGGTTGGGCCCGGCGTACTCGCCGATGGAGAACGCGCCGGTGACCTGGCCGCCCTGCGGGTCGGAGACCTTGGCGGTCAGCGTCATCCCGGTGTTGCCCACGAGCGGCCAGCTCGCCGCGTCGGTGGAGGTGTTGCAGACCACCTGCTGGTGGCCCGTGGCCCAGGGGCTCCAGGAGCCCTGGTAGGCGGCCGAGGAGTCGACCTTCGGCGGGCTGTTGAAGTCGATCTCCAGATACGGGTCGTTCTGGAACTTCTTCCAGCTGTTGACGCTCGACTCGTGCGAGTAGGCCGAACGCAGACCGAGCGTCAGGGTGTCGGCGCCGCTGTCGGCGATCGACTGCACGACCGTCTTGAGGTTGCCGTCCGCGAAGTCCTCGCCTTCGGGCCCGCACTGCGTGGGGCTCCAGCCGTGGGCGAACGTCTTCGTCTGGAGGGTCTTGTGCCAGATCGGGGGTTTGTTCCAGGTGGTTGCGGTGGAGATGGGGCCGGTGTGGCCCAGCTCCACCGGAGTGGCCGTGCAGGACCAGGAGTAGCTGTTGAACACCTGGAAGGTGGCCTTGAGGATGGTCGCCCCGTCCAGGCCCTTGGTGTTCATCTGGAAGAAGGAGCGGGCCGTGCCGTCGGTCGCGTTCTCGTGGCCGACCCGGGCCAGCTTGTCGCTGAACGTTCCGCCGTTCCAGTACGCGGTGTTGGCGATGGACGAGTTGCCGGCCTGCTTGTAGGCCATCGCCCAGTTGTTGCGCTGGCCGCCGGAGAAGATCGGGTCGATGACCACCGGGTAGACGGTCTTCGGGTCGTCGAGCATGGCGGCGTCGGGGGTGATCCGCAGGCGGTCGCCGTCCACCGCGGTGTCCATCTCGACCAGCTCGGCCGGGACCGTCTCGGCCGGCTCGGCCGTGCTGCCCTTGCGGAGCTTCTCCACTTCGGGCGCGGCCAGATGGGCCGAGTCCCACATCGCCGGGGCCGGGGCGCTGAACAGCTTGACGCCCTTGGCGTCGGTCGCCGCCAGGTTTCCGGCGCCGTCCTCCTTGAGCTTGGTGCCCTGGGTCTTCAGGCCCAGCGAGAGCTCGGCCAGTCGAGGGTGCTGGGCAGCCTCGCGGGTCTTGACGACCAAGTGCTGGGCGAAACCGTCGACATCGGCGCGGATCCGCAGGTCCACACCCGGCAGCACCTCCGGGTAGACGGCCGTGTCGCCGCCCAGCCGGGGGGCGGGCAGGGGGTCGGGCCAGGAGATCGACAGCGTCCGCCCGCCCTTGTCCATGACGGCCAGCGGGTCGGTCCCGCCCCCGGAGAACGAGAGCCCGAAGGTGGCCGCGACCGGGCTGATACGGCCGGTCGGGTCCTGCCGGAGCGTGGCGTCGGCCTTGCGCCACTGGCCGTCGGCCTTGGCGAAGGCCGGGCGGACGTACTGGCGCCAGGTGAAGCTGCCGTCCGGGTTGGCCAGGACCTGGGTGGTCTCGTCCCGCTTGCCGAGGATCTCCACCTGCTTGCCGCTCTCGGCGGCCTGCCGCTGCGCGCGGGCTTCCTCGGTGTCCTGATCGGACTGCCCGGACGTCCCAGAGGCCCCGGAGGCCCCGGAGGCCCCGGACGTCCCGGCAGAGCCGGATTCCGTGCCGGCGGCCTCCTGCGCGCCCGACTGCCGGGCGTCCACGGCGAAGGCCGATGTCGTGGATATGGGTGTCAGGACGCCGGTGCCGATCGCTGCCACCGCTATGGCGGTGGGCAGCCGGTGCCGAAGCCATCTGGATCGATGACCCCTCAAGTTTTCCGCCCCCTCAATTGTGGATCGTGCGTAGTGCGAGCGAGAGAGTAGCTGCGGAATGCAATATTCCGGAATGGTATTCGCCCTTCCTTCGTCCCCCACGGTCGCCAGACGCGTCAACTGCTGCCCCAACAAAGGGAGTTCATAGGAAGCCCACAGGGTGGTCGGTTCTCCCAGGTCGGGCGGGTGTGGAGGTCGGGGTGGTTCGCGCGCCAACGTGGAATTCACCATTCCGAATTCGCCCGAGAACTGAGCGGGGGTCGCGAATCAAGGGTGTTAAATTCCCCTCCGGCGCCTCCGAGTTGGGGTGCCCTTTTCATCCGTAATCGGAGAGTTCCGCGCGAACTCCTACGCAGGGGTGGGGTCTTTGATATTTCACGCTCGATCAAAAAGTGGGGGGAGAGCCCGCAGACCGGTGTTCGGCCGGGCGCCGGGCGGCCCGGCGGCCCGGGCCGGCTCCGTGGCGCTCGTCACGGCCGGCGCGCTCTTTCTGACGTTGCTGCAGGGCTCGGCCCAGGCCGACCCGCGCTTCGACTTCAAGGTCCGCCCGGTGCAGAAGACGGACCCGGTCCCGGGCAAGGACCTCGGCGTCGAGACCCCGGTCTCCTCGGAGACGGACCGCAAGCCGTGGCGCGCTCCCAAGATCGTCTGGCCGAAGGCCGGGCAGACCGAGGTCGACGTCACCACCGTCCCGTCCGGCGCGGGTGACGCGCGCGCCCGCGGCGGCGGGGCCCCGGCGCGCTCCCTCACCAAGGCGCCCGGGGCGCCGGTCCGACTCGCCGCGTCCGACACCCGAACCGGAGAGCGCAAGACCGCCCCCGGGGACGCCCCGGACCGACTGCGGCTGCGCATCACGGACCGGGCCACGACCCAGAAGGCCGGCATCGACGGCGTGCTGATGGGCGTCGCACGCGCCGACGGCGAGGCGGCGACCGGCCGCGCCACCGTCCAGCTCGACTACACCTCCTTCCGCGGGGCCTACGGCGCCGACTGGGCCTCCCGGCTTCGGCTGGTGCAGCTGCCCGCCTGCGCCCTGACCACCCCGGAGAAGGCCGCCTGTCAGGTGGCCAAGTCGCTGCCGACGCGCAACGACACGCGGACCGGCACGCTCACCGCGGAGGTGGACGTCGCGCCCGACACCGCCCCCGACACCGCGCCCGACACCGCCCCCGACAAGGCAACGGCGGCCACGTCCGAATCCACCCCCGCCGGAGCCAAGGCCTCCGCCGAGGCGGGGGCTGCCGCCCCTGCCTCGGCCATGACCGTGCTGGCCGCGACCGCTGGCGCCGGCGGCGCGGGCGGCGACTTCAAGGCGACCTCCCTCTCCCCGTCCGGGTCCTGGACCGCGGGCGGCAACCAGGGCGGCTTCAACTGGTCGTACCCGCTCCAGGTCCCGCCCGTCCCCGGCGACCTGACCCCCAAGCTCGGGCTCGGCTACTCGTCCTCGTCCATCGACGGACGCACCGCCGCCAGCAACAACCAGTCGTCCGCGGTCGGCGATGGCTGGTCCATGGAACCGGGCTTCATCGAGCGCCAGTACATGGCCTGCAAGGACGACAACGCGACCGGCTCCAACGCGGGCACCAAGTCCGGTGACCTGTGCTGGAAGACCGACAACGCCGTCCTGTCCCTGAACGGCTCGTCGAGCCCGCTCGTCAAGACCGGCCAGGGCGACGTCTGGCGCCCCGCCGACGACGACGGCTCCCGCGTCGAGCGGATCAAGGGCACGGCGGCCGACACCGCCAACGGAGACGAGGACAACGAGTACTGGAAGGTGACCACCACAGACGGCACCCAGTACTTCTTCGGCAAGAACCGGCTGCCCGGCTGGAGCACCGGCAAGACGGAGACCAAGTCGACGTACACGGCCCCCGTCTTCGGCAACCACACCGACGAGCCGGGCCACGCCACCGCCTTCAAGGACTCCTCCGAAACCCAGGCGTGGCGCTGGAACCTGGACTACGTGGTCGACCCGCACGGCAACGCGATGGCGTTCTTCTACAACCAGGAGGCCAACGCCTACGCCAAGAACTCCGCGGGCGTCACCACCACCAAGCCCAAGGCCGACGCCACCTATGTGCGCGGCGGCACCCTGGCCCGCATCGAGTACGGCCACCGCGCCGGCCAGGTCTACACGGCCTCGCCCGCAGGCAAGGTCGGCTACGGCTACGGCGACCGCTGCCTCGCCGCCGCCGCCGCGGACTGCGCCTTCGACAAGGCACACGCCGCGAACTGGCCCGACACCCCGGTCGACCAGCTCTGCGTGCTCGGCCAGGACTGCCTGAGCGGATCCCCGACCTTCTTCTCCCGGTACCGCCTGACCTCGGTGACCACCCAGGCCCTCAAGGCGGGCGCCTACACGGACATCGACGTCTGGACGTTCACGCACCAGTTCCCGGGCGTCGGCGACTCGGGCGGCCCCTCGCTGTGGCTGGCCTCCATCGTGCGCACCGGCAAGGCCGGCCGCACCGCCCTGGCCATGCCGTCGGTCACCTTCGGCGGCACGCTCATGGCCAACCGCGTCGACGGTGCCGAGGGCCGTCCGCCGCTGAACAAGTACCGGATCACCCGGATCAGCAACGAGACCGGCGCCGACACCCTCGTCAGCTACTCGCCGACCGAGTGCACCTACGGCGCGGCGCCCGACCCCGTCACCAACTCCAAGCGCTGCTACCCGGTCTGGTGGACTCCGGAGAACGACAACGAGCCCACCAAGGACTGGTTCCACACGTACGTCGTCACCAAGATCATCGAGGACGACAAGGTTGCCGGCGCCGAGTCCTCGGTGACCGAGTACGACTACCTCGACGGGGTGGCCTGGGCCAAGGACACCAGCGAGTTCACGCTGGAGAAGCACCGCACGTACAGCGACTTCCGCGGGTACGGCCGGGTGCGCACCTGGACCGGCACCGAGAACAGGACGCTGGAGGAGACGACGTACTACCGCGGCATCGACGGCGCGAAGATCGTCGACGTGTTCGACAAGGTCCACACCGACGCCGAGCCGCTCAGCGGTGCCGAGGTCCAGTCCGTCACCTACGACAAGGACGGCGGCGCGCCCGCCGAGGTCGCGATCGGCGAGCCGTGGACCAAGGAGACCGCGAGCATGACGCGGCCGGGCACCACGGCGCTGAAGGCGTACCAGGTCGACACCCGCGTCCAGTCGTCGAGCAAGCTCCTGTCCACCGGTGCCTGGCGCACCACTCGCGTCACCAGCACCTTCGACGCGTACGGCCAGACGCTCACCTCGTCCGACGAGGGCGACATCGCCGTCACGGGTGACGAGGCGTGCACCCGCACCACGTACACGACGCCCGACCTGACCAACTGGCTGATCTCCTACGTGGCGTCGGTCCAGAAGACGTCGGCCGTCTGCTCCGTGCCCGCCGCGCCGGCCAATGTGGTCGACGAGCAGCGCAGCTGGTACGACACCAGCGCGTACGGAGCCGCGCCGGTCGCCGGCAAGGGCAACCCGACCCGGATCGACGAGCTGGACCGGTACGACACCGCCGGCGCACCGGTCTTCGTGACCACCTCCAAGGTCACGTACGACGCTGCGGGCCGCCGCCTGGAGGCGAGCGACGCCAGCGAGTTCAAGACGATCACGGCCTACACGCCGACGAGTGGCGCCCAGCCGACCCTCGTGACGACGACCGACGCCAAGGGCTTCGTGACCAAGGCGGAGCTGGACGGTCTTCGCGGGCTCACGCTCAAGGCCACCGACGCCAACGGCCGGGTCACGGTGCAGGACTACAACGGCCTCGGTCAGCTGACCGCGGCGTGGAAGCCGGGCCGACCCGTCACCTCCTCGGCCGACGTCACCTTCACGTACGGCGTCACCAAGACCGGCCCGACGACGGTGACCTCCAAGACGCTCCTGGAGAGCGGCGCGTACCGCACCGCCGTCACGCTCTACGACGGCATGCTGCGCCAGCGGCAGAGCCAGACCCAGGCGTTCGGCGGCACCGGCCGCCTCGTGTCGGACAACTTCTACGACACCCACGGCCGGGTCGTCCGCACCAACGGCGAGTACTACAACGACAAGCCCGTGGCCACCACCGTGCATTCGGTGGCCGACAACCTCGTCCCGTCCCAGACGGTGACGGAGTACGACGGAATGGGCCGCACCACGGCTTCCGTCACCCTCTCCAAGAACGTCGAGAAGTGGCGCAGCACCACGACCCACGGCGGCAACTGGACCGCCACCGTGCCGCCCTCCGGCGGCACCGCCACGCTCACGGTGACCAACGCCCACGACAAGCCGGTCGAGGTGCGCGAGTACAAGGACGGCAACCCGGCGTACACCGCAGGCCCGGCCGCGTACGAGGCACTGAAGTTCGGCTACGACTCCGCCGACCGGCTCACCCGGCTGGTGGACGCGGCGGGCAACACGTGGACGATGGAGTACGACCTGCGCGGCCGCAAGGTGAAGTCGACGGACCCCGACAAGGGAACGACGAAGACCACCTACATGGCGGACGACAAGGTCGCCACCGTCACCGACGGCCGCGAGCAGACCGTCGCGTACACCTATGACGAGCTGAACCGGCCGACCGCGCTGTACAAGGACGGCGTCGGCGGCACCAAGCTGGCCTCCTGGGCCTACGACGCGTTGGCCGGCGGCAAGGGCATGCTGTCCTCGTCGACCCGGTACGACAACGGCAGCGCGTACACCACCGCCGTGAAGGGCTACGACACGGCGGGCCGGGCGATCGGATCCGTGATCACCGTCCCCGCCGCGGAGGGGAAGCTGCAGGGCACCTACGAGTTCACCACCACCTACTCGGCGAACACGGGACTGGCCACCACGACCACGTTCCCGGCGGCCGGCGGTCTGCCCGCCGAGACGGTGCGGCAGAACTACACCGAGTACGGCCTGGCCACCTCGCTGAGCAACGGATCCACCGTCTACTCGCTCGGCAACGAGTACTCGCCCTTCGGCGAGCTCCTGCAGACCGTCCTCGGCGACATCGGCGGACGCACCGTCCAGACCTTCGCCTTCGAGGACGCCACCCGCCGACTGTCCACGGTGATCAACGACCGGGAGGCCGACGGTCCGCAGACCATGGACAACAAGCTGTACACCTACGACCCGGCCGGCAACATCACCCGCATCCGCAACGAGCGGGACGACAAGGCCGTCACCGACACGCAGTGCTTCACGTACGACTTCGCCGCCCGGCTCTCGCACGCCTGGACCGGGACCGACGACTGCGCCCTGAAGCCGTCCACCGGTGTACGGCCGCAGGTCGGCGGCCTCAACCCGTACTGGTACTCGTACGCCTACGACGCCGTCGGCAACCGCTCGTCCGAGATCCGGCACGACCCCTTCGGTGACACCGCCAAGGACGTCACGCGCTCGTACGCCTACCCGGCGCCGGGCGAGACGCGGCCGCACGCCTTCGACGAGGTCGGCATCAGCGGCCCGGGCGCCCGTACCGACAGCTTCGAGTACGACGACTCGGGCAACACCACGCGCCGGGTGACCGCCGCCGGTGACCAGAGCATCACGTGGGACGCCGAGGGCCGGATGGCCTCCTCGACGACGGCGGGCAAGAAGTCCACCTTCCTGTACGACGCGGACGGCACCCGGCTGCTGCGCCGGGACCCGGGCGCGGTGACCCTGTACCTGGGGTCCATGGAGCTCAAGCTCGACACGCTCAGCTCCACGGTGTCCTCGCTGCGCTACTACACGGCGGGCAAGGCGACCGTGATCCGCTCCTCCAGCGGCTCGGTGTCGTACCAGCTCGGTGACCACCAGGGCACGAACGACGTCGAGGTGAACTCCTCGACGCTGGGCTACGAGCGCCGGGACCACGGCCCGTTCGGCACGCCGCGCGGCACGCAGCCGGCGGCCGGGAAGTGGACCGGTGACCGGGGCTTCGTGGGCGGTACGAACGACGCCTCCACGGGGCTGACCCACGTGGGCGCGCGCGAGTACGACTCCGAGAACGGACGGTTCATCTCCGTCGACCCGGTGATGAACACCGACGACCCGCAACAGATCAACGGCTACGCCTACGCGGCCAATTCGCCCGTGACGGACAGCGACCCGTCCGGCGAGTGGGCCTTCGGCTCGATCATGAAGAAGCTCAAGAAGGTCGTGGCCTACATCCGGAAGGTCGCGGCGTATGTGCGCAAGCGGTCGGCCGCGATGAGCTACTACCTCGCGAAGCGGGCCATGTGGTCCAAGGGGCCGAAGGGCACGCGGTTCGGGAAGTTCAATGTGGGCAAGGGGAAGGACCGCGGCATCATCATGATGCGGTTCTTCATTCACACCAAGGACGCGATGAAGATCCCGGGGCTGGGTGCACAGCTGCTCGGTGACAACCGCGGTCACTCATTGGACCCGGACCAGCCGTACCGCATGGTTCTCTTCTGGGACACCGCCTCGGGCGACGTGACGTTCAAGGTCGCACCGTCCCACACGCTGCCCGGAGGAAAGCGGACGATCTCCTCCTACGCGACGGGAGGAGCCCCGCAGACGGTCGACGTGCCGTCCCGGATGATCCCGGCGAACGAACTCCTGCTGAACGACTATCCGGGCGAGACCATCGCGGGCAACAACGTCGTGAACCACAACTTCGGCCCCATCCAGTCCAACTCCGACAAGCTGGATCTCGGAATCCACGGCGTGCAGAGCCTGTTCCCCCTGTTCTCCGTGGACCTCAGGGTCACCATCGCGGCCAACAGGTCCTCGGTCGAGGTGACCAAGAAGGGGGACCAGTATCCGGACATGGAGGTGGTTCAGTATCGTCGGGCGCAGGCTCCGCGGATGGTCGCCCGCGACGACATGGCCGATGACTCCGGGCTGGACTCCATGCCCTGGAAGGGCGAGAAGGGGATGCGCCGGTGGCACTCGGACATGTGCGTCCCCAACTGAGTGGCGAGGAGCCCAACCGTGGGTGAATGGATTCTGCACTGTGTGCTCCGGTATGTGCCGGTCCTCCTGGTCGGTCATGTGTGCGCCTCGGCGTTCGGCCCCCGCCCGGAGAACGTGCCCTTCTTCGAGTCCCTGGGGACACAGCTGGGCCGTGGCTTCGGCCTGATGCTGGGGGTGGGAGCGGCCTCGCTGTTCTTCCTGCTGATGCTCGGGCTCTGCAAGAGGTACGGGACGACGGGCGGATTCCGCGCCTGGGCCGCTTTCCTGCTGCTCCTGCCCGTGCTGCCGCTGATCTTCGGCGGCAGTGGCAGCCTCTTCGGGATCTGGGTGCTCACGCAGCTGGTCTTCGCGATCTGGATCATGCCGAAGCCGCAGCTGATAGCCCCGTAGGGGAGTGACCGGCTGTCGAACCGGGGCCCGGTGCCGCAAGGCACCGGGCCCTTTCGTCGCGCCGGCCCGTTCCGTGGAAAGGCCCCCGGAAAAGGCAGGAGCCCCGCTCGTGCCCGAAGGCACGGAGCGGGGCTCCTTGGGTACTTCTCTAGCCGTGCGCGATCGCCGACCCGGGCAACTTAGGCCGGGGTGACGTTCTCCGCCTGCGGGCCCTTCGGACCCTGCGTGACGTCGAAGTTCACGAGCTGGTTCTCCTCGAGGGAGCGGAACCCAGACGCGTTGATCGCGGAGTAGTGGACGAAGACATCCGGGCCGCCGCCGTCCTGGGCGATGAAGCCGAAGCCCTTTTCAGCGTTGAACCACTTGACGGTTCCGGTAGCCATAAGCCCTCCTTGGGCCAAAGGGTTGCCCTGCTCCAGAACCTGCAAACAAGTCTGAAAACTACAAAAGCCTGCGGGTCACATGCTCCGCAGGCTCTGTACTGCAAGGGAAACCAAACTGCAACTTGCGATGAGCGTAGCACGCAGAGTGGGCCACGCACTAGAGGGAAAGATCACGTCACCCACACGTTTGACGTGCTTCTAGCGCGCTGACGCGAGCGCCACGCGTGCCCCGGCGATGTCCACCGTCCGAGACGGGTCTAGCCTCGCGATGTGGACAATGCAACCGATGACCACCAGCGCAGCCGGCCCCGCGTCGGACACATCCAGTTCCTGAACTGCCTGCCCCTCTACTGGGGCCTGGCACGCACCGGAACGCTCCTCGATCTGGAGCTGACCAAGGACACCCCGGAGAAGCTCAGCGAGCGGCTGGTGCGCGGTGATCTCGACATCGGCCCCATCACCCTCGTCGAGTATCTCCGCAACGCGGACGATCTTGTCGCCCTGCCGGACATCGCCGTGGGCTGCGACGGCCCCGTCATGTCCTGCGTGATCGTCTCCCAGCGGCCCCTGAAGCAGCTGGACGGGGCGCGGGTGGCGCTCGGGTCCACCTCCCGCACCTCTGTACGCCTCGCGCAGCTGCTGCTCGCCGAGCAGTACGGCGTACGGCCCGACTACTACACGTGCCCGCCCGACCTCGGGCTGATGATGCAGGAGGCGGACGCGGCCGTCCTGATCGGCGACGCCGCGCTGCGGGCCTCGCTGCACGACGCCCCGCGGCTCGGCCTGGACGTCCACGACCTGGGGCTGATGTGGAAGGAGTGGACGGGCCTGCCCTTCGTCTTCGCCGTGTGGGCGGCGCGCAAGGACTTCCTGGCCGGCGAGCCGGAGACCGTACGCGAGGTCCACGAGGCGTTCCTGGCCTCGCGCGATCTGTCGCTGGTGGAGGTCGCCAAGGTCGCGGAGCAGGCCGCGCGCTGGGAGTCCTTCGACGCGGAGCTGCTGGAACGGTACTTCCGGACGCTGGACTTCCGCTTCGGGCCCGAGCAGCTGGCGGGGGTACGCGAGTTCGCGCGCCGGACCGGTCCGACGACCGGCTTCCCGGCGGACGTACGGGTCGAACTGCTCGGCTGAGGTCGCTCGGCCGAAGTCAGTCGGCCGAGGTCACGGGGACGGGATCGGCGCCTGCATATGGCGGCTGATCCACTCCATCGAGCCGTCCCCCATGCCTCGGATGTAACTCCTGGCGTTGTGCTCGCCGCCCTGGATGACCTGGAGGCGGGTCTTCACCGGGCCCTTGCCGTAGCTCTTCATGAAGGACTTCAGCCGGGCGGCGCCCGACTCCTCCGACCCGATCTGGAACGCCAGGTAGACCTGGTTCTCCTTGGTGTCCGGCTTCGCGCTGAGCGCCTTGGCGAGCTTCTCCGGGTTGTTCGCCTGCCGCTCCGCCTCGTGGCCCGCCCACAGCGGGGAGTCGGGAACGGTGTCGGGGCCGGACGCGATCACGGCCTTGAACCGGTCGGGGCGCTGGAGCACGGCCTTCAGACCGGCGAAGGCACCGGAGGACGAACCCATGAACGCCCAGCCGTCACGGGACTTGAAGGTACGGAAATTCGCCCGGACGAAATCCGGCACGTCCTCGGCCAGCCAGGTGCCCATTTTCGGCTGCCCCGGGATATCGCTGCCGTCGTAGTAGTACGTGTCGTCGGGGTTGAGGACAGGCATCACGACAATGAACGGAAGGCTTTTCCCTTCCTGTGACCATGTGCTGATGCTCGACTGGAGTTTGAGGTCCGTACCCATCCAGTAATTCACCGGATAGCCGTTTCCGCCCGGCAGCGCCACGAGGACCGGGAAGCCGCTCTCGGCGTACTTCGGGTCGAAATACTGCTTCGGGGCCCACACCCACACCTTGCCCGTGAAACCGGACTTCGCCCCCGCGAGGGTGGTGACGCCGATCTTGGTGCCGTCCTCAAGCGTGTTGGCCGTGGTGAAACTCGCCTTGGGGCCGGTGGGGAGGACGGTCTCGGGGACGTTCGCCCCGGGGGACTGGGGCGTGCCGGAGGTGCCGGACGTGCCGGAGGTGCCGGACGTCCCTGAGGCTCCCGGCTTGTCGGCCGCGCCGGCCGTCGATCTCGGGGTGTCGAACGTGACGGGTGCGCCCTCCTCCGAGCAACCGCTGACCAGAGCGGCCGAGGCCCCGAGGGCGAGGACGGCGGCGAGGATCCTGGGGAGGCGTTTCATCGGGTGACTCCGGCTGTTTCGGACACGGCGACTGATTACGGAAGGGAGGAGGGGCATGGTGAGGGATCGGTTGGCTGGGTACGGTTCCGAATCGTGGTGATCCGGCCCACGGCGGGCGCCACGTCGCCGGAGACGCCGCAGTGCCGGGGAAGCCGCAACTGCCGGGGAACGGGAAGACGGGGGACACATGCAGCCGCTCGACGCAGGGGAACCGAGGACCATCGGTGCCTACCGGCTGCTCGGCCGTCTCGGCTCCGGCGGCATGGGGCGCGTCTACCTGGCCCGCAACGAGGGCGGCCGGACCGTCGCCGTGAAGGTCGTGCACCCGCACTTCGCGCTGGATGAGCAGTTCAGGGCGCGGTTCCGGCGTGAGGTGGAGGCCGCGCGGCTGGTCGGCGGGCAGTGGACCGCGCCGGTCCTGGACGCCGATCCGGAGGCCTCCGTGCCGTGGGTCGCGACCGGGTACGTCGCCGGGCCGACGCTCACCCGGGCCGTGGAGGCGACCGGCCCGCTGCCCGAACACACGGTACGGACCCTGGGCGCGGGCCTGGCCGAGGCCTTGGCGGGCGTGCACGGGCTCGGCCTGGTCCACCGCGACGTCAAGCCGTCCAACGTGCTCGCCACCCTGGAGGGTCCCCGGCTCATCGACTTCGGCATCGCCCGGGCCACGGACGGCACGGCCTCGCTGACGGCGACCGGCGTCTCCATCGGCTCGCCCGGCTACATGGCGCCCGAGCAGATCCTCGGCCACGGGGCGACGGGCGCGTCCGACGTCTTCTCGCTCGGCGCGGTCCTCGTGTACGCGGCGACCGGCGCCCCGCCCTTCACCGGCGACACCTCCGCCACCCTCCTCTACAAGGTCGTCCACGAGAGGCCGGAGCTGGGCGGGATGTCGGGGGAGCTGCGGGAACTGGCGGCGGCCTGCCTCGCGAAGGACCCGGCGGCCCGGCCCGCCCCGACCGCGGTCGCGTCCGCGCTCGCCCCGGCCGGCGCGGCGGCCCTGGTGGCGGGCGGCTGGCTGCCGGGCCCGCTGGTGGAGGAGATCAGCCGGACCGCCGTACGCCTCCTGGAACTGGACGCGGGCACGGAAGCGCCTCCCGGCGCCGGTCCGGCCCCCGACCCGCACGCCTCGGGCCCCGTCCCCTTCACGGCCGCCTCGATGTCACCCCCGGACCCGCCTGCGACCGCCCCGCCGCAACCGGTCTCCACCCCGACAGCCCCGGTCCCCGGCGCCTCCGTGCCCCCGCCCGTCCCGCCGCCGGGCACCTTCGGCGCCCCGACGGACCCCGCCTCCCCCGGCGCCTACGTGCCCCCGCCCGGCGCCTTCGGGCCGCCCCCCGGCCCAGCGGGGGCCGACGCCGTCGGTGCGCACGGGGCAGCAGGAAGCGTGCCCTCACCCCGCCAGGGGGAAGAGGGAACGGGGCCCGGGCGGCGCATGACGGTGTCCGTCGCCGCCGGCCGGCGGGTGAGTTGTACCGTCGCGCTCGCCGTCGCCGGGGCGCTCGCCGCCGTGACCCTGGGGGCGGGGTTCCTCTTCGACCTGATGCCGGGCGGTCGCCGCGCCGCCGACGCCGGCAGCACCGGGGAGAAGACGTCCGCTCCGCCCGTCGCCACCGCGCCCGCACCCACTCCCGGCTCCGTCCCCGACGCGTTCCTCGGTACCTGGACCGGACCCACCACCGAGCGCAACGGCTCCCCGCACGGCGACTTCACCGCCGTCGTCGCCAAGGGCGGCACCGGCGAGGACGTCGTCCGCACGACCCACTCCATCAGCGTCCTCGGCACCACCGTCCGCTGTCACGGCATCGGCAAGCTCACCTCCGCCACCGCCACCGAGCTCCGCATCGCGGACCGCACCGACCCCGAACGCCCCGGCACCGCGGGCCTGTGCACCACCGGGTCGTCCTCCTTCACCCTCACCCGCAACGCCGACGGGACCCTCGCCTACCGTTCCGACGAGGAGGCGGCAGGCCGCCCCACCGGCACCCTGCGGAAGTCCTGAGAAGTGCTGGCGTAGGCTGGTTCGGTCTGTCGAACCCCTCCGAAAGGGACTCACCCGGTGACCGAGAAGGCCGACCTTCAGTCCGTCCTCGACCGTGCCGCCGAGGGTGGCCGGATCACCCCCGAGGAGGCGCTCGACCTCTACCGCTCGGCGCCGCTGCACGCGCTGGGCGCGGCCGCCGACGCCGTACGCCGTCGTCGCTACGCCGGTACGGAGCACATCGCGACGTACATCATCGAGCGGAACATCAACTACACCAACGTGTGTGTGACGGCGTGCAAGTTCTGCGCCTTCTACGCGCCGCCGAAGGACACCGCCAAGGGCTGGACCCGCGACCTCGACGACATCCTGCGCCGCTGCGCGGAGACCGTGGAGCTCGGCGGCACCCAGATCATGTTCCAGGGCGGGCACCACCCGGACTTCGGCGTCGAGTACTACGAGAAGCACTTCGCCGCCATCAAGAAGGACTTCCCGCAGCTGGTCATCCACTCCCTCGGCGCGTCCGAGGTCGAGCACATGGCCCGAATCTCGGGCGTCTCCGTCGAGGAGGCGATCACCCGCATCCACGCGGCCGGTCTCGACTCCTTCGCCGGCGCCGGCGCCGAGCTGCTGCCCGAGCGTCCGCGCAAGGCGATCGCCCCGCTCAAGGAGAGCGGCGAGCGGTGGCTGGAGATCATGGAGATCGCGCACGGCCTCGGGGTCGAGTCGACGTCCACGATGCTGATGGGCACCGGCGAGACCAACGCCGAGCGCATCGAGCACCTGCGGATGATCCGTGACGTGCAGGACCGGACGGGCGGCTTCCGGGCCTTCATCCCGTACACGTACCAGCCCGAGAACAACCACCTCAAGGGCCGTACGCATGCCACGCTCTTCGAGTACCTGCGGATGATCGCGATCTCCCGGCTCTTCATGGACAACATCGCCCACATCCAGGGCTCGTGGCTGACCACGGGCAAGGAGATCGGCCAGCTGACGCTGCACTACGGCGCGGACGACCTCGGCTCGATCATGCTGGAGGAGAACGTCGTCTCCTCGGCGGGCGCCAAGCACCGCTCCAACCTGCGCGAGATGATCGACATGATCCGTACGGCGGACCGCGTGCCGGCGCAGCGCTCCACGACGTACGAGCACCTCGTCGTCCACGACGACCCGGCGAACGACCCGGTCGACGAGCGGGTCGCCTCGCACATCTCGTCCACGGCCATCGAGGGCGGTACGGCGCACCCGGAGCTGAAGCTCCTGAACGCCAACTGACCTCCCCATGCTGACGATCCACGTCGCCGAGGCGTCGCCCGAGATCGCGGTCCTGGTCGACGGCGCGCACCTCGCAGCCGTCGGCCCGTACGAGGACCTGGTCGCCGTCAGGCCCGAGGCGCGGGTGCGGCGGTGGCCCGGCATCCTCACGCCCGGGCTGCTCAACCCGTACGCGCCCGAGCTGCTCGAAGGCACCTACCACCCGGACCCGCGGGAGGCCGAGGAGTTCGGCACCGAGCCGATCACCGGACCGCGCGCGCTGGAGATCTTCCGCGCCGACCCCTCGCGGCGGGGCGCCTCCGCGCGGCGCGGCGTGCAGCGGATGCTGGCGCACGGGACGGTCGCCGTCGCCGGTGAACTGCGCGGCCGGGCCGCCGTGGACGCGGTGCGCCGGGCCGGACTCGCCGTCGGCCGGCGCCCGGAGAAGCTGCCGGGGCCCCCGTCCTTCTCGCCGGTGCCGCTCGTGCTGCTGCCGCGCCTGGCGCCGGGCGGCCCCGCCCGCTTCGCCGTCTTCGACGTCCCCGACCGGGCCGCACTCGTCCGCCGCGGCGCCTCGACGTGCGTGGCGACCGTCATCGACGGCCGACTGGTCCACCGCCGACGCTAGGCGCCCCCGGCGCCGCTCCGGGAGAGCCGACGAGCGCCGCTGGAGCGCGCCCTGCCGGTCGAGGCCGGGGAGGCCCTGAGACAATGGCCCGGTTACCTCCGTACCGTCCGTACCCGAGTCTGCGAGGCCGAACGCCAGTGACCCGCGCAACCCTGGACAAGCAGCCGCACGAAGTCGCCTCGATGTTCGACGACGTGGCGGCGAACTACGACCTCACCAACGATGTGCTCTCGCTCGGCCAGGACCGGCGCTGGCGCAAGGAGGTCGCCAAGGCGGTCGACGCCCGCCCGGCGCAGCGGATCCTGGACCTGGCGGCCGGGACGGCCACCTCCTCGCAGCCCTTCGCCCGCGCCGGCGCCTACGTCGTGCCCTGCGACTTCTCGATCGGCATGCTCCAGGTCGGCAAGAAGAAGCACCCGTGGATGCCGTTCACCGCCGGCGACGGGACGAAGCTCCCCTTCCGCGACGACGTCTTCGACGCGGTGACCATCTCCTTCGGGCTGCGCAACATCCAGGACACCGAGGCGGCGCTGCGCGAGCTGTACCGGGTGACGAAGCCCGGCGGGCGGGTCGTCATCTGCGAGTTCTCGCACGCGACGTGGAAGCCGTTCCGCACGGTGTACGAGGAGTACCTGATGCGCGCGCTGCCGCCGGTGGCCCGCGCGGTCTCCTCCAACCCGGACGCGTACGTCTACCTCGCCGAGTCCATCCAGTCCTGGCCCGACCAGCCGACCCTCGCGGGGATGCTGCAGAAGGCCGGCTGGTCCAAGGTGGCCTGGCGCAACCTGACCGGTGGCGTGGTGGCGATGCACCGGGGCTTCAAGCTCTAGGACACCGCCCCGGCGCCTCGGAACCTCCGCAATAGACTGCAACCCGACCTTCCCTCGACCCTTCGGGAGACCACGCCGTGACCGAGCCCCTCTCCGAGCACAGCGCAGACGTGATCGTCGTCGGGGCAGGCCCGGCCGGCTCCACGACCGCGTACTACCTCGCCAAGGCCGGACTCGACGTCCTGCTCCTGGAGAAGACCGCGTTCCCCCGCGAGAAGGTCTGTGGCGACGGGCTCACCCCGCGCGCCACCAAGCAGCTCGTCGCCATGGGGATCGACATCTCCGAGGAGGCCGGCTGGCTGCGCAACAAGGGCCTGCGCATCATCGGCGGCGGCGTCCGACTCCAGCTCGACTGGCCCGACCTCGCCTCGTACCCGGACTACGGACTCGTGCGCAAGCGCGACGACTTCGACGAGCAGCTCGCCCGGCAGGCGCAGAAGGCGGGCGCGCGGCTGTACGAGCGCTGCAACGTCGGCGCCCCGATCATCGACGACCGCACCGGCCGGATCACCGGCGTGACCGCTAAGCTCGGTGAGGAGAAGCGCGAGGTCACCTTCCACGCGCCGCTCGTCGTCGCCGCCGACGGCAACTCGACCCGGCTCTCCCTCGCCATGGGCCTGCACCGGCGCGAGGACCGGCCGATGGGCGTGGCCGTACGGACGTACTTCACCAGCCCCCGCCACGACGACGACTACCTCGAGTCCTGGCTGGAGCTGTGGGACCGGCGCGGCCCGCAGGACCGCCTGCTGCCCGGCTACGGCTGGATCTTCGGCATGGGCGACGGCACGTCCAACGTCGGCCTCGGCATCCTGAACTCGTCCTCCGCGTTCCGGGAGCTGGACTGGCGCGAGGTCCTCAAGGCGTGGTGCGCCTCGATGCCGGAGGACTGGGGCTTCACCCCGGAGAACATGACGATCCCGATCCGGGGCGCCGCGCTGCCGATGGCCTTCAACCGGCAGCCGCACTACACCAAGGGCCTGCTGCTCGTCGGCGACGCGGGCGGCCTGGTCAACCCGTTCAACGGCGAGGGCATCGCGTACGCGATGGAGTCCGGCCAGATCGCGGCCGACGTCATCGTCCAGGCGCACGCCCGGTCGACCCCGGCGCAGCGCGAACTGGCCCTGCACAACTACCCGAAGATCCTCAAGGACACCTACGGCGGGTACTACACGCTCGGCCGGGCCTTCGTGAAGATCATCGGCAACCCGAAGATCATGAAGATCGCGACGCAGCGCGGTCTGACCCACCCGGTCCTGATGAAGTTCACGCTGAAGATGCTGGCCAACCTCACCGACCCGACGGGTGGCGACGCGATGGACCGGATCATCAACGGCCTGTCGAAGGTGGCCCCGAAGGCCTGAGGTCCTGGGGCCTGAACGCCTGCCGGTAGTCGGAAGGGGACACCCCGACCGTACGGGTGAAGTGGCGCCGCAGATTGGCCGACGTGCCCAGGCCGCTGCGTTCGCCGACCAGCTCCACGGGCAGGTCGGTGGACTCCAGGAGGGTCTGGGCGCGGGCCACCCGCTGCTGGAGCAGCCACTGCAGCGGGGTGGTTCCGTACGCCTCCCGCACCCGCCGGTGGAAGGTGCGCGGGCTCAGCCGGGCCCGCCGGGCGAGGTCGTCGACCGTCAGGGGTTCGGCCAGCCGCTCGGTCGCCCACTGCAGGACGGGTCCCAGGCTGTCGCCGTCGCTCGGCGGCAGCGGCGCCTCGATGAACTGGGCCTGCCCGCCCGTGCGGTGGGCGGGCACGACCAGGCGCCGGGCGAGCTGACCCGCGACGGTGGCGCCGAGGTCCTTGCGTACGAGATGCAGGCACAGGTCGAGCGCGGCGGTGGCCCCGGCGCTCGTCAACACCGTTCCCTCGTCCGTGTAGAGCACGGAATCGTCCACGATCACCTCGGGGTGGCGGGCGGCGAGCTGCCCGGTGTGCTGCCAATGGGCGGTGGCCCGGCGGCCGTCCAGGAGTCCGGCGGCGGCGAGCGCGAAGGCGCCGGTGCACAGGGAGACGATCCGCGCGCCGGACGCGGCGGCCGCGCGCAGCGCCTCGACCAGCTCGGCCGGCACCTCCTCGCCGTCGTCCACGACCGCGTCGGGCACGGACGGCACGATCACGGTGTCCGCGCCCACGAGTCCGTCGAGACCGTGGCTGGTCCGCAGGGAGAAGACCCCGGCGTCACCGGTGTCCCCGCACAGCCGCAGCTCGTACCAGGGGTCGGCGAGGTCGGGGTGCGGGATGCCGAAGACCGCGCACGCGAGGGAGAGTTCGTACAGCTCCCACAGTGACGTGCCGACCCGCTGGTCCGGTACGACGGCGATGGCGACGATTCCCGTACGCATGCGGCCGAACCTACGGCAGGAATCGTGCGGCCGTCGTCAGTCCTGCCACTGTCGGCCGGATTCCGCCGCTGCGAGCGTGGAGGTCATGAACAAGCAGAACGTCACCGTCATCGGCCTCGGGCAGATGGGCACCGCCCTCGCCGACGCCTTCCTCGCCGCGGGCCACCCCACCACCGTCTGGAACCGTACGCCGAGCAGGGCCGACGCCCTGGTCGCCCGTGGCGCCACCCGCGCCGCCACCGTCGCCGAGGCCGTCGAGGCGAGCGAACTCGTCGTGGTCTGCGTCCTCGACTACACCGCCGTACGCGAACTCCTCGCCCCGCCGGCCGCATCGCTCCGCGGCCGGATCCTGGTCAACCTCACCAGCGGCTCTCCCGAGCAGGCCCGCGCGGAGGCGGAATGGGCGGCCTCGCACGGCGCCGGCTATCTGGACGGCGGCATCATGACGACCCCTCCGGGGATCGGCGACAGCGGCAACATGATCCTGTACGCGGGCTCGCCCGAACTGCTCGCCCGGCACCGGGCGACCCTGGCCGTGCTCGGCGACCCGGTCGACCTCGGCCCGGACGCGGGACTCGCGTCGCTGTACGACGCCGGGCTGCTCGGGCTCATGTGGTCGGTCTTCGGCGGCTGGCTGCACGCCACCGCCCTCGCGGGCGCGGACGGGGTGGCGGCCAAGGAGTTCACCGCGCTCGCGAACCGCTGGCTGAAGACGGTCTCCTGGTTCCTCACCACGTACGCCGAGCAGATCGACGCGGGGGAGTACCCGGGCTCGGACGCCACCATCGACGTCCAGGTGGCCACCATCGGGCATCTGCTGGAGGCCGGTGAGGCGCGCGGGATCGACGGGCGGCTGCCGCGGCTGCATCTGGAGCTGATGCGGGAGGCCGTGGCGGCGGGGCACGGCGGCGACAGCTACGCCCGCCTCATCGAGGCCTTCCGGGGCAAGTAGGGCGAAAGCGGCAAAGAGCCGTCACTCCCCCGAGGAGTGACGGCTCTTCGTGCTCGGATGATCAGAGGACGCGGACGGCGCCGGAGGGCATGTCCCAGTCCATGGAGCGCTCGACGACACCGGTCGACGGGTTCTGCGCGCCGACGTAATTGCCGCCGCCCACGTAGATGGCCACGTGGTACGAGCCGCTGCGGCTGCCCCAGTACAGGATGTCGCCCGGCTGGAGGTTGCTCAGGGAGACGGAGGTGCCCATGCTCGACTGCGAGCTGGAGATGCGCGGCAGGTCGATGCCGGCCTGGCTGTACGCGGCCTGGACGAGGCCGGAGCAGTCCCAGGAGTTCGGGCCGGTGCCGCCGGAGATGTAGGCGTCGCCGACCTGGGCGCGGGCGAAGGCCACGATCGCCGCGGCGGAGCCGGTGGCCGCCTGCGAGCTGCTGCTGGACGAGGAGCCGGAGGAGGACGCGGAGAGCGTGGTGCGCTCCTGGGTGCGGGAGGCGCGCTCCTGGGCCTCGACGCGGGCCTTCTCGGCACGCTCGGCCTCCGCCTTGGCGGCCGCGGCCTTGCGGTCGGCCTCCGCCTTGGCCTTCTTGGCGTCCAGGGCGGCCTTCTGGGCGGCGCCCTGCTCCTGGGCCTGCAGGCTCAGGTCGAGGGCCTGCTGCTGGGAGGCCTCGGCCGACGCGGAGACGGCGCTCGCCAGGTCGGCGTCGAGCGCGCCGAGCGTGGGCATCTCGATGGTCTCGGTCACCGGCTCGGCATTCGCCGGCCCGGCAGCACCGGCCACCGCGATGGTGCTGAGGACGCCACCGGCAACTCCTGCCCGGAGCGCGAGCTTCGAGGCGCTGCGGCGGGGCTTCCGGTGGCTGGGTATGTGAGCGGTGTGGGACATGAGTACAACCGCTATCAGGGCTTCACGGTTCCCTTCAAGAAACGTGGGTTGCGCCACAGTTACGTTCGGAATCACATAATCCGCTTCTCTGGCGCCCTTATTGACGCCGTAACGGACAATCCGGGCACCGCTTATTGAGCCCTTGATCATGCGTTTTCAATGAAACGCCCGAATTGCCCGTCGCTTACCACCTCTTCACTCGGATGGCCAAGCCCCACTTTCTGACGGCATGTGGGGGTGTGGTGCAGGTCACATTCGGGCTCGTGAATGCGCGCACGCGTCCACTCCCGTCCGCCGGGGCCCCCGACCGAGCGACGGGCGGTTGCCTTATCACTCGGGCAGCGTCCATTGCCAATTTGCTTGCATGGTCCATCTCTTGATAGAGCACCACCCCTTCCGACCAGCGGTTTCCGGTCCGGATGTCACATCTGGTGATCACCTGGGCGCTTCGAGTGCCAAGATCACCGCTCATCCGACTTCATGATCCTTCGTCAGGTGGTGGAGATCACAAAGTCGTTGCCGTACCCCGTGTCGCAGATCACAGAGGGGCAGGCATAAGATGCGGGGCAGCCAGGCTTGTGAACTGCCTCACATGGGGGCGATCTTCCACGGCCCGGCAGTGCGGTCCAACGGTCAAGGACGACTGGAAGGAGCGAGGAGCGTGAATGCGTACGCGCCCATCCTCGTGCTCGGTGCCCTGGGTGCGGGGTTTGCGATCTTCTCCGTGGTCATGGCCACGCTAATCGGCCCAAAGCGGTACAACAGGGCAAAGCTCGAGGCGTACGAGTGCGGCATCGAACCGACGCCGACGCCGGCCGGAGGTGGCCGCTTCCCCATCAAGTACTACCTGACGGCGATGCTCTTCATCGTCTTCGACATCGAGATCGTCTTCCTCTACCCCTGGGCCGTCACCTTCGACGCCCTGGGGCTTTTCGGGCTCGTGGAGATGCTGCTCTTCGTGCTCACCGTCTTCGTCGCCTACGCCTACGTGTGGCGGCGCGGCGGCCTGGAATGGGACTGAGGGGCTGAGGGGCACCTATGGGACTCGAAGAGAAGCTGCCGAGCGGTTTTCTGCTGACGACGGTCGAACAGGCCGCGGGCTGGGTGCGCAAGGCGTCCGTCTTCCCCGCGACCTTCGGCCTCGCCTGCTGCGCCATCGAGATGATGACGACCGGCGCCGGGCGCTACGACCTGGCGCGCTTCGGCATGGAGGTCTTCCGCGGCTCACCGCGCCAGGCCGACCTGATGATCGTGGCCGGTCGCGTCAGCCAGAAGATGGCGCCCGTCCTGCGGCAGGTCTACGACCAGATGCCGAACCCCAAGTGGGTCATCTCCATGGGGGTTTGCGCATCTTCGGGCGGAATGTTCAACAATTACGCGATTGTGCAGGGCGTTGACCACATTGTTCCGGTTGACATCTATTTGCCGGGGTGCCCGCCGCGCCCGGAGATGCTGATGGACGCGATTCTCAAGCTCCACCAGAAGATCCAGACCTCCAAGCTCGGTGTGAACGCCGAGGAGGCGGCCCGCGAGGCGGAGGAAGCGGCGCTCAAGGCCCTGCCGACCATTGAGATGAAGGGTCTGCTCCGGTGAGCGACGAAACTCCGAACCCCGAGAAGGAGCTCTCCGAGCAGAACCTGCCCGGGCAGCGCGGGGAGCACGGCGAGGAGGTCCGCGTCCAGCGCGGCATGTTCGGCGCCAACAACGGCGGCGACACCTCCGGCTACAGCGGCCTCGTCCGCTCCGTACGCCTCCCCGGCGCGGCCACCCGCCCCTACGGCGGCTGGTTCGACGAGGTCGCCGACGAACTCGAGGGCGCCCTCGACGAGCAGGGCCTCCTGCCGGAGAACGCGATCGAGAAGACGGTCGTCGACCGCGGCGAGCTCACCTTCCACATCGCCCGCGAGCACCTCGTCCGGGTCGCCCGCACCCTGCGCGACGACCCCGCCCTGCGCTTCGAGCTCTGTACGGGCGTCTCCGGCGTCCACTACCTCGGCGACAAGGGCCGCGAGCTGCACGCCGTGTACCACCTGCGCTCGCTCACCCACGGCCGGCTGATCCGCCTGGAGGTGTCCGCCCCGGACGCCGACCCGCACATCCCGTCGCTCGTCGCGGTCTATCCGACCAACGACTGGCACGAGCGCGAGACGTACGACTTCTTCGGCATCGTCTTCGACGGCCACCCCGCCCTCACCCGGATCATGATGCCGGACGACTGGCAGGGCTTCCCGCAGCGCAAGGACTACCCCCTCGGCGGCATCGCCGTCGAGTACAAGGGCGCCCAGATCCCGGCTCCTGACCAGCGGAGGTCGTACAGCTGATGAGTACCGAAAACGCCTCCGCCGCCTCCGCCCGGGAGACCACCGAAGGCACCGTCTACACGGTCACCGGTGGCGACTGGGAGGAGGTCGTCGAGTCCGCCGCCAAGGCCGACGACGAGCGGATCATCGTCAACATGGGCCCCCAGCACCCGTCCACGCACGGCGTGCTCCGCCTGATCCTGGAGATCGACGGCGAGACCGTCACCGAGGCCCGCTGCGGCATCGGCTACCTCCACACCGGCATCGAGAAGAACCTCGAGTACCGGACCTGGACGCAGGGCACCACCTTCGTCACGCGCATGGACTACCTCACCTCGTTCTACAACGAGACGGCGTACTGCCTGGGCGTCGAGAAGCTGCTCGGCATCACCGACCAGATCCCCGACCGGGCCAGCGTCCTCCGCGTGATGCTGATGGAGCTCAACCGGCTCTCCTCCCACCTGGTGGCCATCGCCACCGGCGGCATGGAGCTGGGCGCGACCACGATCATGATCTACGGCTTCCGCGACCGCGAGATGATCCTGGACCTGTACGAGCTGATCACCGGCCTGCGCATGAACCACGCGTTCATCCGCCCCGGCGGCCTCGCCCAGGACCTCCCGCCCGGCGCCGTCGACGCCGTGCGCGAGTTCGTGAAGACCATGAAGAAGAACCTGCCGGAGTACGACAAGCTCGCCACGGGCAACCCCATCTTCAAGGCCCGTATGCAGGACGTCGGCTACCTCGACCTCGCCGGCTGCATGGCGCTCGGCGTCACCGGACCGATGCTGCGCTCCGCCGGCCTCCCGCACGACCTGCGCAAGACCGACCCGTACTGCGGCTACGAGAACTACGAGTTCGACATCCCGACCGCCGAGACCTGCGACGCCTACGGCCGCTTCCTCGTCCGCCTGGAGGAGATGCGGCAGTCGCTGCGGATCGTCGAGCAGTGCCTCGACCGCCTGGCGCGCGGTCCGGTCATGGTCGCCGACAAGAAGATCGCCTGGCCCGCGCAGCTCGCGCAGGGCCCGGACGGCCTCGGCAACTCCCTCGACCACATCAAGAAGATCATGGGCACCTCCATGGAGGCCCTGATCCACCACTTCAAGCTGGTCACCGAGGGCTTCCGGGTCCCGGCCGGACAGGCGTACGCGGCCGTCGAATCGCCCAAGGGCGAGCTGGGCGTGCACGTCGTCTCCGACGGCGGCACCCGCCCCTACCGGGTCCACTTCCGCGACCCGTCCTTCACCAACCTGCAGGCCATGGCGGCGATGTGCGAGGGCGGCCAGGTCGCCGACGTCATCGTCGCCGTCGCGTCCATCGACCCCGTGATGGGAGGCGTCGACCGATGACGGACGGACAGACCAGTCTCGGGATGCCCCAGCTCCCCGCCCCCGACTACCCGGCCGAGGTACGCGCCCGGCTGGAGGCGGACGCCAAGGAGATCATCGCCCGCTACCCGGGGTCCCGCTCCGCGCTCCTGCCGCTGCTGCACCTCGTGCAGGCGGAGGAGGGCCATGTGACCCGTACCGGCATGAAGTTCTGTGCCGAGGTCCTCGGTCTCACCACCGCCGAGGTCACCGCGGTCGCCACCTTCTACACGATGTACCGGCGCAAGCCCTCCGGCGACTACCAGGTCGGCGTCTGCACCAACACGCTCTGCGCGGTCATGGGCGGCGACGCCATCTTCGAGGAGCTGAAGGAGCACCTCGGCGTCGGCAACAACGAGACGACCGAGGACGGCAAGGTCACGCTGGAGCACATCGAGTGCAACGCGGCCTGCGACTTCGCGCCCGTGGTGATGGTCAACTGGGAGTTCTTCGACAACCAGACGCCCGCGTCCGCCAAGAAGATCGTCGACGACCTGCGGGCCGGCCGCCCGGTCGAGCCGACGCGCGGCGCGCCCCTGTGCACGTACAAGGAGACCGCCCGCATCCTGGCCGGTTTCCCCGACGAGCGCGAGGGGGCCGTCGAGGCCACCGGTGGGGCCGGCCCGGCCTCGCTCGTCGGGCTGCGCCTGGCCAAGGGCGAGACCCCGCACCACAAGATCGTCCACCCGCGCGGCGAATCGGCCAGTGGGGAGGGGGAGTGATGACCTTGGCAGCCGAGATCAACAACAGCAGCCCCGAGAAGCTTCTGGCGCCGGTCCTTTCGGCGTTCTGGGACCAGCCCGACTCCTGGACCCTGGAGACGTACAAGAGGCACGAGGGGTACGAGGGTCTGCGGAAGGCCCTCGCGATGACGCCCGACGACCTCATCGCGTACGTCAAGGACTCCGGTCTGCGCGGCCGCGGCGGCGCCGGCTTCCCCACCGGAATGAAGTGGCAGTTCATTCCCCAGGGCGACGGCAAGCCGCACTACCTCGTCGTCAACGCCGACGAGTCGGAGCCCGGGACCTGCAAGGACATCCCGCTCCTCTTCGCCAACCCGCACTCCCTCATCGAGGGAATGATCATCGCCTGCTACGCGATCCGCTCCGAGCACGCGTTCATCTACCTGCGGGGCGAGGTCGTACCCGTCCTGCGCCGCCTGCACGAGGCGGTGCGCGAGGCGTACGACGCCGGCTACCTCGGCGAGAACATCCTCGGCAGCGGTCTGAACCTCGACATCACCGTGCACGCCGGCGCCGGCGCGTACATCTGCGGCGAGGAGACCGCGCTGCTCGACTCGCTCGAAGGACGACGCGGCCAGCCCCGGCTGCGTCCCCCCTTCCCCGCGGTCGCCGGTCTGTACGCCTGCCCCACTGTGGTGAACAACGTCGAGTCCATCGCGTCCGTTCCCGCGATCCTCAACCGGGGCAAGGACTGGTTCAAGTCGATGGGCAGCGAGAAGTCCCCGGGCTTCACGCTCTACTCGCTCAGCGGGCACGTCACCTCGCCCGGCCAGTACGAGGCCCCGCTCGGGATCACGCTGCGCCAGCTGCTCGACATGAGCGGCGGGATGCGGCCGGGCCACCGGCTGAAGTTCTGGACCCCGGGCGGCTCCTCCACCCCGATGTTCACCGACGAGCACCTCGACGTCCCGCTGGACTACGAGGCCGTGGGCGCCGCCGGCTCGATGCTCGGCACCAAGGCGCTCCAGTGCTTCGACGAGACGACGTGCGTGGTCCGTGCGGTGACCCGGTGGACCGAGTTCTACGCGCACGAGTCCTGCGGCAAGTGCACTCCCTGCCGTGAAGGCACGTACTGGCTGGTGCAGTTGCTCCGCGACATCGAGGCCGGCAAGGGCGTCATGTCCGACCTCGACAAGCTGAACGACATCGCCGACAACATCAACGGCAAGTCGTTCTGCGCGCTCGGCGACGGCGCCGCCTCCCCGATCTTCTCCTCGCTGAAGTACTTCCGCGAGGAGTACGAGCAGCACATCACCGGCCGGGGCTGCCCCTTCGACCCGGCCAAGTCGACCGCCTGGGCGGACAACCACAAGGAGGTGACGGCATGACGGTCACCACGGCCGGCCCCGCCGGCGGCGGTTCCCCGGCGGTACCGCCGGAGGACCTCGTCACGCTGACGATCGACGGCGCCGAGATCTCCGTCCCCAAGGGGACCCTGGTCATCCGCGCCGCCGAACAGCTCGGCATCGAGATCCCGCGCTTCTGCGACCACCCGCTCCTCGACCCGGCCGGCGCCTGCCGGCAGTGCATCGTCGAGGTCGAGGGCCAGCGCAAGCCGATGGCCTCCTGCACCATCACGTGCACCGACGGCATGGTGGTGAAGTCGCAGCTGACCTCCCCGGTCGCCGAGAAGGCCCAGCACGGTGTGATGGAGCTGCTGCTCATCAACCACCCGCTGGACTGCCCGGTCTGCGACAAGGGCGGCGAGTGCCCGCTGCAGAACCAGGCCATGTCCCACGGGCAGTCGGAGTCCCGCTTCGAGGGGAAGAAGCGGACGTACGAGAAGCCGATCCCGCTCTCCCCGCAGGTGCTCCTGGACCGTGAGCGGTGCGTGCTGTGTGCCCGCTGCACCCGGTTCTCGCAGCAGATCGCGGGCGATCCGATGATCGAGCTGCTGGAGCGTGGCGCTCTGGAGCAGGTCGGCATCGGCGAGGGCGACCCCTTCGAGTCGTACTTCTCCGGGAACACCATCCAGATCTGCCCGGTCGGCGCGCTGACCTCGGCGGCGTACCGGTTCCGCTCCCGGCCCTTCGACCTCGTCTCCTCGCCTTCGGTGTGCGAGCACTGCGCGGGCGGCTGCGCGACCCGCACCGACCACCGGCGCGGCAAGGTCATGCGGCGGCTCGCGGCGGAGGACCCGGAGGTCAACGAGGAGTGGGTGTGCGACAAGGGGCGGTTCGCGTTCCGGTACGCCCAGCAGCGCGACCGGCTGAGCACCCCACTGGTACGCAATGAGGACGGTGTCCTCGAGCCCGCGTCCTGGCCGGAGGCTCTGGAGGCCGCGGCCCGCGGGCTCGTCCGCGGCCGCAGCGGCGTCCTGGCCGGCGGGCGGCTGACCGTCGAGGACTCCTACGCGTACGCCAAGTTCGCCCGGGTCGCCCTCGACACCAACGACGTCGACTTCCGGGCCCGCGTCCACTCCAGCGAGGAGGCCGACTTCCTGGCCTCCACGGTGGCGGGCCGTGGCCGCGATCTGGACGGCAGCGGGGTCACGTACACCTCCCTCGAAGCCGCTCCGGCCGTGCTGCTCGTCGGCTTCGAGGCCGAGGAGGAGGCGCCCGGCGTCTTCCTGCGGCTGCGCAAGGCCTGGCGCAAGCACGGACAGAAGACGTACGCGCTCGCCTCGCACGCGACCAGGGGCCTGGTGAAGGCGGGCGGCACGCTGCTGCCGGCCGCGCCCGGCACCGAGACCGAGTGGCTGGACGCCCTCACCTCGCGGGTCGGCCTTGATGAGGCCGGGACGCACGCGGCCGAGGCGCTGCGCCAGGACGGGGCGGTCCTCGTCGTCGGCGAGCGGCTCGCCGCCGTGCCCGGCGGCCTGACCGCCGCCGTACGGACGGCGACCGCGACCGGCGCGCAGCTGGTGTGGATCCCGCGCCGGGCCGGCGAGCGCGGCGCGCTCGAAGCCGGCGCCATCCCGACGCTGCTGCCCGGCGGCCGCCCCGCGACCGACCCACGCGCGCGTGAGGAGGTCGCGGCCGCCTGGGGCGTACGCGAACTCCCGCACGGCTACGGCCGCGACACCGGCCAGATCGTCGAGGCCGCGGCCACCGGCGAACTGGGCGCGCTGCTCGTCGGCGGCGTCGAGGTCCGCGACCTGCCCGACCCGGCACGCGCGCGTGAGGCCCTGGACGCGGCGTTCGTCGTCTCCCTGGAGCTGCGGCCGAGCGAGGTCACCGAGCGGGCGGACGTGATCCTGCCGGTCGCCGCGGTCGCCGAGAAGCCCGGCACCTTCCTCAACTGGGAGGGCAGGGCACGGCTCTTCGAGGCCGCGCTCAAGCCCGAGCAGATGACCCGGCCGCTGCCGCCGACGGACGCGCGCGTGCTCCACATGCTCGCCGACGCCCTCGACGCGCACCTGGCCCTGCCCGACCTGCGCGCCGTCCGCCGGGAGCTGGACCGGCTCGGCGGCTGGGAGGGCGAGCGGGCGACCGAGCCCACCGAGCCCGCCCAGTCCGCGCCCCGACCGGGCGAGGGCGAGGCGGTCCTCGCCGGCCACCGGCTCCTGCTCGACCTGGGCCGCCTCCAGGAGGGCGACACAGCCCTGGCCGGCACCCGCCACGCGGCGCTCGCCCGCCTCTCGGCCGCCACCGCCGCCGAGACGGGCGTCAAGGACGGCGACGTCCTCGCCGTCACCGGCCCGGCCGGCACGACCCGCTTCCCGCTCCAGGTGACGGAGATGCCCGACCGAGTGGTCTGGCTCCCGCTCAACTCGTCGGCGGGCGGCGTCCTCTCCGACACGGGCGCCCACCCGGGCGACCTGGTCCGCATCGGCCCGGCGGACGCCGCCGACGCGGTGGAGGTCCGGTCATGACCGCGATCCTCGCCCGGCCGGCCAGCGTTCGCGCGGTCCCCGGGGCCCGTACCCACGTCGTCCGGCCGGGCGAAGCCCTGGCCGCCCCCGCACGGGAGGTGCGCGCATGACCGCCCTCGCTCAACTCGCGGACGCACAGCGCAGCGTCCTCGCTGCCGAAGACCTGTCCATGTTCGGGACGGACCCCTGGTGGCTCGTCGCGATCAAGGCCGTCTTCTGCTTCGCCTTCCTCATGGTCACCGTGCTCTTCTCCATCGTGTGGGAGCGCAAGGTCGTCGCCTGGATGCAGCTGCGCATCGGGCCCAACCGGCACGGACCCTGGGGTCTCCTCCAGTCCCTCGCGGACGGCATCAAGCTGATGCTCAAGGAGGACGTCGTCGTCAAGCGCGCCGACAAGGTCGTCTACATCCTCGCGCCGATCATCGCCGCCGCCCCCGCGTTCATGGCCATCGCCGTGATCCCCTTCGGCCCGGCCGGCAACGAGGTCTCGATCTTCGGCCACCGCACCACGATGCAGCTCACGGACCTGCCGATCGCCATGCTGTACGTCCTGGCCATCGCCTCCGTCGGCATCTACGGCATCGTGCTCGCCGGCTGGTCCTCCGGCTCCACGTACCCGCTCCTCGGCGGCCTGCGCTCCTGCGCGCAGATGATCTCCTACGAGATCGCCATGGGCGCCGCGTTCGCCTCCGTCTTCCTCTACTCCGGGTCGATGTCGACCTCGGCGATCGTCGAGGCGCAGGCGGACCGCTGGTTCATCGTCCTGCTGCCGGTCTCGTTCATCATCTACGTCGTCACGATGGTCGGCGAGACCAACCGCGCCCCGTTCGACATGCCGGAGTCGGAGGGCGACCTCGTCGGCGGCTTCAACACCGAGTACTCGTCCATCAAGTTCGCGATGTTCATGCTCGCCGAGTACGTGAACATGGTGACGGTCTCCGCCGTGTCCGTGACGCTCTTCCTCGGCGGCTGGCGTGCCCCGTACCCGATCTCCACCTTCTGGGAGGGCGCGAACCACGGCTGGTGGCCGATGCTCTGGTTCGTCCTCAAGGTGCAGCTGCTGCTCTTCTTCTTCATCTGGCTCCGCGGCACCCTGCCCCGCGTCCGCTACGACCAGTTGATGAAGCTCGGCTGGAAGGTCCTCATCCCGGTCTCGGTGCTCTGGCTGATGCTGGTCGCCACCGTCCGCGCCCTGCGCAACGAGAACGTCGGCTTCCAGAACATCGTGCTGTACGTCGCCGGCGCCGTCATCGCCGTCCTGCTCCTCTCCTTCGTCGCCGACATGTTCCGCGACCGGAAGGCCAAGGCCGCCGAGGTCGAGGACGAGCCCCCGTTCGACCCGATGGCCGGCGGATTCCCCGTACCGCCCAAGCCCGGACAGTCCCTGCCGCCCGTACCGCGGCGCAGGCCCCGGCACGACCGGGACCTCGTTGTCAGTGGTGGCCCCGATACTGCTACTGCGAGTGATGGAAAGGAGACGGACGGTGTCTGATTTCCAGAATCCGGTGGCCGGCTTCGGCGTGACCTTCAAGGCCATGTTCAAGAAGCGGCTGACCGAGCAGTACCCGGAGCAGCAGAAGACGACGGCGCCGCGCTTCCACGGCCGGCACCAGCTCAACCGTCACCCCGACGGCCTCGAGAAGTGCGTCGGCTGCGAGCTGTGCGCCTGGGCCTGCCCCGCGGACGCCATCTACGTGGAGGGCGCGGACAACACCGACGAGGAGCGCTACTCCCCGGGCGAGCGGTACGGCGTCGTCTACCAGATCAACTACGCCCGCTGCATCCTGTGCGGGCTGTGCATCGAGGCCTGCCCCACGCGGGCGCTGACGATGACGAACGAGTTCGAACTGGCCGACTCCTCCCGCGAGAACCTGATCTACACCAAGGAGCAGCTCCTCGCCGGCCTGGAGGAGGGCATGGTCGACTCCCCGCACGCCATCTACCCGGGGATGGACGAGCAGGACTACTACCGGGGCCTGGTCACCGAGGCCGCGCCCGGCACCGTCCGTCAGGTCGCCACCTCCAAGGGGGAGAAGGGCGAGCCGGAAGAGGTGGACGCATGAGCGCCAACCTCGCGGCGTACGCGACCTCGGGCGGCGAGGCCTTCCAGTTCTGGGTCCTCGGCACCGTCGCCGTCATCGGCGCCCTGTGCACGGTCCTGATGAAGAAGGCGATGCACAGCGCCCTCTGTCTGGCCGGCACGATGATCATCCTGGCGGTCTTCTACCTCGCCAACGGCGCGTACTTCCTCGGCATCGTCCAGATCGTCGTCTACACCGGCGCGATCATGATGCTCTTCCTCTTCATCGTCATGCTGGTCGGTGTCACGGCCGCGGACTCGCTGAAGGAGACCATCAAGGGGCAGCGCTGGTGGGCCGCGGCCTGCGGGCTCGGCTTCGGCATCCTGCTGATCGCCGGCATCGGCCAGGCGTCCCTGACGGAGTTCAACGGACTGGGCGCGGCCAACGGCGCGTACGGCGGAAACGTCGAGGGCCTCGCCGCCCTCATCTTCACCAAGTACGTCTTCGCCTTCGAGATCACCGGCGCGCTGCTCATCACCGCGGCCGTCGGCGCGATGGTGCTCACCCACCGCGAGCGCACCGAGCGGGCCCGCACCCAGCGCGAGCTGTCCGAGCAGCGGGTGCGCGAGGGCACGCACGTGCCGCCGCTGCCCGCGCCGGGTGTCTACGCCCGGCACAACGCGGTGGACATCGCCGGTCTGCTGCCCGACGGCACCCCCGCCGAGCTGACCGTGATGCAGACGCTGCGCAAGCGCGGCCAGGTCCGCGACGTGTCCAGCGAGGCGCTGGCGGACCTGAAGGCGCTGGAGCAGCGCTCCGAGGAGCGGCTCGGCCGGGACCGGGACGAGCTCGACCGGGACGAAGAGGAGGCCACGCGGTGAACCCCGTCAACTATCTGTACCTCGCCGCCCTGTTGTTCACCATCGGAGCGGCCGGGGTCCTGATCCGGCGGAACGCGATCGTGGTCTTCATGTGCGTCGAGCTGATGCTCAACGCCTGCAACCTCGCGTTCGTCGCCTTCTCCCGGATGCACGGCAATCTCGACGGCCAGATCATCGCCTTCTTCACGATGGTCGTCGCCGCCGCGGAGGTCGTGGTCGGGCTCGCGATCATCGTGTCGCTGTTCCGTTCCCGCCACTCGGCCTCGGTCGACGACGCCAGCCTGATGAAGCTGTGAGGGGCTGAATCGTGGAGAATCTGATTGCGCTGCTCATCGCGGCGCCTCTGCTGGGAGCGGCCGTCCTGCTGTGCGGCGGGCGGCGCCTGGACAAGGTCGGGCCCCTGCTCGGCACGGTGCTCGCGGCCGTCTCCTTCGTCATCGGCGTGGTGCTCTTCGCCGACATGCTCGGCAAGCCCGTCGACGACCGGGCCATGTTCCAGAACCTGTACACCTGGATCCCCGTCGAGAGCTTCCAGGCGCAGATGGCCTTCCAGCTCGACCAGCTGTCGATGACGTTCGTACTGCTGATCACCGGTGTGGGCTCGCTCATCCACGTGTACTCGATCGGGTACATGGAGCACGACGAGCGCAAGCGCCGCTTCTTCGGCTATCTGAACCTGTTCCTCGCGGCGATGCTGCTCCTCGTCCTCGCCGACAACTACCTGCTGCTCTACTTCGGCTGGGAGGGCGTCGGCCTCGCCTCGTACCTCCTGATCGGCTTCTGGCAGCACAAGCCCACCGCGGCCACCGCCGCGAAGAAGGCCTTCCTGGTCAACCGGGTCGGCGACATGGGTCTGTCGATCGCCGTCATGATCATGTTCACCACCTTCGGGACCTTCACCTTCGGGCCGGTCCTGGAGGCGACCGGTGAGGCGTCCGAGGGGACGCTGACGGCGATCGCCCTGATGCTCCTCCTCGCCGCCTGCGGCAAGTCGGCCCAGGTGCCGCTGCAGTCCTGGCTCGGGGACGCGATGGAGGGCCCGACCCCGGTCTCGGCCCTCATCCACGCGGCCACCATGGTCACCGCCGGTGTCTATCTGATCGTCCGCTCCGCCGACATCTTCAACGCCTCCCCGGATGCCCAGCTCGTGGTCGTCGTGGTCGGCGCGGTCACGCTCCTCTTCGGTGCGATCGTCGGTTGCGCGAAGGACGACATCAAGAAGGCGCTGGCCGGCTCGACGATGTCGCAGATCGGCTACATGATCCTGGCGGCGGGCCTCGGCCCCATCGGCTACGTCTTCGCGATCATGCACCTGGTGACGCACGGCTTCTTCAAGGCCGGGCTCTTCCTCGGTGCCGGTTCGGTCATGCACGGCATGAACGACGAGGTGGACATGCGCCGTTACGGCGGCCTGCGGAAGTACATGCCGATCACCTTCGTCACCTTCGGCCTCGGCTATCTCGCGATCATCGGCTTCCCGGGCCTGTCCGGCTTCTTCTCCAAGGACAAGATCATCGAGGCGGCCTTCGCCAAGGGTGGCACCGAAGGCTGGATCCTCGGCGCGGTCACGCTGCTCGGCGCGGCCATCACGGCGTTCTACATGACGCGCGTGATGCTGATGACCTTCTTCGGCGAGAAGCGCTGGCAGGCGGACGAACAGGGCGAGATGCCGCACCCGCACGAGTCGCCGAGGGTGATGACGGTCCCGATGATCCTGCTGGCCGTCGGATCCGTGGCCGCGGGTGGCTTCTTCAGCATCGGCGACCGGTTCGTGAACTGGCTGAAGCCGGTGACCGAGTTCGAGCACGGCCACCCGCCGATCAGCGCCGGGGCCATCACCTCCGCCACGGTCGCGGTCATGGTGATCGGCGTCGGGCTCGCGTACCTCCAGTACGGACGCAGGCCCGTCCCGGTCACCGCCCCGCGCGGCTCGCTGCTCACCCGGGCCGCCCGCCGCGACCTGCTCCAGGACGACTTCAACCACGCCGTCTTCGTCACGGGCGGCACGCACCTCACCCGCTCGCTCGTCTACGTCGACCACACCCTGGTCGACGGGGTGGTCAACGGCACCGCGGCCTCGGTCGGGGGCCTGTCCGGCCGGCTGCGCAAGCTGCAGAACGGCTACGCCCGCACGTATGCGGTCTCCATGTTCGGAGGTACGGCGGTGCTGATCGCCGCGACCCTGCTGATGAGGGCGGTGTAACTGCCATGTCGCAAGTAGTGAACGCAGGGTTCCCGATCCTGACGGCGACGGCAGCGGTGCCGGCGGTCGGTGCGATCCTCACCGCCGCCGTCCCCGCCGCCCGTCGCGCCGCCGCCAAATGGCTGGCGCTGACCGTCTCGCTCGTCACACTCGTCCTCGCCGTGGTCGTCCTCGTGGACTTCGAACCCGGCGGCGACCGGTACCAGTTCGTCGAGTCCTACTCCTGGATCAAGGACTTCGGGGTCCGTTACGAACTGGGCGTGGACGGCATCGGGGTGGCGCTGATCGCGCTCACCGCGCTGCTGATCCCCTTCGTCATCCTGGCCGGCTGGCACGACGCCGACCCCCTGGAGACGAAGTCCACGCGCTGGCGGCCGACCCAGGGCTTCTTCGCCCTGATCCTGATGGTCGAGGCGATGGTGATCCTCTCCTTCGAGGCCACCGACGTCTTCCTCTTCTACATCCTGTTCGAAGCCATGCTCATCCCGATGTACTTCCTCATCGGCGGCTTCGGCGACCGCGCCCACGCGGGCTCGGACGAGAACGCGGCGGCCCAGCGCTCCTACGCGGCCGTCAAGTTCCTGCTCTACAACCTCGTCGGCGGACTGATCATGCTGGCCGCCGTCATCGGGCTCTACGTGGTCGCGGGGAACTTCTCCCTGACCGAGATCGCCGCCGCCCGCGCCGACGGCTCGCTCGAGATGGCGACCAACACCGAACGGCTGCTGTTCCTCGGCTTCTTCTTCGCCTTCGCGGTGAAGGCGCCGCTGTGGCCGCTGCACACCTGGCTGCCGAACGCGATGGGGGAGGCGACCGCCCCGGTCGCCGTGCTCATCACGGCGGTCGTCGACAAGGTCGGCACGTTCGCGATGCTCCGCTTCTGCCTCCAGCTCTTCCCGGAGGCCAGCAAGTGGGCGACCCCGGTGATCATCGCGCTCGCCCTGGTCAGCATCGTGTACGGGGCGCTGCTCGCGGTCGGCCAGCGGGACATCAAGCGCCTGGTCGCGTACGCCTCGATCTCGCACTTCGGCTTCATCATCATGGGCATCTTCGCGATGACCACCCAGGGCCAGAGCGGCGCGACGCTGTACATGGTCAACCACGGGATCTCGACGGCCGCGCTGATGCTGGTGGCCGGCTTCCTGATCTCCCGGCGCGGCTCGCGGCTCATCGCCGACTACGGCGGTGTGCAGAAGGTCGCCCCGGTGCTCGCCGGCACCTTCCTGATCGGCGGTCTTGCCACCCTCTCGCTGCCGGGCCTCGCGCCCTTCGTCAGTGAGTTCCTGGTCCTGGTCGGCACGTACGCCCGGTACCCGGTGGCGGGCATCATCGCCACCACCGGCATCGTCCTCGCCGCGCTCTACACCCTCGTCCTGTACCAGCGGACGATGACGGGCCCGGTGAAGACCGAGGAGGTCCGGACGATGCCGGACCTGCGGGTGCGGGAACTGGTCGTGGTCGCCCCGCTGATCGCCCTGCTGATCCTCCTCGGGGTGTTCCCGAAGCCGCTGACGGACATCGTCAACCCGGCCGTCAGCCACACCATGTCAGACGTCCAGCAGAGTGACCCCCAGCCCACCGTTCCTCTCCAAACCGTGGAGGCCAAGTGAGTGCGATGGCTGTCCACAGCCTGTGGACGACGGCCGCGGAGCCCGTGAGCAAGATCCCCGCGCCCCACATCGAGTACGTCCAGCTCTCGCCCGTCCTCATCGTGGTCGGCGCCGCAGTCCTCAGCGTCCTCGCCGAGGCCTTCGTGCCCCGCAAGGGCCGCTACCACGCTCAGGTGTTCCTCACCGTGCTCGCGCTGGTCGCCGCCTTCGCGGCGGTCGTCGGCCTCGCGGCCGGCGGCTACGGCTCCACCAAGGCCCACATCGCGGCCATGGGCGCGATCGCCGTGGACGGGCCGGCGCTCTTCCTGCAGGGGACCATCCTGCTGGCCTCGATCGTCGCGGTCTTCACCTTCGCCGAGCGCCGGCTCGACCCCGCCGACAACGGCCACAAGGTCGACTCCTTCGCCGCCGAGGCCGCCGCCGTTCCCGGCAGCGACCAGGAGAAAGCGGCGGTCAAGGCCGGGTTCACCACCACCGAGGTGTTCCCGCTGGTGCTGTTCGCCATCGCCGGCATGCTCGTCTTCCCCGCCGCCAACGACCTCCTGACGCTCTTCATCGCCCTGGAGGTCTTCTCCCTCCCGCTCTACCTGCTCTGCGCCGTCGCCCGCCGCAAGCGGCTGATGTCGCAGGAGGCGGCGGTCAAGTACTTCCTCCTCGGAGCCTTCTCCTCGGCGTTCCTGCTCTTCGGGATCGCCCTGCTCTACGGCTACGCGGGCTCCGTCTCGTACGCCACCATCGCGAACGTCGTCGACGGCTCGGTCGCCTCGGTCGACCCGGCCCTCGCCCAGACCATGGGCAACGACGTCCTGCTGCTCATCGGCTTCGCCCTGGTCCTCATGGGCCTGCTGTTCAAGGTCGGCGCCGTGCCGTTCCACATGTGGACCCCGGACGTCTACCAGGGCGCGCCGACCCCCGTCACCGGCTTCATGGCGGCCGCGACGAAGGTCGCCGCGTTCGGCGCGCTGCTGCGCCTGCTGTACGTGGTGCTGCCGGGCCTCACCTGGGACTGGCGGCCGGTCATGTGGGGCGTCGCCATCGTCACCATGCTGGGCGGCGCGATCGTCGCGATCACCCAGACCGACATCAAGCGGCTCCTCGCGTACTCGTCCATCGCACACGCCGGCTTCCTGCTGGCCGGTGTCATCGCCGCCACGCCCACCGGCATCTCGTCCGTGCTCTTCTACCTGGGCGCGTACTCCTTCGTGACGATCGGCGCGTTCGCGGTCGTCACGCTGGTCCGGGACGCGGGCGGCGAGGCGACGCACCTGTCCAAGTGGGCGGGTCTGGGCCGCCGTTCGCCGCTGGTGGCGGCGGTCTTCGCGGTCTTCCTGCTCGCCTTCGCCGGCATCCCGTTGACCTCCGGCTTCTCCGGCAAGTTCGCGGTCTTCACGGCGGCGGCGGAGGGCGGCGCGGGCGCGCTGGTCGTGGTCGGCGTCGTCTCGTCGGCGATCGCCGCGTTCTTCTACATCCGGGTGATCGTGCTGATGTTCTTCAGCGAGCCGAAGGCGGACGGCCCCACGGTCGCCGTGCCCTCGGGCTTCACGGCGGCCACGATCACGGTCGGTGTGGTCGTGACGCTGGTGCTCGGCGTCGCGCCGCAGTACTTCCTGGACCTGGCGAGCCAGGCGGGCGTCTTCGTGCGGTAGCGGCTCCGTACGCCCAGGGCCCGGTCTCCTCCCGTACGGGAGGAGAACGGGGCCAGGGGGGTGTTAG